>JASHOV010000222.1 GCA_030038495.1 Streptosporangiaceae bacterium
GCCGCGGCGGCGGCCGGCGACGCGGTCGTCGAATCGGTGATGCGCGAGCTGGTGATCCCGATCCTCGGCGAGGCCGGGGCTGAGCATCTGTCCTCAGATCTGGCGCGCCTTCGCCGTGCCGACACGAGAATTAACGCCGAAGACGACGACTAGCTCGACTCGACCAAACTCAGATCGGCACGCCGCACTTCCCCACATTGTCGCCTCGCCCCAGGCCCTCGAGGCCGAACATTCCTAGCTCGCGGTAGTGCAACATGGGATTCGGTCCTCCGGTTACTGGCCGGTGACCTCGGGCTTGCCGGCGACCGCGAGGGCCATAAGATCCGTCGTCATGACTGGAGACATCTCACTGCGGGCTGCGCGGGCAGCCGACTATGACGGCATTATCGCTGCGGTCGATGACTGGTGGGGGCGGCCGGTCCAGCCTGCGCTGCCCAGGCTGTTCCTCGATCACTTCCACGACACGAGCTTCATCGCCGAGCATTCTGGTGGTGAACTCGCCGGGTTCCTCGTCGGGTTCTGTTCTCCTGCTCAGCGCGATTGCGCATATATCCAGTTCGCTGGCGTGGCGCCCGAGGAACGCCGAAGCGGCCTGGCCAGACTGCTGTACCAGGCGTTCTTCGAGATGGCGGCGAAGGACGGCCGCCGCGTCGTCCGCGCGGTTACCGCGCCCGTCAACAGCGCGTCGATCTCCTTCCCACGCCGCCATGGGCTTCGCTGTTACCGGCCCCGTCGACGGCTACGACGGCCCCTCCTCCGCGAAGGTGCTCTTCGAGCGGCGGCTCGGATAGCACCGTGAAGCCGCGGTCAAGCAGGTCAGCATGCCGCCAAAACGGCAACGGCTCTGGCAACGGGAGCCGCAGAACTCGCGCTCCGCGGCCCACCGAGCGGCCGAAGCTGCCACGCTTCTTCGGCATGTCAGCTAGCACGCGGGCGTCAGTTCCTGAGCTCCGCCGCGGTCCGCCCGCGCAGTGACTCGATGATGCGGATGGCGACCCTGGTTACCGGCTCCAGGCTGGGCACGTGGATCTTGTCGATCGTGTCCGCGGCATCGAACAGGTACATCGGCGCGGTCAGGAATTGCACGATCGGCACGTCGGCCAGGTAGAACGCGCTGCCGTCGGTCGTCGGCGCGGCACCGAACACGGTCGGCCTGAGCACCAGCGAACGGCGCAGGTCCTCGTGCCGCAGCGCGTCGGCGACCGCCGCCTCCAGGGCCGGCTCGGTGCTGGTGAACCACCAGCGCGGCTCGGGCCGCCCGGTGAGCGCCAGCCGCTCGCCGTCGCCCCGGACCTCGGCCGCCGCGTGCTCGAGATGCAGCTCCAGCACCACGTGCTCCAGGATGCCGGCGTGCCGGGTCACGAACGCCCTGGTGCCCGCCCCGTCGGCCATGTGCCCGGCGGTGAGGAGGAACGTCAGGTTGTGCGGCCGGTCGCCGGCGGGCACGCCGGCCCAGTGGTCGGCCTGGGCCAGCACGAGCGCCATGCCGCTGGCATCCTCGACCGCCGATGCCCACGGCGCGTCGTGGTGTGAGCCGATGATGACCCTCTCGGCGCCGCGGCCGGGCAGGTGCCCGACCACATTGTGGCTGGTGACCGTCGTGGTGGTGCCATCGATGTTCAGCCGCGCGCGGCACGGTCCCGCGCTCGTCAGCCGCTGCAGGCGGTGACCGCCGGACCGGCTCAGCCACAGGGCCGACAGCGCGCGGGGCTTGGCGTCATAGGGCACGTAGTAGCTGCTGGTCTCCCACGGCAGCCCGGTCAGCATGCCAACGTACCCGGCCGCGCCGGCCTCGATGGCGGCATCGGCGACCTGGTTCAGCCGCGGACCGAACGGCAGCGTCTGCACGAGCGTGCCGAAGTCGCCGTCGGGGTCGAAGGCGAACGTCGCCTCGTCCCGCATGAGGGACTGGGGCAGCTCGATGAAGGACAGCGGCTCGACGACGATCTGGTCGCGGGCGTCGGCGGCATCGATCGGCACCAGGTCGCGCTCGAGGTCGACGCAGCCCCGGGTGTAGGGCAGCGCGAATCCGGTGAATCTCTCGACCGCCGCCACGTCACCGGCCGGCCATACGTCGAGCCTGGCCTCGCCCGGCTCCCACATCGGCAGCTCGACCGGCTCGAGTGCGACGTCGAGCAGGCCAATCTCGGCGAATCGCCGGGCCGCCCACTGCGCGGCCCGCTGATCTGCGGCGTAGCCAGGCCGCCGGACCCCGAATCCGACGATCGTCTCGATCTCGGCCATCATCTCCGCGCTGGTGCGAATCCGACCGGTCACCCCGGCGACGCTACCCGCGGCCCGTCACCGCGGCAACAAGATCCCGGCTGGCCGGGCGGCTACGCGGACTGACCGGCATCGGCGTCCGGCGTGGAGGATGCGGCGGTGAGCCGGGCCGCGTTCCCGTCAGCGGATGAAACCGCTGATGAGCTTGGGCAGCGAGGCGTCCAGGCCCGCGACCGCAAGCACGCCCGCGTCGGCGTGGTCGGTGATGCTGTACCCGACCGGGGTCAGCGAGACCACCACGACCCGGACCGCCGGATTCACCGTCTGCCGGTAAGCCTGCAGCGCCTGGACCGGGTGCTGACGGCCCGCCCAGGTCTCGTTGTCGGTGAGCACGAGGATCCCGTCCACGCTCAGCCGCTGCTGCAGCGCCCACGTGAACGGTAGCGACAGGTCGGTGCCGCCGCCGGACGGCCGCCAGCCCGCGATCGCGCGCAGGCTCGCACGCGGGGTGACCCGCGACCGGTGCACCGAGGTGTCCACGTCGATCACGTGCAGGCCCGCGCCCTCGATCCGGGCCAGCATCACGGCCACCGTGTTGGCCACCTCGTAGGCGCTGCCCAGGCGCGTGCCGTTGGCCGCCACCTGGTGCCCGGTCATCGACCCGGACGAGTCGACGGCGACGAGAATGCGCCGGCCCGAAGGTGCCACGTTCCCGAACGACAGCTCGTGGGCAGTCTCGAGCGCGTCCACCACCGCCGGTACCGGCGTGAACTCGGTCGGCCGCGCGCCCTGGTGCCGTGCCTGGCCCGACTGGTAGACCTTGAGCGCGAGGTAGGCGTCCATCGGGTGGACCCGCGCCCGCGCCAGGGCGCCACCGTCGGTAAGCCGCGCGGTAATACGGCTCGTGGCCTCGGCGAACGGCGCGATCGTCCCGATCCGCGTCATCCGGGCCAGGTTGCGGATCAGCGCGGTCAGGCCGATCGTGTCGATCAGCTCGCTCCACACCTCAGGCTCGCCGAGCACGCTGGACGGCAGGAACTCCCACGGCACGCGCCGGTCGCGGATTACCTGCACGGCCTGCGCCGCGCTGGTGACCGCCTGGGCCGCGAGGAAGTTGTCCACCTCCGGCAGGGCGGCGCGGGCCTGGTCGTCGCCGACCCGGCCGACCAGCCAGCCGATCAGCGCCGCGTGCTCCGGGGTGCGGCCTGCGGGATGCGCGATCCTGATGATGTCCCGAAGCGCCATCGCCTCGCCCTGCGGGGTGGCCCGCTGCCGTGCCTTCAGTGCCCGGAACGCCACGTCGTGCGCGTCCCCGGCGGTGAACCAGGAGGAGAGGGCGGTCCGCATGGCGCGGCCGGTCACCGGGCTGCTGCCGCTCTTGCCGAGGGCCGGCTTGCCCGCGATGTTCTTCCAGTACCCGAAGAACATCGCCAGCTGGTCGGTCGTCCGGACCACGCGCGTGAACGCCGCCTTGACCGCCTGCACGGTGAGCGGGTCGCCCTTGGCCGCCGCGGCCGCGAGCGCGAACAGGCACGGCCGCGGCTTCGGCGCACGGGCCGGCTGCGCAACAGAGATCTCGGTCACGAGCGCAACCACCCGCGGGCCGTCCGCAGCAATCGCGCGGTCGAGGACGTCGACGTTCGCCATCGTGAGCTGCTCAGCGCCGACGTAGTAGGTGCCGCCCGTGGTGCCCAGGATCAGGAAGTCCTCGACCTGGGTCCACAGGTCCTTGCCGAAGACGTAGCCTTCGGCCGCGTTGCGGACCTGGTCGCGGCCGGCCAGCGGCCGACGCTGCGGGGTCGCGAGCGCGCTGATGCGCGCGAGAGCGTCACGCATGGTGGTATCCCTCGTGTAGCCGGCCCGCCCGGCGGGCGGGTGATGATGGGTATCGGCCTCGCCGCGCGGGCAAGTGGTGGGCGATGTGATCGGAGTGGGTGCGGATGTGGGCGTGCCTGCCGGGCATTCATAAGGCGCTCTCCCAACTGAGCTACCGGCCTGCGTCGACCCGCACCCAGCCCCCGATCGGTGCTGCCCGTGATGGCGCGGATGTGGGAGTGGGCGACCGGAGCAATGCGGTTTTTCAGACCGGTGATAACCGGAAGCCGTCGACCCGCGGCAGCACGGGCAGTAGCTGCGAGCCGGGCACGGATGTGAGGGTGGCGGCCGGGCTCACCCACCCAGCGGTGGCAGGAGTCGAACCTGTGAATGCCGATAACCGGCTGCCGTCGACCCGTGCCGCTGCTCGCAGCAAACTCGTCAGCGGGAAACGCGGCTGGCCCGGCCGGACTCGAACCGGCCTGTTCCGCTTTGCGGGCGGCTCCCTCACCGCTCGGGCACTCGACCTCGGGCGTCCTCGGCTGGATTCGAACCAGCGGTCTCCGCCTCCGGAGGGCGGCGCGTTATCCGCTGCGCTACGAGGACTTGCGTGCCAGCTGATGGATTCGAACCACCGCGTCTTCCGATCCGCATTTACAGTGCGGCGCCTTCAGCCACTCGGCCAAGCTGGCGGGGAGGGTGACCGGCCATGATCCGGCAACCTGCTGGCTCACGACCAGCCGCTCTGCCAATTGAGCTACACCCTCTGTGCTCAGCGGAGGCCTCGAACCCCCAGCCTCCTCGGTGTAAGCGAGGCGCTCTTCCAGTTGAGCTAGCCGAGCTCGCGCTCCGGGAGAGAATCGAACTCCCACCCTCCACGTTCGTAGCGTGGCGCAACTATCCGTTGTGCTACCGGAGCCTGCCTTCCGCGGTTTCGCGGCGCGACGACTCAGCTCCGGCGCAGCTCCGGCGCAGCTCCGGCGCAGGGATTCGAACCCCGATAGCTGCCTTAACAGGGCAGCGTCCTGCCGTTGAACGACACCGGATTGTGGCCGCCCTGACCGATCACGGAGCATCCAGGGCCGAGACCGCGTAGTGGAGGTGCACGACACCGCCCCGGAAGCGGCGTTCGCCAGGAGCTTGAGCCGGGCGCGAGCGCCACCGGACAGCGCGCTCTTTCCGCCGCCGAGGAGGATCGGGACGAGGAACAGGTGACACTCGTCAACCAGACCGGCGGCAATCGCTGTCCCGGCGAGCTCGGCCCCGCCGACCGAGATGTCGCGAGCCGAGGACACTTTCAGCCGCCCGATCGCGGCGGGGTCGAACTCGGGCTCGATCCGCGTCCGCTCGCTCGAGGTAGTAGGTGCCGATCGGTCGCTCGAGATCGTTGATGAACGCGAGCACCTCGTCGTCCGGCGCTGCCCAGTCGATCCTGCCCCGCTTGTCCTCGACGTGTCCGTCGAGCGACGCGATCGCGGAGTAAATCAGCTTGGCCATGTCTGGAGCGCTCCCGTCGCCGGACTCGGGTACCACGTGACGGTACTTGAACTGGGACGAGACGCGCTGCCCCGTTCGGTGGTAGCGGGGACGGGAGTCGAACCCGCGATCGCGGCTTATGAGGCCGGTGCCTTCCCAGCTTGGCTACCCCGCAGCAGTCCGTGCGGGATTCGAACCCGCGTCGCCGGGGTGAGGACCCGGCGTCCTTGGCCGCTAGACGAACGGACCGTGCTAACGCGTGGGCACAGGAGGACTTGAACCTCCGACCGCTTCGGTATCAGCGAAGTGCTCTGACCGGCTGAGCTACATGCCCGTGGCGACGAGGATCACGGAGGTCTCGAACCCCAGCGAGTTGCCCCGCCCGTCCGCTTTCGAGGCGGCGGCTGCCGCCCGGCAGCTTCATGATCCAGTGCGGAGAGCGGAGCAGTCGAAGCCCACGCACCCGTTGGGGGCGCGCACTCGTTAGCAGCGAGGCCCGATCCCTGATCGGTTCACTCTCCTTGCGTGCGCCGGGAGGGATTCGAACCCCCACGCCTTGCGGCACGGGCACCTGAGACCCGCGTGGCTGCCAGTTACACCACCAGCGCGTGGAGCGGATGACGGGCTTCGAACCCGCGACCTTCGCCATGGCGAGGCGACGCTCTGCCTGCTGAGCTACATCCACCCGGAGCCACCGCCCGGTTTCGAACCGGGGACCTTCTGCCTACCATGCAGACGCTCGTGCCAGCTGAGCTACGGCGGCCGGAAACGGCACGCGACGCGGCGCGTGAAGGTGCCGAGATACGGACCCGCGTCCGGGCCGTCGCGTGCCGTTTGGTGCGCCCGGCGGGAGTCGAACCCGCAGCATCCGGCATCTCGGGCCGGCCTCTCTGCCGTTTGGAGTACGAGCACGTGCCGAGCCCCTGACCCGGATCGAACGGGTGCCTCTGCTTTACGAGAGCAGCGCTCTGGACCTGCTGAGCTACAAGGGCGTCGCTGGGACACCAGGCTTCGATCCTGGAATCTCCCGGTTCAGGGCCGGGTGGGTCTACCTGTTCCCCTATGTCCCATCGCGTGATGCGTGCGCCACCAGGGATTCGAACCCCGAACCTGCGGATTAAGAGTCCGTCGCTCTGCCATTGAGCTAGCGGCGCGTAGAGCCGTACCGGGGAGTCGAACCCCGATGAGCTGCTTGGAAGGCAGCCGTCTTGCCGTTAGACCAGTACGGCGCTGTCGGTGCATCGGCACTGTGTTGCGTCGGCGCTGTGGCTCCCGCTGGGCTCGAACCAGCGACCTCCCGGGCTTCAACCGGACGCTCTGCCAGCTGAGCTAGAGAGCCATGAGTCGGGCTTCCAGGGCTCGAACCTGGGACCTCACCGCCCCGGACGGCGCGCTCTACCGCTGAGCTAAAACCCGAACGTCGGCCGAGACCGCGTGCGTGGAGACGGCGGGAATCGAACCCGCTGCGGCGGTGCTTGCAGGGCGCGCCCGCTCCTTAGCTGTCATCCCCGTGCCGGTCCTGGGCCGCGCCGATGTGGCGGCCCAGGACCCTCGGACGTGCGGCCCGCCGGCCGCACAGAAACGTTTCCCGCTGTGGAGTTATCAAAATGCAAACCCATTCAGGGCTTCGCAGGGACGGAAGGCCTCGAACCCTCACCACCCGGTTTTGGAGACCGGTGCTCTGCCAATTGAGCTACATCCCTAAGGCAGCACAAAATAAGCGAGTATAAATACGTGCCGGTAAAATCAGAAACCGCCCGCCAGGGTTTCTGTGTCCTGGGGGCGGTGCCTCTGTGCGGCCTCACAAGCTGGCCTTACATAGGCGGTCCGTCCCCTGATGCTGTCGCCGCTCGTATGCCGGATAGCGACATACACAGCGTCAGCTCGCAGCACATCGCAGCACGGTATGCATTAAGTGCGCTGTGCGCACTCGCGACGCCGTGCTGGCTGTGCAACCAGGTTCGCACCGGTTTCCTCCTTCAACGTGGTAATTCGAGAATAAGCGCCGAGCCCGGAAAGGGCAAGAGAATATTGACGGAGATCTTGGGTGTTCAGATTCAGCCCTCGCGCAATGCGGAACCCGATGACGCCGATGCAGCCACAGCCGGCGGCCGCTGCCGTTCTGTAGCGCGGCGCTTGGCTTTAAGCCCGGGTGGCAAGCCTCGCCAACCGGGCCTGCCACCCGCCTGTGTCCTAACGGCTCAGCGTGCGTAGTTGCTCGCGCCGTACCAGTCCACGACCACGACCGGCTCGTCCCCGACCACCCAGGCGTCGTGGCCCTGCGGCAACGCGGTCACGTCGCCAGGACGGGCGGTGAACTCCGACCCGTCGGCCATCACGATCTGCAGGGTGCCGCTCACGTGGTACTGGAAGTGCGGCGCCTCGCAAAGCTCGGTGCCCGCAACCGGCTTTACGTGCTCCGACCAGCGCCAGCCCGGCTCCAGCGTGAGCCGCCCGATCTCGGCGCCGCCGATCTTCAGCAGTTCCAGCGAGCCGTGGCTGAAGCTGCGGGTCTCGTCCGGGCTGCCGAAACTCTTCTGCTCCGCCTGTGCAGTCATGCGTCCTCCTCATGCGATGGCCGGCTGCCATTCGCCGGCTTGGCAGTTCCGAGCCTCGTACTCGCAGGTTGCAGCTTCCTTGCACCCGACGCTGGCGGCAGCAGCGGCTGCGATGTTGGATACCTGCATGAAGTCGCTCGCCGTGCGAGTGCTGGGTGAATTCTCCGTAGATGGGGTGGAATCACAGTCTCTGGGAAGCAGGAAGGCACGCCTCGCGCTGCACCTGCTCGCACTTGCCGACGGACAGGTGGTGTCCAGCGACGTGCTTGCCGACTCGATCTGGGCGGACACCCAGCCCGCGAGGCCCGAGGATCAGCTGGCCGTGCTGATGAGCCGGCTGCGCGGCGTGCTCGGCCGCGACCGGATCGAGCACCGCGGCGGCGGTTACGTGCTGCACGCGGACTGGCGCGACGCGACCGAGCTCACCCACCTGATCGACGAGATAGACCGGCGCGCCGCCGCGGGCAACATCGTGGGCGGCGCGGCTGCGGCCAGGGTGGCGCTCTCCCTGCTGGGCGGTGCCGGGCCCGCGCAGCTGCCGGGC
>JASHOV010000223.1 GCA_030038495.1 Streptosporangiaceae bacterium
CCGGGCGACCCTGGAGCAGGCCTACATGGAGCTGACCAGGCAGGCCGTCGAGTTCCGCCCGGCCGGATCCGACTTCGGCGCCGGGCAGGAGGTGCCGCGATGACGACCCGGGCGATCTCGGTGCCGCGGCCCGGAGCCGGGCTCGGTGACGGACCCCGCGGTGGCTTCGGCTCCGTGCTGCGCGCCGAGTGGACCAAGTTCCGCAGCGTGCGCGGCTGGGTGATCGGGATGATCGTGGCCGCGCTGCTGACCATCTTCATCGGCGTGTTCGTGGCCGCGAACGCGAGCGTCGGCTGCCAGATCAACGGAGGCCCGGCGGAGTCGGGCAAGGCGTGCCTGCCTTACGTCCCGCACGGGCCGGGCGGCGAGGTCGTGACCGACAGCTTCTCCTTCGTGCGCCAGCCCCTGACCGGGAACGGCACGCTCACCGCGCGCGTCACGTCGCTCACGGGGGAGCACGCGAACCTGAGCAATGGCGCGGCCCAGGGGGGCGGCGGCATGGTGCCCGGCCTGGTGGACTGGGCCAAGGCGGGGATCATCATCAAGCGCAGCACCCACCAGGGCTCGGCCTACGCGGCGATGATGGTGACCGGCGGCCACGGCGTCCGGTTGCAGTACAACTTCACCGGGGACATCGCGGGCATGCCCGGCGACGTGTCGGCGGCGCACCCGCGCTGGCTGCGGCTGACCCGCTCCGGCGACACGATCACCGGCTACGACTCCGCCGACGGCGCGCACTGGACCCGCGTGGGCACCGTGCAGCTGGCGGGGCTGCCGGCCACGGTTCAGGTCGGCCTGTTCGCGACCTCGCCGAACTACTTCGTGACCCAGAACTCGTTCGGCGGAAACAGCAGCATAGGCGGCAGCGCCCAGGCGACCGGCGGCTTCGATCACGTCAGCCTGACCGGCTCAGCGCCCGGCACGTGGACCGGCACGCTCGTCGGCGGCGGGGGCCCGGTCGAGGCACCGGGGCCGGGCGGCGGGGGACCAGGCGGCGGTCAGGGCCCGGCGTACACCCGGACCGGCGCCACCTTCACCGTGACCGGGTCCGGCGACATAGCGCCGGTCACGCCGGGAGGCTCGGGGCAGGGGCTCCCGACGACCACGATCGGGCAGAGCCTGGTGGGCGTATTCCTCGGGCTGATCGCGATTGTCGTGGTCGCGGCGATGTTCTTCAGCACCGAGTTCCGGCGCGGCCTGATCCGCACCACGCTGGCCGCCACCCCGCGCCGCGGCGCGGTGCTGGCCGCCAAGGCCGCGGTAATCGCCGCGGTGGCCTTCGTCGCCGGGCTCGTCGCCGTGGCGGTCTCGATCGCGCTCGGGGTCCCCAAGCAGGAGAACGGTGGTCAGGTGCTGCTGCCCGCGACCATGCCGACCGAGATCCGGGTCATTGTCGGCACGGCGGCCATGCTGGCGCTGGCGGCGGTGCTGGCCGTCTCCCTCGGCGCGATCCTGCGGCGCAGCGCCGCCGCGATCACGGTCGCGATCCTGCTCGTCTTCATACCGTACCTATTGGCCTTGACCAATGCCGTGCCCGCCGGGGTCGGTGAGTGGCTGCTGCGGGTGACTCCGGCCGCGGCCGTGGCGATCGAGCAGAGCATCCCGCGCTATTCGCAAGTCCACACGGTCACCTCGCCGATGCAGGGCTACTACCCGCTGTCGCCGTACGCCGGATTCGGGGTGCTGTGCCTGTGGACGGCGGCGGCCCTGGCCCTGGCGCTGTTTGTGCTCCGGCGGCGGGACGCGTGAGCGCACCCATGCCGGTGGCTGACACCGCGCACGCCGGGGCCGTGACGACGCTCGTCCCTGTCGGCGCCGGTGGGACGAGTTTGCGCCACGCGCTGCACGCCGAGTGGACCAAACTGCGCACGGTATCGGGCCCGGCCTGGCTGCTGCTGGGGGTCGCGACGCTGACCATTGCGGTCGGCGTCGCGGCCACCGCGGCCACCCACTGTCCGGCGAGCCTCACCTGCCCGGTGGACCCGACCAGGCTCAGCCTGACCGGAGTCCAGTTCGGGCAGGCGGTGGTCGCGATCCTGGCCGTGCTGATGTTCAGCAACGAGTACAGCTCGGGCATGATCCGCGTCACGCTGGCCGCGATGCCGAACCGATTCGCGGTGCTCGCGGCCAAGGCGATCCTGCTCACCGGCCTGGTGCTGGCGGCCGGGGCGGTGGCGGTGTTCGGGTCGGTGCTGGCCGGGCACCTGATCCTGCCCGGCCACGGTTTCACCGCCGCGCGCGGCTTCCACCCGGTCTGGCTGAGTTACGGGCCGACGCTGCGGGCCGCCTGCGGGTCGGTCCTGTACCTGGCCCTGATTGGGCTGATGAGCCTGGGCGTCGCGGTGATGGTGCGGGACTCGGCCGTGTCCATCGGCGCCGTCCTGGCGCTGCTGTACGTGTTCCCGATAGTCCTGGCGTTCGTCCAGAACGCGCACTGGCAGCGCCGGCTTGAGCGATGGGCGCCCACGACCGCGGGGCTGAACATCCAGGACACCATCGGCCTGAAGAGCCTGGCGATCACACCGTGGGCCGGGCTTTGCGTGCTGGCGATCTGGGCCGGCGCCGCGATGCTGGCCGGTGGTCTGGTGTTCCGGTTCCGCGACGCCTAATACGCGGCCCGAGGTCAGGCCCAGCCGGTCCCCGCCCGGCACGCAAAGAACGTGCCGCGCGGGGACCGGACTGGACCTGACTGAGCTACGGGCTGCGTCGCGAGGCTGGTTACCGGTCGAGGTAGGCGATCACCGCCAGTACCCGGCGGTTGTCGTCGTCGGAAGGCTGCAGCCCCAGCCGGAGGAAGATCGACGCGGTGTGCTTGGCGACCGAGCGCTCGGTGATCACGAGCTGCTGCGCGATGGCCAGATTCGACCGACCCTCGGCCATCAGGCCGAGTACCTCGAGCTCGCGCGGGCTCAGCGCCGCGACCGCGCTGTCGGCCGCGTTGCTGGCGAGCAGCCGGGCCACTACCTCGGGATCCATCGCGGTGCCGCCGGTGGCGACCCGGCGCACCGCGTCGGTGAACTGGGTGCCGTCCAGGACCCGGTCCTTGAGCAGGTATCCGATGCCGCCGCTGCCGCCTGCAAGCAGCTCGCGGGCATAAAGCTGCTCGACGTACTGCGACAGGACGAGGACCGGCAGGTCGGGCAGCTTGCGCCGGGCCGCGAGCGCGGCCCGCAGCCCCTCGTCGGTGAACGTGGGCGGCAGCCGGACATCGACGATGGCGACGTCTGGCTTGTCCGCGAGCACGGCGGCGAGCAGGTCCTCACCGGTGTCCACGGCCGCGGTCACCTCGAAGCCGTGCGCCTCCAGCAGCCGGGTGAGGCCGTCGCGCAGCAGGAAGAGGTCCTCGGCTAGGACAACGCGCACGGGATCTCCAGGCTCGCGACGGTCGGCCCGCCCGGTGGACTGGACACGGCTAGCACGCCGTCGAATGCGGCCAGCCGCTTCTCGATGCCGCGCAGGCCCGTGCCGCGGGGCTGGCCGGCCCCGATTGCCTGGCCGGCCCCGCCCCGGCCGTCGTCGGTGACGGTGATCCGCAGCATGCCGGCCGAGTGCCGGAAATCGATCCAGGCTTCGCACGGTCCCGCGTGCTTGGACGCGTTGGCGAGCAGCTCGCTGACTGCGAAGTAGGCCGCGGACTCCACCGGAGCGGGCGGTCGGCCCGCCAGCTCGGACGTAACTCGCGCTCGCACCGGGCTGTCGAGGGCGAGCGCGCGGACCGCCTCCACCAGGCCACGGTCGGCCAGGACCGGCGGGTGAATCCCGCGGACCAGGTCCCGCAGCTCCGACAGGGCCTTCACCGAGGACTGCTTCGCCTCGGCCAGCAGCGCCCTGGCGGCGGCCGGATTGTCGTCCAGATTCTGATCGACGGCGTTCAGTGTCATCCCCATCGCGACCAGCCGGGCCTGCGCGCCGTCGTGCAGATCGCGCTCAATCCGGCGGAGCTCCGCGGCGCCGGCGTCGATCGTGTCCGACCTGGTCCTGACCAGGTGCTCGACCTGCACTGAGAGTTCGCCCCCGCGCGTGGGCCCGAGCAGGAGGCGGGCGAGCGAGCCATAGGCGGGCAGCAGCCGCGGTGCGGCCCAGAGCCCGGCGGCGATCAGGGACAGACCGATCAGGCCCGCGCCGGGACCCTTCGCGGTGATGATGCCGACGTACGGCACGCTGGCGACAGGGACCCCGAGGGCAGGCAGCACCGCGAACACGATCCCGTACAGCACCATCGCCACAGGGACGAGGACAACAAGCGTGCCCGCGACTGCATTCACGACCAGCCAGAGCAGGTCACGCCAGGTTGCCGGGTCGGTAGCGAGCCACTGCAGCCTGAGGCGGATACCAGGCACGTCGGGTGCGGGCCGATACGGGCGGATGATCTGGACGCCGCACCACCGGCCCGCCAGCCGCCTGGTCAGGTTCGTCAGCCAGCGCAGGTACAGCAGGGTGCACAGGATCAGGACAACCGGCGTCAGGCCGGTGTCGTTCAGGTACGGGCCGCCCGGCCGCTGGCCGGCGAGCGTCAGGAGCGCGTCCCTGATCTCGATGATCGCAATCAGTACGGCGAGCACCGGGCCGAGGCCGAGCAGCAGCAGCGATGAGAACGCCAGCGAGCGCCAGAACCCGGCGAGTGACCGGCGCGCGGATGGCCAGAATCCCCGCCGCGAGGCACTTACCGCCGTCGGGCTGGCCGCGCCGCTCATCGGCTCCTCCACTGGCTCGGGCTGCAGGGCTCACCTCAGTCTGCCCGGCGGGCCGCGATCCGCACAGTGAAGCTGAGCCCCGCGCCGGCGGTGTACCCAGCTACACCCTCAAGACGCCGTTCAGCCGTATATCGGCGTCAGGATCCGGCCACCTAGCGTAACCGGCGAGACCGGCCACAACGGTCAACGTAGCCAGTCAGCAATCCAGAGAAAGGCATGAATATGCTGCCCAGTCGCCTTGACAGGCCCGAGGGCCTGCCCGTGCCCGCGAGCACGCGATGACGGCCGCCGTCGAGGCCCATGGTCTGGGCAAGCAGTACGGGCGGCAGTGGGCCCTGTCCGACTGCACGGTGGACATCCCGGCCGGTTCTATCACCGGTCTGGTGGGCCCGAACGGGGCCGGCAAGACGACCCTGCTGAACCTGGCCACCGGCATGCTGCGGCCCAGCGCCGGCAGCATCCGGGTGCTCGGCGGCACGCCGGGCAGCGGACCCGCCCAGCTGCGCAAGGTCGGCTACGTGGCGCAGGAGACCCCGGTCTACGCCGGGATGTCGATCGCCGACCACCTGCGCTTCGGCGCGCGGATGAGCCGCCGCTGGGACGCCGACCTTGCGGACCGGCGGATCACGCAGCTCAAGCTGAATCCGAAGCAGAAGGCGGGCAGTCTGTCCGGCGGCCAGCGCGCTCAACTCGCGCTCACCCTCGCCATTGCCAGGCAGCCCGAGCTGCTGGTCCTCGACGAGCCGGTGGCCAGCCTCGACCCACTGGCCCGCCGTGACTTCCTGCGGGTGCTGACGGAGACAGCCGCCGAGCGCACGATGTCGGTCGTGCTCTCCTCTCATCTCGTCTCCGATCTGGAACGGGCATGTGACTACCTGATCGTGCTCGTCGGCTCGCGGGTGCAGATCGCCGGACAGGTCGACGACCTGCTCGCGGAGCACCGGCTGCTCACCGGGCGGGGCCACGACGCGGCCGTTCCGCCCGCTGGGTCCCAGGTCATTGCGACTACTCGCGGCCTCGGTCAGACCACCAAGCTCGTCCGCGCCCGGGCCCCGATCGAGCGCCTGGTCGGCTGGACCGTCAGTAGGGCCAGCCTGGAGGACCTGGTACTGGCCTACTTGGGCCGGGCCGACGGCGGCACACCAAACAGCGACGCCTCGAAAGGCGCACTACTGGAGGAGATCTGATGACCTGGCTTACCTGGCGCCAGTTCCGCGTGCAGGCGATCGCGGCGGCTGTATGCCTGGCCGTGCTGGCCGTGGTTTTCGTCTACGCCGGTCGCCACCTGGCGCACCTTTACGCGGTCAGCGGCGTGCCGGGCTGCCATGGCGACTGCGACGCGCTGATCACCAAGTTCTTCAGCACCGCAGCGCAGGATCCGGTCAACGCCCCGCTCTTTGTGGCCGGAGCCGTCCTGCTGGTCATCTTGCCGGCCATCGTCGGCGCCTTCTGGGGCGCGCCGTTGGTGAGCCGTGAGCTCGAGGCGGGCACCTTCAAGCTGGCCTGGAACCAGGACGTCACCAGGACCCGGTGGCTGCTCGTCAAGCTGAGCCTGGTCGGCCTGGCGGTGGCGGTCACGGCGGGCATATTCAGCCTACTTTTCACCTGGTTCGCCAGCCCTGTCGATGCGGCCGGCGGGTTTCCCGTCAACGCCAGCCAGCTCAGCAGGCTCTCGCCGCAGATGTTCGTCGACCGTGGGATCGTCCCGGTCGGCTGGGCAGTGTTCGCTTTCACCCTCGGCGTGACGCTCGGGGCTTTCATCCGCCGTACGATCCCGGCCATGGCGGTCACCATTGCCGTGGTAGCAATCGCGTCGATCTTGTGGCCAGCTCACGTCCGAGCGCATCTGCTCACGCCCGCGCACGCGTCCGCGGTGCTCACCGCGAAGGTCATCGGCGCTGACATGTTCCCCGGCCGCGAGGGCCAGATGACCGTCTCGGTGGGCCAGACTGGTTCGCCGCTGCAGCTGAAAGGCGCCTGGGTGATCACGAACACGACCGTGACGCGAAGCGGGCAGCAGTTCACCCTGCCGCAGGTCGCCGTGTGCCAGGGCAATGGCTTCGGCCAGCCGCCGTGTGACAACTACATCGCCCGCGAGCACCTCACGCAGGAGGTCAGCTACGTTCGGGCCAGCCAGTTCTGGCCGCTGCAGTGGTATGAGAGCACGATCCTGCTCGTGCTCTCTCTCGGCCTCGGAGCGCTGTGCGCATGGCGGGTTCGCCGCCTGCTGACGTGAGGCATCGGCTGGGATACGCGCCGCCGTTCCCCAGCCCGTACGGCAGGCACACGGGCGTCGGCTAGCGTCGGGGGCGTGTGCCTGCTTATAGCGTTGTTCCAAGCGGTCCCCGACGCACCGCTGATGGTTGCGGCAAACCGGGACGAGCGGCTGGACCGCCCCGCGGTCGCGATGACCGTGCTGCGCGAGGCGGGCCCGCGCATCCTGGGCGGGCGGGACGAGCTGGCCGGCGGGACCTGGCTGGCGGTGAACGAGCACGGGGTGGTAGCCGGGCTGACCAACCAGCCGTCGGCCGGCGGCCGGGATCCGGGCAAGAGATCACGCGGCGAGCTGCCGCTGGCGTTCGCCGGGTACAAGAGCGCGGCCGAGGCGGTCGCGGCGGTGGCCGACAAACTAGACCCGGCGCGCTACAACCCGTGCTGGATGCTCGTGGGCGACCGGCAGTCGCTATTCTCGGTTGGCGTCGCGGGCGGCAGCAGGCCCGCCGTCGAGCAACTCGGACCTGGCCTGCACGTCCTGGAGAACTCCGCCCTTCGTGCCCCCTCGGCCAAGGCCGATCTGGTGCGCCAGCTTGTCGGCGACGAACGGGCCAGGCAGCCCGATGCCGGGCCGGCCGGCACGCAGGCCGCCCTGGACGCCGTGCTGCGCGTCCACCGGCCGGCCATCGCCGAGCCGAGGACCGACGACACCGGCCGGACCTGGCCGCCAGCGATCTCAGCCCCGTGCGTGCATACCGAGGCCTACGGAACCCGCTCGGCCATGACCGTCTGCCTTCGGGTCTGCGGACTGCCGGCTGTCCGGGTCGCGGATGGCCCGCCCTGTGAGGCCGCGTTCCTGGAAGTAACGGGGTTGTGGCAGCGCTTGGCCACGGCACAGGCTCAGGAGCCGGACGGCTCGCAGCCGCACGGCGCCCCGTAATCGACCGAGGCGTCGGCGGACGGCCAGCCGGGCGGGCCGGCACTGATGATCGCAGCCGGGGTCGCAGCAGCCATGTCACAGCCGATGGACGGGCTAACCCCGTCGGCGTCGGCCACAGCGGTGAGCGTGCTGGCGATCTCGGCGGTCATGCTGGGCGCCCCGGTCACGACGGAATCGGTGAGCGCCGTGCGGCTGGCCTCCGGCCACGGCTGGGCGCCGACTGCGGCCAGCGCGTCATAGGCCAGCTGCAGCTTCTCGTAGACGAACAGCACCGGCGCGCCGTCGGCCAGGGCCAGCGCGGCGCGCAGCGCGTCCGCGGGGTTCTCGGCCTCCTCGCAGCGGATCGCCGGCCGGGCCCGACGCAGCGCGGCCCCGATGAGTGCGGTCATCGCGCCTGGCTCGCGGCCGCGCTTGTCGCAGTCCTCGTAGAGAACGACCTTGCCGAACCGGGCGGCGATGGCCTCGGCAGTCTGCGCCAGCAGGTCGTCGCGCCTGTCGCCCGGCAGCGTGATCGCCGCGGTCGGTTCGCCGCCCCACACGTCCGCGATGAACCGGCCGGTCGCCTGCAGCGCCGCGGCGTTGTGACCGTAGTCGACGATGACGGGGCTGCGGCCCGCGCGGTAGATGTTCCCGCGGCCCGGGTTCGCCTCCTCCGGCGTGAAGGTCGTGAGGGCGTTGCGGATGTCCTTGACGCTGATCCCGGCCGCGCGGCAGGCGGCGGCCGCCGCGAGCGCGTTGGCCACGACATGGCGGGCCTGCCCGCCGAACGCGCCGGGCAGCTCGGACACGCTGATGAGCGTGCGCGGCTGACCATTGTCGATCTCGGTGAGCTGGCCGTCGGCGATCGCGTAACTCAGGCCGCCCGACTGGCGGTGCCGCGCCAGCACCGGGCAGTCCGGGTCGAGGCCGAAGTACCTGATGACCGGTGCGCGACGGCGCACCGCGGATCGCTGCGCCAGTGCGGCCACGGCCGGATCTTCGGCGTTCAGCACGACCGAGCCGCCGTCGCGGATCTGCTCCGCGACCAGTGCCTTGACGTGGATCAGCTCGCTCATGTCATCGACGCCATCGTCGCCGAGATGGTCGGCGGTGATATTGGTGACGACCGCGACGTCG
>JASHOV010000224.1 GCA_030038495.1 Streptosporangiaceae bacterium
CAGAGTCGGGGCCGGGCGCTGGGGCATGCAGCGTTCGATCACCGCAGCGATCGCCGGTGCGGACGACGGGGTGGTGATCTCGGTCACGCCAGGCGAGTACCGGGAGAATCTCTTTCTGGACCGTAGCGTCACGGTCGTGGCGGAGCAGCACTCGGACTCGGTCCGGGTCATCTCCGCCAGGGGCCCGGCGCTCACAGTGGCCGGCGGCGCAGGCGTGATCCGGGAGCTGACCCTGGAGCTGGAGTCCGGCGGCGGCCCGGCGGTCCTGCTCTCGGGCGGCGCAGTCGTGCTGGAGCGCTGCGTCGTGACCGGGGGCCAAGTCGAGATCAGTGGCGAGGCGGCCCCGGTACTGCGGGATTGCCAGATCTGCCGGACGGCCGAGATGGGGCTGAAACTGGGCGGCGACAGCCGGGCCCGGGTCCATGGCGGCAGCGTCAGCGGGACGCGCGGCACGGGAGTGCTGGTCGAGGCCGGCGCGATGCCAGAACTGCGCGGGCTGGTCGTGAACCGGAGCGGAGGCGACGGGATCTGCAGCCGCGGCTTCTCGGGCGGCCTGTTCGACGACTGTACCGTCAGCGATGCCTGCGGCGTCGGCCTGCGCGTCGCCGATTCCGCAGCCCCCCAGATGCGGCGGTGCCGCGTACACGGCGGGAAGGCCGACGGCGTGTACGTGACCGCCACGCCGCGGGACCCGCTCGGCGAGCAGGCGGCGACGGATAGTCCCGATCCTCTGGCAGCTGAGGCCGGATGCCTTGTCCTCGACGCCTGCGAGATCTCCGGCACGGCCGGCACGGCCCTGGCCGCCGCCGACGAAGGCCTCGTAGTGCTGCGCGACTGCCGGATCGACCGGCCCGGTAAGGTCGGTATCAGCGCCTCCGGTCACAGCACCATCCGCTCGGTCGCGTGCCGCGTCACCGACGCGGGCGACACGGGCCTAGTCGCCGCTGACCACGCCATGCTCAAGGTCAGCGGAGGCAGTGTCGTCCGGCCGGGTGCGAACGGGCTCTTCGCCACTGGTCAGGTGATCGTCTGCCTGGACCACGTCGAACTGGCCGACAGCACGTTCTCCGCGGTCCACCTGGGCGAGATGGCACGCGCTGAGCTCACCGCATGCATGGTGAGCGGATCGCGCCAGCACGGGCTCCGCGTCACTGGCAGCGCGCTGCTGCTGGCTGCCGACACCAGCATCGACGGGTCGAACATGTCGGGCGTCAGCGTCGAGGAGCGCGGCGACGCGGAGCTCACGCGATGCCGGATCACCGGCTCCCGCACGGGGATCACCCTGGCTGCGGCACATCGCAGCCTGGTCCACGATTGCGAGATCACCAGGTGCGGACGCTCGGGCCTGGAGATCGACTCTGGCGGCGCGCTGCTGCGCGACACAAGGATCCGCGAGACCGGAGCCGCCGGCCTGGTCGTCGCGGCGGTGGCGGGCCCGGTGGTCGCGATCGGATGCGAGATCTCCGGGACCGGCGGTATCGGAGTCGTGCTCAGATCCGCGACCATCACAGAGCTGCGGCGATGCACCGTCACCCGGACCGCGACCAACGGAATTTATGTCGGCGACGATACCGGGCCGCTGCTCGAGGATTGCACGGTCTCAGCCACCAGCTATCCCGCGCTGTACGTCGGGGAGAGAGCGCAGCCAGTCGTGCGGCGCTGCAGGTTCCAGGACGTGGCGCAGGACGTCGCACTCGCCGCGACCGCCGAGGCGGTGTTCGAGGAGTGCCTGGCGGATGGCGTCACAGCGTCGAAGCTGCCCGGCACCGCGGTGGCACGGGCGCTGCCCGGCGGCGCAGCGAGCCAGGCCATGGAAGGCGCCGGGGGCGGGGAGGATGACGGCACGGCCGCAGTTCCGGCGGATGACCTCCACTCGCTGCTGGCCGAGCTGAACGGGCTGATCGGCCTGGACCGGGTCAAGCGTGACGTGACCCTCATGGTCAACCTGTCCCGGATGGTGCGCCAGCGCGAATCGGCGGGGCTGCCGCCACCGCCCGTCAGCCGGCACCTGGTATTCGTGGGCAATCCCGGCACCGGCAAGACCACCGTCGCCAGGCTCTACGGACGGCTGCTGCATTCGCTGGGCATGCTGGCCAGCGGTCACCTGACGGAGGCCGGGCGCAGCGACCTGGTGGGCGAGTACGTGGGGCACACCGCGCCCAAGACCGAGGCGGTCTTCCGGCGTGCGCTCGGCGGCGTGCTGTTCATCGATGAGGCGTACGCCCTCGCGCCGGCCGGCACGCCGAACGACTTCGGCCAGGAAGCCCTCGCCACGCTGGTCAAGCTGATGGAGGACCACCGCGATGAGACAGTCGTCATCGTTGCCGGATACCCGGAGCACATGCGGCGCTTCGTGAGTGCCAATCCGGGGCTTGCCTCCCGGTTCACCAGGACCCTGCACTTCGACGACTACACGAACGAGAACCTGGTCGAAATCGTGCGCCATCAGGCAGCAAGCCACCGGTACGAGCTGACGGTGCCAACCGTCAGCGCGCTGGACGAGTTCTTCGGCAGCATAGTCCGTGACGACGGCTTCGGGAACGGCCGGACGGCACGGCAGGTCTTCCAGGGCATGACCGAGCGGCACGCACAGCGAGTCTCGCTGCTGGGAGATCCAACGCAGGAAGAGCTGTCCCTGCTGCTGCCCGAGGATCTGCCCGAGTCTGGCGACCTCTCCTAGAGCAGAAGCCCTCGCGGTTTGCTGGCTTGCGGCTGGTGGCCTGGGGCTGTCGCGCTGGCGTTCAGCTTTTGCCGGAGAGCGGTGGCAGCTTCGAGTTCTTGTCCGCCGTCGTGTACATCTGCCCGGCGGCGTTGAGCATCGCGATGTACACGCCGACCGTCTGCATCGTGTCGGCGACCGCCCGCAGGGCCCTGGTCATGGACGGGTTGATCTGCGCGGCGAATTGCTGAGCGGCCTGCTGAAGCTGGGTGTCGTCGAAGTAATCCGGAGGCGCAGCGAGTCCGCGCCTGTTGCCGCTCACCTTGACGGTGGCCTCCTGGCCGTACAGATTGGGATCCCTGATGGCCGACTGCACGGTCTCATTCAGCGCGTTGTACGCGTTCACGACCGGGTTCGCCGACCCCAGCATGACGGCCTCGGTGTTCCATACGGACTGGGGGCTTACCTTAAACGCCCCCGACAGCGGCGGGGGCTGAGACTGCGAGCCGCTCGCGGACACGCCGGTCAGCCCGGGCGGTTCGGTCCAGAGCACCTCGAGCTGCGGGTCGGAGGCATAGCCGGGAGGCGGGCTGGAGTTGGTCACAGTGAAGCTCCTCTGTCGCTGACCGCGGGGCAGGACTCGTGCCAGTCGCGCCTCCGATTGTCGCAGCCGGCGGAGGGACGGAAGAAGGTCACCGTTCCGGCGACAGGGCCCGGAGGAACAGGGCCTGTCGGAGGCGGGCACTTCGCGGTTACCGTGGGCCTGACCTCGCGGCGGGGCAATTCTGCGGAGGAGGAACTCCATGGCGACGTCCCTGACGATCAGTCAGTTCAAGGTTGACCTGGCGCAGCTAGAGGATGCCATCGGCACCATCCGCACTCAGGCTGCCA
>JASHOV010000225.1 GCA_030038495.1 Streptosporangiaceae bacterium
CCCGCCGTGGCGGCAACGCGGCGCGTCCTGCTCCAGTGCCGCGGATAAATCCGGTCATCCATAACAACCCAGTCTCCCACGAGTCCGCGGCCAGGACCCTGAGAGCTGACTGAGAACTCCGGTGTCAGCGCGGCCGCCGGCGGCTACATCCGCTCGGGCACCGGAATGCCGAGCAGGCGCAGGCCCGTCTCCAGCACGCGCAGCGTGAGCGCGCAGAGCGCCAGCCGGCTGGCCCGCACCTCGCCCTCGGCGCTGAGCACCGGGCACTGCTCGTAGAAGGTGGTGAACGCGCTGGCCGTGTCGAACAGGAACGCGGCCAGCTTGTGCGGCTCGGCCGACGCGGCCACGTCGGTCACGGCCCGGCCGAAGCCGAGCAGCTGCAGCGCGAGCGCCCGCTCGGCCCCTTCGCCGGGCTGCACCGCACCGGGCAGCACCCGGCCGCCGGCAGAAGCGGGGTCGAGCCCGGCCCGCTGGAAGATCGACCTGATCCGCGCGGCGGCGTACTGAAGGTACGGGCCGGTGTTGCCGGTCAGTGCGAGCAGCCGGTCGAAGTCCAGCGCGTAGCTGGAGTCGCGGGCCAGGGACAGGTCACCGTACTTGAGCGCGCCGATGCCGACAGCCTCGGCGATCTGAGTCCGCTGGGCCGGATCGTCGTAACGCTCCGCGATGACCTTCTCGGCCCGGTCGACGGCCTCGTCGATGAGGCCGGCCAGCTTCACCTGCTCGCCGCTGCGCGTGCGCAGGCGCTGTCCGCCCGGCCCGGTCATCAGCCCCACGACGGCATGCTCGGCGGTCGCCGGGCTCACCAGCCAGCCCGCCTCGCGGGCCAGCTCGAACACCATCTCCAGGTGCTGGTGCTGCTCGGAGCCGATGACGTAGATGATCCGGGTCACGCCCAGGTCCCTGAGCCGGTAGCGGATCGCGGCGGCATCGGTGCTGTCGTACCCGTAGCCCCCGTCGCTCTTGCGCAGCATCAGCGGCAGCGGGTTACCGTCCCGGCCGGTGAAGCCCCGCGGGAAGGCGCAGAGCGCGCCCTCACTGATCACGGCCAGGCCGCGCTCCTCCAGCTCGGCGCACACGTCGGCGAGCATTGGGTTGTAGAAGCTCTCCGGGGCCATGTCCGCGTCGGTAAGCGAGACGCCCAGCCGCGCGTACAGCCGGCGCAGGTAGTCCATCGAGTCGTCCACGAGCATCTGCCAGAGCCGCATGGCCTGCGGATCGCCTGCCTGCAGCTGCACGACCCGCTGCCTGGACCGATCCGCGAAACCGCGGTCGCCGTCGAACTTCGCCCGCGCCGCCTGGTAGAAGTCGGTGAACTCGCCCGCCGCCAGCTGCTCGTACGTCGCCTGCTCGCCGACGTCGAGCGCGTGCTCGATGAGCATGCCGAACTGGGTGCCCCAGTCGCCCAGGTGCGCGGCCCGGATCACATCGTGGCCGAGATGCTCCAGGACGTGCACGATCGCGTCGCCCACGACGGTGGCGCGCAAGTGGCCGGCGTGCAGTTCCTTGGCGACATTCGGGCCGGAGTAGTCGACGACTACCCGCTGCGCGGGCTCGGCCAGCGGGACTCCGAGCCTGTCCTCGGCGAGCTGCGCGGTCGCCTGCCCGGCGATCCAGTCGTCGCGGAGCGTCACGTTGATGAACCCCGGGCCGCTGACCTCGGCCGTCTGAACCGCGGGCGCCCCGGCAAGCTCGGCCACCACGAGCTCGGCGATCTCGCGCGGGGGTTTCCCGACCCTCTTGCCCAGCGACATCGCGGCGTTGCTCTGGTAGTCGGCGAAACTGGAGGGCCGGATCAGCGGGTCGGCAGCAGCGAACTCGGCGCCGAGCTGGGCACCGAGTGCCTGCTGTACGAGCGCCCCGAGCGCCGCCTCCGGATCGATCATGAGTACAGCCTATCGGGCACGACAATCGCGTTACTGGCGGCGCAGGAAGTGGCGGGCCGGGCCGAGCCGCTCCCTGATCCGCTCGGTGATCTGGCCGCTGGCCAGGTCCGCGGCCAGCCTGCAGGCCGCGGCCGCGCCGCGGGCACCGACCGAGCCGTGCGCTATCACGATCGTGGCTTCCAGGCCCAGCAGGGCCGCGCCGCCGTAGGTCTCGGCGTCGAGTCGCGCCGCGAGCTCGCGCAGCCCGCGGCGCTGGAGCATGGCCCCGAACCTGGCGGTCCGGCTCCCGCCGAGCACCCGACGCAGCTGAGCGGTCGTGTACCGAGCCGTGCCCTCGAGCGTCTTGAGCGCGACGTTCCCTGTGAAACCGTCCGTGACGATCACGTGCACGTGGCCGCCGAGCAGGTCGCCGCCCTCGACGTTGCCGACGAAGGTGATCGGCATCCCGCCGTGCGGCGGGTCGGCGTCCAGCAATTCGTAGGCGCGCCTGGCCAGCTTGTTGCCCTTGCCGGGCTCGGCGCCGATGGACAGCAGGCCGACCCTGGGCACGGCGATCCCGAAGGCCGTCTGCGCGTACGCGATGCCGAGCTGGGCGAACTGCAGCAGCATCTCCGGCTTCGGATCGGCGATGGCGCCGGCGTCGATCAGGATGGCCGGGGTCGGCTCCGTCGGCAGGACCACGGCAAGCGCCGGGCGGGCGACGCCGGGCAGCGGACGCAACCGCATCTGCGCGGTCGCGACGATCGCCCCCGTCGAGCCAGCGGACATGACCGCGGCCACCTCGCCGCGCCGCACCAGCTGGCAGGCAACCGCGATGCTTGAGCGCGGCCTGCGCCAGCTGGCCAGCGCGCCCTCGTCCATGGCGACCGATTCCTCGGCCGGAACGATGTGCACGTTGGCCGGCGTGCCGTGCTTGGCCAGCAGCGGCCGCAGCTGGGCCGGCCTGCCGGTCAGCACGATGTGCGTGCTCAGCTGCCGTGCCGCCAGGACGGCTCCGGCCACGATCTCGGCCGGGGCGTGGTCGCCGCCCATGGCATCGACGGCAATGAGGCGATGCCGGGCAGCTGAGACGGGAACCCGGACGTCGTGCGCGACGCCCTCCTGGCCGTCGACGCCCGGCTCTGGGTCGACATCTGGCGCAGAATTTCCCGGCATGCCGCCAAGCCTCTCACTGCCCGGTGCCGCGCCCGGCTCCGCGGCCACGCTGGCCGGGTATCGCAGATGCCCTGCGCAGGGCGGGTTATTCCGCTCATGCTAGGACTCGGTACTGTACCGGCGGTGTCGAACATGTTTGGGGTTCGCCGTGCGGGTACAGGGAGGATCGCAGAACTGGAGGCAACTAAGCGGAGTTACTGAGCGTTTTCTCAGTGCGGCCTCTTTAGCTGGCCTGGTAGCAACGGCAGGGGATCCCGGAGCGTCTCATAGCCAGGCTGGGCATAACAGGAGAGGACCGCACGCCATGGGCGGCATGACGGGGAGATCATGCGCACGACCAGTGCGCCGCTTACGCGACGCCAGAGGGAGGCTGCATGACAGAACAGCAGGTAGCGCCGGTTATCCCCGCGCAAGGGCGCGGGTTCCGGGCATTCACCGCCAAGCATCTCGATCAGCTGGCCGCGAGGGCCGGCCTGAGCGACACCGACCGCCTGACGGTCAGGGCCGTCGCGACAGTGCTGCCGTTCCGGACAAACGAGTACGTGGTGGAACGGCTGATCGACTGGGACGCCGCGCCCGATGACCCGATCTACCGGCTGGTCTTTCCGCAGCCCGACATGCTTCCTATGGGGGATGTAGAGCCCATAGCGGACATGCTCGCGCGAGGTGCGCCGGATCGGGAAGTTCAGGCGGCCGCGCACGCGGTCCGGCTCCGGCTTAACCCGCATCCCGCCGGACAGCTCGCGCTCAACATCCCGGCAATGTCGGACGAGCCGCTACCCGGCGTTCAGCACAAGTACCCGGAGACGGTACTCGTCTTCCCCAAGCAGGGGCAGACGTGCCACGCCTACTGCACGTACTGCTTCCGCTGGGCGCAGTTCGTCGGCGAGCCCGACCTCAAGATGGCGACCGACGACATGACCAGGGTCACCGCGTACCTGCGGGCGCATCAGGAGGTGACCAGCGTACTGATCACCGGCGGCGACCCCATGATCATGGGCGCTGGGGTGCTCAGGCAGTACATCGAGCCGCTGCTCGATCCGCAGCTCGAGCACATCGAGTCGATCAGGATCGGCACTAAGTCGCTGGCCTACTGGCCGCAGCGCTTCGTGACCGATCCCGACGCCGATGACACGCTCCGGCTGTTCGAGCAGGTGGGCGCGGCAGGAAAGACGCTGGCGCTGATGGCGCACTTCTCCCATCCGCGCGAGCTTGAGCCGGAACAGGTGTCGACCGCGGTTGGGCGCATCCGGTCGGCCGGAGCGGTGATCCGCACCCAGGCTCCGCTGATCCGCAGCATCAATGACGACGCGGAGACCTGGCGGACCATGTGGCGGGCGCACCTGCGCCTGGGCATGGTGCCGTACTACATGTTCGTCGAGCGGGATACCGGCCCGCAGGGCTACTTCGCGGTGCCGCTGGCCAGGGCCGCGGAGATCTTCAGGGACGCCTACGCCAGCGTGTCCGGCCTGTGCCGGACTGTCCGGGGCCCGTCCATGTCCGCGACGCCGGGCAAGGTCTGCGTGGACGGCGTGACCGAGATAGCCGGGCAGAAGGTCTTTGCCCTGCACATGATCCAGGCGCGGGATCCGTCGCTGGTCGGCAGGCCGTTCTTTGCCCGCTACGACCCGCACGCCGTGTGGGTGTCGGACCTGCGGCCCGCGTTCGCCGACCGGTTCCCCTTCGATGCCGACCAGTCAGGCCACTGGCAGTCGGAGCTGCTGGCCCCGGCCAGCTAGCCACGCTGCCGGACCCTTGATCACATATTAGGTGGAGAGTTTGGGGCGGATTCAGACCCTGAACTCTCCACCTTGTGGGGATGGCGCATCGCCCGGTGATGGCTGGAACCGGGCGAAGTATGCCAGCGGCGGGCCGATCCGGGCCGAGGGTTGCAGCCCGGCGTCGTTGGCGTACCCGAATAAGGTGATCAGCGGTACGTAGTGACGGTCGAAGAACTCGCCAACGATCAGCCGTCCGCCCGGCTTGAGGACACGGCGGATCTCGTGCAGGGCACCGCCGGGCGTGCGGCGTTCGGGCCGCCGGGCGTGCGGCGTTCGGGCCGCGGGATGCCGGGCTAACCCGCTGCGGTGGCCGAGGTCGGCTCGGAGACTGCGGTGGCCATCTCGCTTTGCGTGCCGCGGCTCGCCCGCTTGATGAACAGGCAGCTGACGGCACCGGCGAACAAGAACAGGATCGGCGTGAGCATCGTCGGCCGCATCGCCTGGACGAAGCCGTTGGTGAAGATTGCCGTCTCCAGGCCGGTCGCGTGCTGCGCCGGACCGCCGGCCAGGCCGTTCTTGGCCGCAGCCTGGAAGCTGGCCGAGATCGCGTGCTGCGTGGCCGGTGGCAGGTGCGATGCCCGCTGCTGGATCTGGCTGGTGAAGCCGGCGATCATCCGGTTCTGCAGGAGTGCGCCCACGCCCGCCGTGCCGATCACGGTGCCCACCTGCCTGGTGGTGTTGAACACCCCCGACGCCGCGCCGGCCATCATCGGGCTGATGTTGCGCAGCGCCACCGTCGTGAGCGGCGCGAACGTGCAGCCGATGCCGATGCCGGCCACGGCCTGCGGCGCCAGGAAGTCGTACCAGGCCGAGCTGGTCTTGGCGATGAGGACGACTCCCGTCATCCCGCACGCGAACAGCAGCAGGCCGGTCATCAGGATGTACTTGCCGCCGATCTTGTCGGTCATGCGGCCGGCGACCGGGGCGACGAACATCGCGACCAGCGAGGCGGGTGCCATGGTGAGACCGGCCTTGAGCGGCGAGAACCCGAGCACGTCCTGCAGGTAGATCGTGAAGGGCAGGAAGATGCCCAGCATGCCGATCGCGATGAACGCGGCGACCAGGTTCATCAGGGCGTAGTTCCGGTCCTTGAACAGGGCGAACGGCACCAGCGGCTCGCCGCCCTGCCGACGGGCCTGGACGTAGATGAAGGTGCCGAGCAGGACCAAGCCCACGCCAAGCAACAGCGGAATCGAGATGAACGACTTGATCGTGCCCCAGTCGTAGTTCTGCCCCTCGACCAGTGCGTAGCAGATCGCCAGCAGGGCGGCGCTGGCCAGCAGCACGCCCGCGATGTCGAAGCTGTGCCGGCGGCCCGTCCGCAGGTCCGGGATGAGCAGGAAGGTCAGGATGAGGACGACCAGGCCGACCGGCAGGTTAATGAAGAAGATGTAGCGCCAGTCGAATGCGGTCACGAGCAGGCCGCCGAGGGTCGGGCCCGCCACGGTCGCGACTCCGGCTACGGCACCCCAGATCCCGAACGCCGCGCCCCGTCGCTCCGGCGGAAACACCATCGTCAGGATCGCCAGCGTCTGCGGCATCAGCAGGGCCGCGCCCACGCCCTGCACCGCGCGGAAACCGATCAGCCAGCCCGCCGACGGAGCGAACCCGCAGGCAGCGGACGCGACGGTGAACAACGCGATGCCGGCGAAGAACACGGTGCGCTGGCCGAGCAGGTCCCCGAGCCGCCCGGCGGTGATCAGCAGGACCGCCAGTACCAGCGCGTACGCGTTGATAACCCAGAGCACATCGTCGAGCGATGCGTGCAGCCTGTCGATCATGTTCGGAATCGCGACATTGACGATCGTCAGGTCGAGCAGGGTCATAAAGAACCCAAGCGACACGACGATCAGCACTGCCCACGGATTACCACGCCTCGCGCTCACTGGTGACGACCCTCCCTGCGTGGCTGCCTGGCAGCCACCCGCTCACGTCCGCGCGCCGAATCACCCGTGCTTGCTGGTCACCGTGCTGAACCGGGCGCGATGGCCGCCATCCCGGCCACCTACCGCACACGCTACGGCACGCCTCTGACATTCACGCGCGCACGTTCGCGCGCGAGCCGCCCCTGGCTCGGCGCTGGCCGACGCCAGGGGCGGCCCGGTGTCGTGAGGTCAGCCGACCTTGGCGAGTTCGCCCGACGGAATCGAGACGAGCTCGGCCGGCTCGCTCCGGCCGGCCGGCGCAGGCCCGCGACGGCGGGGCAGGGCGAAGACCGCGGCAATGGCCGATGCCAGCGCGATCGCGGCGGCGACGCGCAGCCCGACGCTCATCGCGTGCACGAAGGCGGCATGCGCCTGGGCGGCTAGCTGGGCCCCGGCGATGCCGCCTACGGCCTGGCTGAGCATGTCGGCCGCGGCAATCGAACCGGTGGCCACGTGCGTGACCGCGCCCGGCACGTGCGCCGCGAGCAGCCCGGAGCCGAGCCTCGCGCTATACGCGGCGGCCGAGATGCTGCCAATCACCGCGATGCCGAGAGCGCCGCCAACCTCGCGGATGGTGTCGTTGATGGCGCTGCCCGCGCCGGCCTGGTGGCTGGGAACGCTGCTCATGATCGTTGTGCTGGCCGGCGCCATGACCAGCCCCATGCCCGCGCCCATGATCGCGACCGCCACCGCGAGCGGCGGGTAGGCGCTGTGGACCTGGGCGGTCGACAGGTCGAGCAGGCCCAGCCCCATCAAGGCCATCCCGGCCGGGATGACGACCCGGCCGCCAAGGCGCCGCGCCAGCATCGGGGACAGCGGTGACATCACGCCCATGGCCAGGGCGAATGGCAGTGCGCGCACACCCGCGGACAGCGGGCTGTAACCGTGGACCAGCTGCAGGTACTGAGTCAGCACGAACAGGCTGCCGAACAGCGCGAAGAAGATGACCGTGACCGCGGCGGCCGAGGCCGAGAACGCGCGGCGCGCGAAGACCCGCAGGTCGATCAGCGGATCGGCGGTGCGCAGTTCCCACCAGACGAATCCGGCGAGGGCGGCAAGCCCGGCGGCCGCCTCGGCCAGCGTGATGCCGTTGGTCCAGCCGCGGGTCGGCGCCTCGATGATGGCATCCACGATCGCGACCAGAGCCGCGGCGATCAGCACCGTTCCCCGCCAGTCGAGACGGTGCCCGGACGGCTGCGCGGTCTCGGGCACCAGCAGCACCACGCCTGCTATCGCCAGGGCGACGAGCGGCACGTTGATCAGGAAGACGCTGCCCCACCAGAAGTGGGTAAGCAGCAGGCCGCCGAGCGTCGGGCCGACGATGATGCCCACACCCGCGACCGCCGACCACGCCGCGATCGCCTGCGGCCGCTCCTTGGGCGGGAACACGGCGTTCAGGATCGACAGCGTGGCGGGCATGACAAACGTCGCGCCCAGGCCCATGACGACTCGCGCGGCGATCAGGGGCCCCGTTCCGGCCGAGAACGCGGCCGCCACGCTGCCGGCGGCGAACACGACAAGTCCGGCAATCAGGGAAATCCGGCGGCCGTAGCGGTCTCCGAGCGCCCCCGCGGGGACGAGCAGGGCCGCGAAGCACAGGGTGTAGGCATCGGTGATCCACTGCAGCGAGCTCGTGCCCGCGTGCAGGACCCTGGCCAGCGTGGGGAGCGCGGTGTTCAGGATCGTGTTATCGATCACCACGACCAGCAGGCTGAGGCACAGGACCAGCAGGATCTGGCGACGCCGCGGATGACCGAGCGGCCACCGGTCCGATGACAGTCCGGCCGGGTCGTGGCGCTGGCGAAGGATTCGCATCGTTCCCCCTCGGGGACTGTAGTACTTACAGATGTTGGCTTACACTTGTAAGTATAAGCAGACGAACTTACAGGTGTAAAGTCAGGAGCGTGGAAGTGTCAGCAGGACGAGACTCGGCGGCCACAACCCGGCGTCCGCGCAACGCACGCGGTCAGGGTTCGAAGCTGACCGACGACATCGTGACGGCGGCGCTCAGGCTCATCGACCGGACGGGAACGCAGGAATCGGTGACGCTGCGGGCCGTCGCCAGGGAGATAGGCATCGCGGCGCCGTCGATCTATGCGCACTTCGCGGACCGCGACGCGATCGTGCTGGCCGTGGTCGCTCGGCTGTTCGACGAGCTAGCCGCGGCGGTCAGGATCGGCACGCCGGCCACACCGGCCACACCGGGCGACCCGGTGGAGGAGCTCGTGGCCGGATGCGAGGCGTATGTCCGCTATGGACTAGAGAATCCGGCGCGTTACCGGGTGCTGTTCTCCGATCAGCGGGATGCCGAGGTCGGCGGGTACTGCGCTCCCGTGGCAATCGGCCCCGACGAGGGGTCCGTGGTGCTCGAGTTCGGTGCCGAGGCGTTCGCCCTGCTCGTGGATGGCATCGAGGCATGCGTCACGGCGGGCGCGTCCGTAAGCGCCGACGTGGTCGCGGACGGCACCGCGGTCTGGACCGCGCTGCACGGCACGGTCACGCTGCGCACCGCGCTGCCGGGATTCCCGTGGCCAGAGCCCGTCGGCGAATTTGTCCGGGAGATCGTCCTGCGGCTGGCCAAGATCAGCTTGCCGGCCTGACGCCTCAGGAAACCACTAGGCCCGCCACCGACATGGCGGACGCGGAGGTGTAGGGCTGGTCGACCACGACATCTGTCATCGGCACAGGAATGGCCTTCGTCAGCGGCGCGATGGCAGCCAGGATCGCCGACAGGGGACTGCCGGGGGTGAGCGTTATCGGAACGCCGAGAAGCTTGCCCGAGAGCTCGGTCGCGTACAGGACTACGTGCCCGCGCAGTGAGACCGACGGCGCACGGGTCGTCAGGACCGCGCCGCTTCCCGTCCGCAGGTCCATACCGCTGAGCGTGATGGTCGCCATGGTGAACTGCATCATGCGCACGTGACCGTCTGCGGTCGGGACGGTAACGAGGCCGTCGTAAGCAAAGCCGGTGATCAGCGCGGAAGACGCCGTCATGGCGGACGGCGCGGTCGCGATCGCGAAGGCCGGGGCCGACCCGGTCCGCGACCTAGGACGCCTGCTGGCCGACGGGCTGGGCCCGACGCCAGGGGTTGGGTTACTGGCCGTGGGGCTCGCGCCCGGACTCGGCGCGCCCGTGGGATTCGGGCTGCCGCCGGTCGGGCTCGGATTCCCGGTTGGAGACGAGCCCGGGGCAGTCGGCGTCGGGCTCGGGCTCGGGCTGGTGGGCGCGGGACTCGGCGACGGCGACGGACAGATGATCGGGATATAGATGGGGCAGCCAGCGGGCTGCTGCGTTCCTGCGGGCGCCGAGGCCGAGTGCAGTACTGCTGCCGCGGCCACCACGAGCGGGAGGGCGAAGGAACGCAGCACGGCCGGTTCGTCGCCGTGACTCGCGGGCCCGCGCCGCCACCACCGGCGGCCCGCGCCGGCTCGCTTGCCTGCTCCCGGCGGCTGCGGTGTCCAGCCGAAGCCAAGCGAGCCGCCGATCACGCCAGCCAGCGTGCCGATGAGGAAGCCGCCGAGGTTGGACGCGACGAGAGCGGCCACGGCGAGCAGCACAGCAACGATGGAGTAGAACGCGCGCTGCGCCGGGTTGAACCACAGCAGCAGCGCGCAGACGATCAGGATCGCGCCGATCAGGATGCCAAGCACGCCGCCGGTGCCGATGTGCAGGATCAGTCCCATCGCGTGCATGGGCAGCGGGATCATCAGCAGCTCCGCCCCGGCGAAGATCAGGAAAATCCCGGCCCAGAACGGCCGCGTCCGGCGCCAGCCGCGGAAGGCGCGGTACACCGGTGCGGAGCGGCTCGTGCGGTGCGCGTGCCCGTGCTGTTGCCCCGTGCCGTGTTGGTCCGCTGCTGGCAGATCGGCGTGTTCGGCAGTCGGCATGTCACTCCGGTGCGGGTTGAGGTCGCGGGGGGTCGGAGTCGCGGGGGTCGGAGTCGCGGGGATCGGAGTCGCGGGGATCGGAGTCGCGCGGGTGCGAGCCGCGCGGGTGCGAGGCGGGCGGGTGCGAGGCGGGCGGGTGCGAGGCGGGCCCCGGCTTGTCGGCCGAGCCCGCCTCGCCTGCGCTATCGGTCATGCCTCAGAAGCACGGGCTGGCGCCCGCGGAGAGGCTGAGGCTGAAGCCGGGCAGCGTAAAGGTTCCCGCCGAGGTGGAGTAAGCGGTCTGCCGCAGGTCCGTTATCGAGATACCGGACGCCTGCTGCCCGAAGGTCCCGGCCGCCCCGTCAGGGACGCCGGGGACCGCGTTCAGTGTCGAGGCGTCCTGGCCGATGTTGATGTTGTCGAACGTGGCGGTCGAGCCGGACAGCTGGTTAGCGTCAATGATCAGCGAACTGGCCGAGACGGGCGTGCTTCCGGTCCCTGCGGTGATCCGCAGCGTGTAGGTCCCGAGCCCGAGCGGGAAGTTGGCCACCACGCTCTGGCAGAGGTTCGTGATGTGCGCGGAGCCGATCTCGGACTCGGCGACGGCCACCGGCTTGTTGCCGACTTCCTCATCGACGGTGCCGAACTGCTGGAATCCGGTTCCGGTCAGCGAGTCCGCCGATACCTGGAACTGCTGGCCGGAGATCGAGAAGGACGACGCGAGAGCTCCCTCCGCGGTCAGGCCGAGCAGGAGGCCGGTAACGCCGATGGCGGGCACGAAGATGAGGGCGAACCGCCGCCATCGGACTCGGCCCGGCGGCCGGGCGCTCCCGCTCGTCGGTACGTTGCTGTCGGAACTCATCGGCGGCTCCCTGCGGTGGTGCGGTCCGGGGTTGTGCGGTCCGGGGTTGTGCGGTCCGGGGTGGTGCGGTCCGGGGTGGTGCGGTCCGGGGTCGCGCGGTCCGGGGTCGCGCGGTCCGGGCGGAGTGGTTCCGGAGTGGAGTGATCGGGGTGGCGCGGAACCGTACCACCGGCGTCGTTGTGACTGATGTCACATCCTGTTACTAACGGGTAAGTTACTGGTCAGTAGTCACGCTAGTCAACCGGTACTGGGCAATTATTTCTGCTGATCGGAACCGAACCCCGTTCGGTTGGCAGCCGTGGAGGCGAAGTATGCTCCCGGCCATGGAACTCAACGCAACCGCTGCAATCGTGTCCGGAGGGGCCAGTGGCCTCGGCGAAGCCACCGTCCGCGGGCTGGCCGCGGCCGGCAGCAAGGTGGTCGTCGCTGACCTGAATGAAGAGCGCGGCAAGGCGCTGGCCGAAGAGGTCGGCGGCGTCTTCGCCCGGACCGACGTCAGCGACGCGGAGTCGGTGCGGGCAGCCGTCGAGGTGGCCGCCTCGTCGGGTGCTCCACTGCGGGTAGTAGTCAGCTGCGCCGGGATCGGCTGGGCGCAGCGGACGGTGAACCGCGACGGCTCTCCGCATGACCGCGCCGCCTTCGGCAAGGTCATCGACGTGAATCTGATCGGCACGTTCAACCTCATGAGCATCGGGGCGGCGGCGATCGCCAGGACCGATGCCGCCGACGCCGACGGCCAGCGCGGCGTGGTGATCAACACCGCGTCGATCGCCGGTCTCGAGGGCCAGACCGGTCAGCTTGCGTACTCGGCCTCCAAAGGCGGCATCATCGGCATGACGGTGCCCGCGGCCCGTGACCTGGCCGCAATCGGGGTCCGGGTGAACACGATCTGCCCCGGCATCATCGACACCCCGATCTACGGGAGCGGCCCGGCCAGCGATGAGTTCAAGGCCAAGCTCGCCGCGCCGGTCGTGTTCCCGAAGCGGATGGGAACGGCGGCCGAGTTCGCTCACCTGGTCCGCGCGCTGATCGAGAACGACTACATGAACGCCGAGGTCCTCCGCTTCGACGGCGGCATCCGCTTCCAGCCGAAGTAAGGCCCTTACGCCGGCCCAGCGGTAACAGCACTGCCGGGACCCGCGCCGGGCAGCGGTGTTGCGTTCTCCCGCGTCCCGCCGATCACTAGTTGTGACCGCCATTTCACGGCACGGTGATAAATCTGGCGGCCCAGGATCGGCCAGAACACCCAACGGGAGCAGGGGGATATCTATGCACGGCAGACATGCC
>JASHOV010000226.1 GCA_030038495.1 Streptosporangiaceae bacterium
TGTTCAGGCGGCGCTGTCGCTGCGCCTGGTCTGGTCGAACACGGCATTTCAGGATGAGGCCCTCTACCTGCGCGCGGGCCATCTTGAGTGGGCCAGCCTGCTGCACGGTGCGCCGATCCCCGACTTTCCTTCCTACTTCTCCGGCGCTCCTGTCCTGTACCCGCCGATCGCCGCGCTTGCCGATGATCTGGGCGGTCTCGCCGCGGCCCGGATCTTGTCGCTCGCCTTCATGCTTGCGGTCACGGCCCTGCTGTGGAGCGCGACGGCGCGGCTGTTCGGGCAGCGAGCGGCGATCCTGGCCGCGGCGCTATTCGCGACGCTCGCCGGATCCCAGTTTCTTGGCGCCTTCGCAACCTATGACGCACTGGCCCTGATGCTGCTTGCCGCCGCATCCTGGCTGGGCGTCAGGTCAGCGGACTGCCGCGGCCGGGCTCAGGCGATGCTTCTCATCGCGGCCGGGATAGTGCTCGCCACCGCCGACGCCGTAAAGTACGCGACGGCACTTTTCACCCCGGTCGCCGTCGCCGTCGCCGCGGTGGCGGTCTGGCGGCGGTGTCCGGGCGGCACGTGGGTGCGGGCGGCAATGACCCTGCTCGGCTCCTGGCTTGCGGTCGTTGTCGCCGCGATGGTGGCCGGTGGCCATCAGTACTGGCTCGGAATTACCGCGAGCACAATTGACCGGCCTCAGGCCGACGTTGCCGCGGCGGTCATCCTCCAGCGCGCCTATATCTGGATGAGTCTGATCCTCCTGCTGGCCGTGCTCGGGACGGTCCTCGCGCTGCTGAACCGGGAACGGGAGAGGCTCCTGCTCGCAGTTCTCGCCTGCGCCGCCTTGCTGGCACCGGCCGAGCAGGTCAGGCTGCACACGGCGGTGAGCCTTCAGAAGCACGTGGTGTTCGGTGCCTGGTTCGCCGCGATGGCGGCCGGTTACGCGATGGCGCGGCTGAGCAGGCTTGCCCGGGGCCGTGGCTGGGCGCCGGTCATGGCGATTCCGATCGCCGCGTCGACGGTGTTTGGCTCGATAGGTCAGGCCACTGCCCTGTACCACGCCTGGCCAAATTCGACCCGCGTCATCGCCGAGCTGGCGGTGGCAATTCGCGCCCACCCGGGGAACTACCTGGCCGAGGACTATGACGTCGAAGCGTACTACCTGCGGGCGGAGGCTCCATGGCAGCACTGGTCCAGTACCTACTACTTCAGCTATCCGGGGGCCGGCTCTGGCGCTGCCGCCTACCGGGCGGCGCTCGATAGCCATTACTTCACCCTGGTCGTACTCGACTTCGGCGATACCGCGGCCACCGACCGGGAGATTCTCGCGGACATGGCCGGGGCCGGGGGCTATTCCATCCTGGATATCGCGGGCCCGTTCACGATCTGGGCTCTGGATCGGCCCGCCCAGCTCGGGCGGTCGGGGGGCGGGCATGGACCCCGCTGACCGCCCGGACGGGGAGGGTCAGGAGTACCTGCCGCGTCCGCCAGCGGGCGAGGAGAAGTACGAGTACTTCGGCAAGCCGAGGCGATGGGCGTTCGCATGGATCTTCGTCGCCACGATCGGCATTCTGTACGGATACGTGCACGTGGCCGAGCACGCCTGGTTGATCGCGCCGCTGATGTGGCTGCTGCTCATGGTCATCGTGCCTCCGGTCGTGGTGAATTTCTGGCTGCGGATCGGGCGCCCGCGGCTGACCCTGGCCGAGCACGAGGCCGCCGTCGCGGCTTACCGGGAGCATGGCGAGACCATTGACGTGTTCCTGCCCAGTTGCGGTGAGTCGCTGGCCGTGCTGAACAACACCTACAGCTATGTCAGCCAACTGCGATGGGCCGGCCCCAAGAGCGTGTATGTGCTGGACGACTCGACCAGGGAATCTGTCCGCGATCTAGCGCGGCGATACGACTTCCGCTATGTCGTTCGCCCGGATCCGGCGGTGATGAAGAAAGCCGGCAACCTCCTGCATGCGCTCGGCATCAGCGACGGCGATTTCATCGCGGTGATCGATGCTGACTTCGCGGTGTGCCCGGACTTCCTGCTGGAGACCATGCCGTACTTCGGCGACCCGAAGGTCGGCATCGTCCAGACCGCTCAGTGCTTCGACGTCAGCAACCGGTCGTTCTCTTATATTCAGCGGTACGCGGGCACGCTGCAGGAGATCTTCTTCCGGTTTATCCAGCCGGCCCGAGATCGGTACAAGGCGGCAATCTGCGCTGGCACCAACCTCGTTTACCGGCGCTCCGCCGTGGACGCGGCCGGCGGATTCGCGCGTGTTCCGATCGGCGAGGACGTGCATACTGGGGTGAAACTCTGGTCGGCCGGCTACGAGACTCGCTACGTCCCGCTATGCCTGGCCAGGGGAGTCGCGCCTGCCGATTTCGCCGCCCTGGCTAACCAGCAGGCCCGCTGGTGCCGGTCGTCAATGCTCCTCATGATCGATAAGCATTTCCTTGAGGCGCAGTTCACATGGCAGCAGCGCGCTGCCTTCTGGGCCGCGTTCCTCTACTACATGGCCTCGGCCGCCTTGCTTATCACCGGACCGTTCCCGACGCTGACGATGATCTGGTTCTTCCCGCAGCGGATCTTTCCGCACAACTATCTCCCGATCTTGCCGGCGTTCGCGGCGACGCTCTTCGTTTTTCCCATGCTCAGCCGCGGCTGGCGACCGACGATCTACCGGATCTGCCTGATCAACTCGTGCTGTCACCTCTACGCGGTGTGGTACGCGATCCGCGGCCGGGTCGCCGAATGGATTCCGACCGGCGCCGCACCCGACGACGGCCAGGTGCCTGTGGTCGTCAATCGAATCTTGTGCACCTGGATCGCGCTGGTCGAGGTGCTGTTCTGGTGGGGCCTGGCGCTGCGGGTACGCGAATTCGGATGGCGCCCGTTCTGGGCGACGGAGGTGCTCGGCGGTGTGCAGCTGTACATGCTCGCGCCGCTGATAACCCCGGGCAAGGGCGTCTGGAAGCGGCCGGCATCGGCTAGGGCCGCGGTGGCGACACTGAGCCAGGCAAACACGGAAGGAGCGATCTGATGAGGCGGGACAGCTCGCGAGTGCGGCGCAGGCCCAGGGGAACGGCGGCCGGTGTCGTCGCGGTTGTGGCTGCCGCCGCGATCGCGGCTGCCGTCGTTGTGTACAACCGGTCCAAGGATCACGCCGGACCGCTGCCGGTCGACCTGCCGACCACGCCGCAGTCTTACCTCGGGGTGTATACCAATACATTTCCGGCGTCCTACGCCGGACTGACGGCGTTCGCCCAGGCGACGGGTTCCAGTCCCGATCTGCTCATGTACTACAGCGGGTGGTTCGTGCCCTTTCCCAGCCGGTTCGCGCAGCAGGCGGCCAGCAACGGCGCCGTGCCCCTCGTGCAGATGGATCCTGACGGCATCAGCCTCGCTGCGATCGCCTCCGGGCGCTACGACGCATACCTGTCTTCCTATGCGGAGGCGGTGCGCGCCTACGGCCACCCGGTGATCATCGGCTTTGCGCACGAAATGAATGGCAGCTGGTACTCGTGGGGACATGGGCATGCCTCGCCGGCCGCGTTCGTGAGCGCCTGGCGGCACGTCGTTGAACTGTTCCGCGCGCTGGGGGCCAAGAACGTCACCTGGCTGTGGACAGTCAACATCATCAACGACACCCGGCGCGGCACGATACCAAGCCCGGCCGCATGGTGGCCGGGGGCCGCGTATGTGAACTGGGTGGGCATTGACGGCTACTATCTCAAGTCCTCGTGGCAGTTCGCTCCGCTGTTCGGGCCGACGATCGCCGCGGTGCGTGAACTTACGCCCGACCCGGTGCTGATCGCAGAGACGGGCGCCGTGCGCGCGGCAGATCAGCCCGCGAAGATCGCTGACCTGTTCGCCGGCGTACGCCAGTACGGCCTGCTCGGATTCGTATGGTTCGACGCTACGAATTCGATTAAGCAGTCATTTGCCATCAATAGTCCGGCGGCGCTTGGTGCCTTCCGGCGGGGCGCCAGGACGTTCAGCAGACCGGGATCCTGAGCACAAGTCGTCGGAGCGCGGTGCGCTATATCGCAATGGTGAATGACTTCAGCGGAAATTCAGTCCGAAAATAGCCGAACATCGCTCGCCGCGCTGAGCCGAACTGTACCCTTTTGTATCGCGGTATTCCGGTAGAGGGGGGATATCGCCGCGGCTCGTCTCGTTGCCCGCGTACCGGCGGGCTGCTTGGGGGGGAACCTGTGTCCCCCTATGCCGTGCCCCGCGAGCGCAGGCAGGTGTCATGGAGCCGGTCCCGAACCCGTGGTTCGAGGGCTCCGGCCCGACCGGAGGCATCGGGCCGGCAGAAGACGACGCTGACGGCTATGCGGGGCCCCAGTCGGCAGAGCTCGCGACGATGATCGGCCTCGCCCGCGCCGATGTCACGCATCTGAACTACGCCGACGCCGCGGTCGCCGAGTCGCAGCAGGTAGGACTGGCAGAGGCAATCGCTCTCGCACGGGCCGACGCGGCGGCCGCGCTCGCGGCGGGTCGGCCTAGGCTGCCGTGGCACCGGG
>JASHOV010000003.1 GCA_030038495.1 Streptosporangiaceae bacterium
TGTCGCTGATCTTCGCGTTGAGGTAGCCGTCCCGCGCGAACACCAGGCGGGCCGCGTCCCTGAAGGCCTCGTCGGTCTGCCGTCCCTTGCGCGTCGCCTTCGCAGTTCTGGTCGGCAAGGACCTGGACGGCACGGGCAGGACGACCGGAGCAGAGGTCCCGGTCACGACACCCGCCGGCACCTGGTCAGACCGGCACGCCGGTCCGGTCGACGCCCGCCCGGTCAGCAGCGGTCTTGGGCTCGTGCCGCACGTCGCCGGGCTGGCCCATCACCCGGCGCCAGCACGCGAACTCCAGCAAGATCCCGTCCGGGTCCTGGAAATAGAACGAGCGGACGAACACGCCGGGGTGCAGCTCCCGCGCGACCCCGAACTCGCTGTCGTCATGGTCAAGGATCGGGCTCACCTTCACGCCCTTGCCCTTCAGCTTGGCCCGGTACTCCAGGAACTTCTCCTCCGGCACGTTGAACGCGACGTGGTTCATCGACCCGACCGCGCTGGTCCACTCCCCCAGCCCCGGCACCGTCACCGGCGCCGAGACGCCGGGCACCGGATCCGGCGCGTCCGGAAACCAGAAGAAGGCGAGCGCGTTCCCGCCGCCCATGTCGAAGAAGAAGTGCTGTCCCTGGCCCATCGGCAGGTCCAGCGTCTTGATCAGGCGCATGCCCAGCACCTGCGTGTAGAACTCGACCGTCCGCTTCATGTCCGAGCAGACCAGCGCCAGGTGATTCACCCCGCCCAGATCGAACTCCTCGTTCCGCCACTCCATCAGGCCCTCCGGGGTAGCCGCGAAACCTCGCGCCACCGTCTGGTGCGCTTGCCAGATCTAAATCTAAACTCAGATTCAGTTTCGCACCAGGCGCCGGCGCCGGGAAGAGGCGGCTTGTGACCGAGATCGTCAGGGAGTTCGTCGGGCTGCCGTCGCCAGTAGCCGGCCGCGCCGGCGCGGGCGGCCATCCGTGCCAGGGCATCTATCACCGCCCGGCGGGCCGGCGTCCCGTGGCCGCGTTCGTCGCCACGCACTACAACGTGGACTTCTCCGAGCATTACCTGGCCAGCTACATGGCCGAGCGCGGGTTCGGCTTCCTGGGCTGGAACACCCGCTTCCGCGGTAACGAGGCGAACTTCCTGCTCGACCACGCGCTGGCCGAAATCGGCGTCGGCGTCCGCTGGCTGCGCGAGCGGGCCGGCGTGGACCAGATCGTGCTGCTCGGTAACTCCGGCGGCGGCTCGCTGATGGCCGCCTATCAGTCCCAGGCCGTCGAGCCCAGCATCCGGCCGGCCGCCGGGATGCGCCCGCTGCCGGCCATAGAAGGCCTGCCGCCTGCCGACCGGTTCATCGCGCTCGCCGCGCACTCCGGCCGGCCCGAAGTGCTCACCGCCTGGCTCGACCCGTCGGTCACCGACGAGAGCGACCCGCTGTCGGCCGACCCCGAGCTCGACCCGTTCAACCCAGGGAACGGCCCGCCCTTCAGCGGCGAGTTTCAGGTCCGCTACCGGGCGGCGCAGCGGGCCCGCAACGAGCGCATCACCGACTGGGCCCTGGCCCAGCTGGACGCGCTGTCGCAGACAAGGGCCAGGGACCGGCTGTTCACGCTGTCGCGCACGTGGGCAGACCTGCGCATGATTGATCCTTCGATCGAGCCGTCCGACCGGCGGCCGAACTGGTGCTACCTCGGCGACCCGGTGCGGGCAAACTACGGGGTTTTCGGAATCGGCACCGTCAGCACGCTAAGAACCTGGCTGTCGATGTGGAGCCTGCGAACCTCGCAGTGCACCGCGGCGCCGCACCTGGCCAGGATCACCCTCCCCTCGCTGGTGATCCACGCCACCGCCGACGCGTGCGTGTACGAGAGCGACGCCCGTGCCCTGTACGACGCGCTCGCGGCGAAGGACAAGACGCTGGAGTTCATCAAGGCCGATCACTACCTGCAGGAGCCGGACGGGTCCCGCGAGCAGGCCGCCGACCTGATCGCCTCCTGGGTCAGATGAGCCCGCCGCGAAACGCTTGCGGTCTTAGTGCCGGCGCCGGTCGGGAGCGAGCTCACGATCGCCGGAGCGACCTGCGGTCGTGTCCGCCGGAGTCGCGGCTCCGGCCCGCCAGGGATGCCCAGTCAGACCGCCCGGGGCACTTCCCGGCCGGCGACACCTAGGTCTGTGTGAAGCAGGTAACACCAGGGTGTTACCTGCTTCACACAGAACCGGTCTGGCGTACTCCAGCGCCTCGAATATCACCCACCTTCTGATAGTTTGCGTCCGCAAGCGTCCGCAAGCGTCCGCAAGCTGGATGCGCGGGATCAGTTGAGGAGGGCCGATGACGGCGTCGATTCCGGATGAGGTCGAGTACCTGAACCTGGACCCGCTCCGTATTCGGATCGAGGCGCATCGCCTGTACTCCGAGATCCCGGAGGACGTGGAGGACGACGTCATCCGCCTTGTGGGCCTCAGGCCAGGCGACTCCGTTCTTGACGTCGGCAGCGGGACGGGCTCGTTCCTCGCCCGCATCCGCGCCGGTGGCCACAGCGGGCGCCTGGTCGCGCTTGACGCATCACCCGCCGCTGTCGCCGCGGCCGCCGGGGCCGCCGATGAGGCCGTCCTCGGCTCGGCGACGGCGCTTCCCTTCACCGACGGCGAGTTCACGGTCGTCACCGCGCGCCACATGCTCTATCACGTCGACGACCCCGGCGGCGCGGTGGCCGAGGCACGCCGTGTGCTGACGACGGGCGGACGGTTCGCGGCGACGGTCAACCACCACGAGGCCTATCCGCAGATCCGAGGCATCCTGCGCGAGCAGGTCGCGGCGGCGGGGCTCGACATGCCAGTCCTGCCGAGCACGCGCGTGCACTCCGGCAACCTGCCCGAGATAGTCGCGGCAGAGTTCGGGGACGTCGAGGTGCACCGGCACGACAATGCGCTGGTCTACGACGAGCCAGAAGGCGTGATCCGCTTCGCGCTGGCGAACCTGGCCTTCTACGGCGTCAGCGCCGACACACCGCAGCGCCCGCAGATCGCCGCCAGCGTCGCTGCAGCCGTCAGGCAGCGTTTCGAGGCACTGACCGGGCCCTGGCGCGAGCCCAAGGGCTACGTCGTCTGCACCGCTCGGCGGGGATGACTGCGGCATCCGCGTACAGGGCTAGGCCGGAACGTCGAAACCGCCGACCCGGCGGATGATCTCCCGGCAGAGGCGGCCCACGTCGTCCGGATCGTCGGTGAACTGCGACGGCTTAATGCAGAAGGTCGAGAAGCCCTCCTCGATCTGCGGCGGGATCACCGCCAGCGCCCGCCCGAGGTCGGCCGTGCTCCGCTGGTCCGGGAACGCCGCCCGCGTCCCGCCGACCAGCTCCAGGCTCGCCATGTCGCGGCCCGCGGCCCGCATCGCCTCGCGCAGCCGCCGCATCTCCGCGGCGGACGGCCGGCCCAGCGGGTTGAACCCGGCTCCGTACCTGACGATGCGCTCGGTCATCCGCCGGTGCATCCCGGCGCCGCCAAGCCACAATTCCGGTCCGCTATTACGGAACGCCTTTGGCTCGAAATAGACGTCCCGGAACGCGTAGTGCCGGCCGTCGTAGCAGGCAGGAGTGTCGCGCCACAGGACCGCCCAGGCCGCCAGGTGCTCGTCCAGCAGATCGCCGCGGTGCCGGAACGGCACGCCCAGGGCCGCGTACTCCTCCGCGAGCCACGACACTGTCGGCAGCACCACCAGCCGCCCGCCGCTGAGCAGGTCCAGCGAGCCGAGCTCGCGCGCGGCCAGCAGCGGATGCCGCAGCGGCGCGATCACGGCGCCCGCCACCAGCCGGATCCGCTCGGTCACAGCCGCGATCGCGGACAGCAGCACGAGTGAACTCGGCCACGGCGTCGCCGGGTCCTGGTTGCCGGGCTCGGCGTAGTCGCGGGGGTTGTCCATGACCCCGCTCGCGCCCGCGGACGGGCCGAGCACGATGTGCTCGCTGATCATCACCGAGTCGAACCCGGCGTCCTCGGCCTCACGGGCCCAGCGCACGAGCGCCGGCAGATCCCGGCCGGACGTCATCGTCCAGTTCTCGCTCAGCACCAGGCACATCCGCGGCGCGGGCATCAGGACTGCCGCCTCAGGACCGGGCCGGCGGGCGGATACCGCGGAACTCCCAGTCGCCGCCGAGCGCCGTGGAGATGACCTCCTCGCTCGCGGTCGGCTGCGCCCCGAGGTCGGCGGACACCGGCAGCGGCCCGGCCACGACGTAATTGGTGAGCCGGCCCAGGCCCTCCACCTCGACCTGCACCACGTCGCCCGGCTGCACCGGCCGCGAGTTCGCCGGCGTGCCGGACAGCAGGACGTCGCCGGGATACAACGTGATCGTCCGGGCGATGTCGGCGACGAGGTAGTGCATGTCCCACTCCATCTCGTCGGTCGAGCCGTCCTGGGCAATAACGCCGTTGACGTACGTCCGCAGCCGCTTGCCGTGGTAATCCCAGCCGGTCACCAGGCCGGGCCCGAGCGGTGCCATCGTGTCCGAGCCCTTGACCCGCAGCATGGAGCCGGCGTCGGTGTCGCGGAAGTCGTGCAGCCCGAAGTCATTGCCGATCGTGTAGCCGGCGATGTAGCCGCCGACCTCTGCCTGCGGCACGTTGCGGCAGGTCCGGCCGATGACGATCGCGACCTCGCCCTCGTAGTTGAGGTACTTGCAGTTCGCCGGGCGGACCACCGCGCCGCCGTGCCCGACGAGCGCGGACGTCGGCTTGTGGAAGTAGGTCGGCGCCGCGGGCAGCCTCGCGCCGAACTCCTCCACCCGGCTGCGATGGTTCAGGTGCACGGCAATGATCTTCGTGGGCACGACCGGCGGCAGGTGCACGGCGTCGTCGGCAGCGACGCGCCGCCCGTCCCCCGCGACGAGATCGTCGCCCTCGCATGCGACCTGCACCGCCGCACCGTCGAGCAGGATCCTCCGGTACTCGGTCATGCCCGGCACCAGCCGTTCTCCGGGCGGTCGAACCACAGGTGCACCTGCCCGGTGCCGATCGCGTTCTCGTACTCGCTGAACCGGCGGGCGGATGCCGTCACTGCCCGCTCGCCGAGCGCGCCGATCATCATCAGGTAGTGCGCGAACTTGGCCTCCGGGCGCACCTTGAGATACTCCGGCATGGTGTCGAGCACCCGCGCGTGATCGCCGGCTTCAAACCAGCCGATCCGCTCCAGGTCGGCCGCGCGAGCCTCCGGCGTGCGGATGTGGACCGGATCGCTGGCCTCGTGCGCGCGCAGTTCGCGCAGCGGCCAGAACGTGTGCGAGAGGGCACCCGAGGCGACCAGGATCACCTTCCTGTCGGCGCGCTCGATCGCGGCGCCCACGGCCCGGCCGGCCCGCAGGAAGTCCTCGGTGTCGCCGGTCTCGGCCGTGTTGCTGACGGTGATCCAGCTCTTGTCCAGCCCGCGCCCGAGATACGCCCACAGGTTGACCGTCGCGTAGTAGATCGGCAGGCACGGGTCATCGATCGCGGTGATCCAGGTGCCGTGCTTGTCCGCCTCGGCCGCGATCGCATGGGCCAGCTCCGGGTCGCCACGGAAGTCGTAAGGGACCCGGCTCATGCCGCGCGGCAGCTCATCGGAGGTAAACAGGCCGGCCCGCACCGGATGCGCGGCCACGACGAACTCCACGGTGGTGAACCAGTGCGAGTCGACGACGACGACGGTGTCATAGTCGAGCGTCTCGAACACCTCGCGCCGGAGCCGTTCCAGCCCGGGGACCAGGCTGATCTCCTTGCCCTCGTTCAGCTCCAGGCGCTCGGCCCTCGGCAGCATGATCGTCGGCACGTGCGCGAGCAGGCCGGCTGCGACTACCTCACCCATCGCTCCGCCATCCGGTCACCAGCCCTCACCCATCACTGCGCCATCCCCTCGGCGCGTACACGGTGTTCTTCACGTCGCTGTAGAAGTCGAAGCTCCAGGTACCGCCCTCCCGGCCGATGCCCGAGTTCCTGGTGCCGCCGAACGGAGCCCGCAGATCCCGGACGAAGAAGCAGTTCACCCAGACCGTGCCCGCCACCAGCCGGTCCGCCGTGCGCTCGGCCCGCTCGCGGTCGCCGGTGAAGATCATCGCGGCCAGGCCGTAGCTGGTGCTGTTGGCCAGCTCGACCGCCTGGTCCTCGCCCGCGAAGGTCTGCAGCGTGAGCACGGGGCCGAACACCTCTTCGGTGAGGATCTCCGAGCCGGGGCGGGCGCCAGCCAGCAGTGTCGGCCGGTAGTACGGGCCGGGCTTGCCTGCCAGCGCTCCCCCGCCGGCCAGCACCCGCGCGCCGTCCGCAACCGCCCGGCGGACGAACCCGTCGATGCGCCGCAGGTGGGCGCGGGAGATGCTGGGCCCGATCTCGGTTTCCTCGTCCCGCGGGTCACCCTGGCGCAGCGCGGCGATCCGGACCAGCAGGCGCTCGGCGAACTCCCCGGCTACCGGCTCCTCGACGAGCAGGCGACTGCCCGCGAGGCACACCTGGCCGGCGTTGTCGTACTGCTCAAGCGCGTTGGCGACCGCGAGGTCGAGGTCGGCGTCGGCGAAGACCACCAGCGCGGACTTGCCCCCGAGCTCCAGCGACACCGGGGTGAGCTGCGCGCCGGCCGCGGAGGCGACCGCGCGCCCGGTCGCGACCGAGCCGGTGAACGACACACGGGCCACCGCCGGATGCGCGACGAGCGGCGCGCCGGCCTCGGTTCCAAGGCCCTGCACGACGTTGAAGACGCCATCGGGCAGGCCGGCGTCCCGCGTGATGTCGGCGAGCAGGCTCGCGGTCAGCGGCGCCAGCTCGGGCGGCTTGGCGACGACCGTGTTCCCGGCCGCGAGCGCCGGCGCGATCCGCCACGTGGCCAGCATGAGCGGCGCGTTCCACGGCGTGATGACCGCGGTGATGCCGGCCGGCTGCCACGAAACCCGCTCGCGGTGCTCCCTGATCTCCAGTTCGCCGCCGTCCAGCTGGCCGAGCCACTCGGCGAAGAAGCGGAAGTTGTGCGCGACCCGCGGCATCACGCTGCGGCGGTGCGAGCGCAGCAGTGACCCGTTGTCCACGGTCTCGACCACGGCCAGGTCCTCGACCCGCTTCTCGATACCCGCCGCGATCGCCTGCAGAACCTCGGCCCGCTCCGCGGCGGGCGTCGCTCCCCAGGCTGGGAACGCGGCCGCCGCGGCCTGGACCGCCGCGTCCACCTCGGCGGCGCCGCCGCGGGCGATCTGCGCCAGCTCCGCGTCGTCGATGGGCGACACGTCGGCAAAGCCTGCGGCCGAGCCGACCCGCCGCCCGCCGATCCAGTGCCGGGTATCGACCTCAACGCCCGCTATGAGTGCCGTGCTCATTGCCCTCCCAGCAAGCCAGCCGACGACAGATCGTTTGGGCCCAAATTATCGTCGGCCGCGCTATTCGGCGTCAACGGGCACCCCGCGCTCGGCCAGCACCCGGCCGCCGTTCCAGCTGACGCCGACCTGCCGGTAGTAACCGCCGATGATCTCCTCGACGCTCAGCCGGGACAGTTCCTCGGTCGGCGAGTCGAACAGCTCAAGCGTCGCATCG
>JASHOV010000227.1 GCA_030038495.1 Streptosporangiaceae bacterium
CGTGACGACCGCCACCAAGGTTGTTCTGAAGCCGCTCGAAGACCGGATCGTGGTGCGCCCGCTCGAGGCCGAGCAGACCACCGCATCCGGCCTGGTGATTCCCGACACCGCCAAGGAGAAGCCCCAGGAGGGCGAAGTCCTGGCCGTCGGACCCGGCCGGTTTGACGACGCGGGAGCCAAGCGCGTCCCGCTGGACGTCAAGGTCGGTGACGTGGTGCTGTACAGCAAGTACGGCGGCACCGAGGTGAAGTACCACGGCGAGGAGTACCTGGTGCTCTCCGCTCGTGACGTGCTCGCCATCATCGAGAAGTAACGAGCAGTTTCGCGCGCGCGGGCCCGGCCCGCGCCGGGCTGAGTGACATCAGTCCGGCACCGCCCCGGCCTCGGTTCGCCGCTCGCGGAGGAGACTCCAGCGGGCAGCGGCCCGGGTCCGGGGCGGTGGCGTGCTGATACCAACTCTTTCCAGACCTAGTACAGACACCGAGGTATTCATATGGCCAAGAGCCTGGAATTCAACGAGGACGCTCGGCGGGCGCTTGAGCGCGGCGTGAACCGCCTCGCGGACGCCGTCAAGGTAACGCTCGGGCCCAAGGGCCGCAACGTCGTCATCGACAAGAAGTGGGGCGCTCCCACCATTACTAACGACGGTGTCACCGTCGCGCGTGAGATCGAGCTGGAGGACCCGACCGAGAACCTGGGCGCTCAGCTCGCCAAGGAGGTCGCCACCAAGACCAACGACGTGGCCGGTGACGGCACCACCACCGCGACGGTCCTGGCTCAGGCCATGGTCGCCGAGGGACTGCGCAGCGTCGCGGCCGGCGCCAACCCCATCGCGCTCAAGCGCGGCATCGACACGGCCGCCGCGGCGGTGGCCGAGACGCTGCTCAAGTCGGCCCGCGAGGTCGAGGAGCGCAGCGAGGTCGCCAACGTGGCGACGATCTCCGCGCAGGACCCGAAGATCGGCGAGGTCATTGCCGAGGCCTTCGACAAGGTAGGCAAGGACGGTGTCATCACCGTCGAGGAAGCGCCCACGATGGGCATCGAGCTTGAGTTCACCGAGGGCATGCAGTTCGACAAGGGCTACATCTCGGCGTACTTCGTGACCGACCCGGAGCGGATGGAGGCCGTCGCAGAGGACGCCTACATCCTCCTGTCCGGCGGCAAGATCTCCTCGATGCAGGAGTTCCTGCCGCTGCTGGAGAAGATCGCGCAGACCAAGAAGCCGCTGGTGGTCATCGCCGAGGATGTGGAAGGCGAGGCGCTGTCCACCCTGGTGGTTAACAAGATCCGCGGCCTACTGAACGTCGTCGCGGTGAAGGCCCCCGGCTTCGGTGACCGCCGCAAGGCGATGCTCGAGGACATGGCCGTGCTGACCGGCGCCAGGGTGGTGTCCGAGGAGGTCGGCCTCAAGCTGGACCTGGCCGGGCTTGACGTACTCGGCGAGGCCCGCCGCGTCGTCGTGACCAAGGACACGACCACGATCATCGACGGCGCCGGCAACCAGTCAGAGGTCGAAGACAGGATCCGGCAGCTGCGGACCGAGATCGAGAACACCGACTCGGACTGGGACCGCGAGAAGCTGCAGGAGCGGGTGGCCAAGCTCGCCGGCGGTGTAGCCGTGCTACGGGCCGGCGCCGCGACCGAGGTCGAGCTCAAGGAGAAGAAGCACCGCCTCGAGGACGCCATCTCGGCGACCAGGGCGGCCATCGAGGAGGGCATAGTCCCCGGCGGCGGCAGCGCGCTGGTGCAGGCGGCGACGCAGCTCGGCGACCTGGGGCTGACCGGCGACGAGGCGACGGGCGTGCAGATCGTCCGCCGGGCGCTGTTCGCCCCCGCGCGCTGGATCGCGGAGAACGCCGGCGCCGAGGGCGGCGTGATCACCGCGCGGATCGTCGAGCTGCCGGCCGGTCACGGCTACAACGCCGCCACCGGTGAGTTCGGCGACCTGGTGGCGCAGGGCGTGCTCGACCCGGTGAAGGTCACGCGGTCCGCGGTGCAGAACGCGGCCTCGATCGCAGGCATGCTGCTGACCACCGAGGCGCTCGTGACGGAGAAGCCAGAGCCCGCCGAGGCCCCGGCCGGAGGTCACGGACACGGTCACCAGCACTGAGGTTCTCGGTCCCGGCGGCACGCCGCCGGCGTGCCGCCGGGACCGACCCGCACGCGGCGGGCCTGCTTATCCCGTACGACCGGGCCTGCCGCGGCTCATACAACAACGGTGGCTACCTGCTGTTGTTCTTTAGACACCAATGGCGCCACGACGGTCAGTGACGTTGCCGTTATGTACCGTCAGCGCAGCCGCGCGCAGGTCGAAATCCACAGCCGAGCCGCCGGCGCCAGGCCACCCCTCATGATCACGGAGAGTTCGGTACCTGAGGAACTTGCCGCTAAATAAAGTGATGACTCTGTTTTTGATCTACGGTGATGTGCTATGGCCATTGCTGTGGGAACGGAAGAGCAGCTGGCGGCGAAGCTCGGCGTGATCTTCCCGCATCTGGATGAGCGGCAGCGGCGCCTGGTGGCC
>JASHOV010000228.1 GCA_030038495.1 Streptosporangiaceae bacterium
GTGGATGCCGACCTCGGGATCCTGCTGCGGTCCGAGCGGCTGTTCCGCGGCCAGGTCGCCGGCCGATGCGAGCTGACAAGCATCACGCTGGAACCGCCAGACGAGGCCGGGAGCGCGGGCGAGGACCGGGCCGAGGACGCCGAGAACGCGCACGCGGACGGGGCGCACGCGAAGAACGACGAGGCGGGCGAAGGCGGCGGCCCGCAGCTCTCCGGCCCCGGCTGGGATCGCGTCAAGACAGCGGCGAACGTCGGCGCGACCGCGATGAGCTTCGCCATCCGGCATGCGCCGCACCGGGAGCCCCCGGCCGGCTCCCGTCCTGGCAGCCCGCCCGACTACCCGGCGACGAGCCGCGCCACCGGCTGGCCCGGCTCGCCCGGACCGGACGAGCCGGTCGGCGCGCAGATCATCACGCTGCTGTACCAGGCGGGCCTGCGCCGTACCGCGTTCGACGCCGAGCTGCGCACCTGGGCCGACGCTGCGGCGGCCGCGGCGGCGTTCCGGCACGTGACCAGGAATGCCAACCTGTCCGGGGTGAGCCAGCTCGCCGACGCGATGAACGAACGGGCCACTACCTGGCAGGGCCGGGAATCGGTCCGCGTCGGGCTGCCTGACCGCTATCGGGTGGACTACATCGACGGCGGGAAGTCGAGCCGCAAGACCACGACCGAGGCGTCCGACGGCACGCAGCGCTGGCGCGTACTCCCGCGACACGTAGCGGTCGGAGCGGCCCTGCCGCTTCCGTCGGCGATAGCGCGGCTGGTAGACCCGGCCTGGCTGCTCGAATGGCGGCTGACCGGTGGCGCGTCGGTCGTCGAAGGCGGGCGACCCGGCTTCCTCATCCGCGTGAGCAGGCCGTACCCGGCGCCGGGAGGCCGCCCCGGGCTCAGCGGCCCGGCCGAGGCCGTAGTGGACGCCGAGCTGGGGATCCTGCTCCGGCTCACCCAGGAGCAGGGCGGGCGGCCGAGCATGCAGCAGTCCCTCACCGAGCTGACCGTCCGGCCGCGCTCAGAGCCCGCAGACTACCGGGTAACGATCCCGGCCGGGCTCAGGGTCGTCCGGGACAGCGGGACCGTCCTCGATGAGGTCGAGCTGTCCGCGCCGGTGCAGACCGCTGCTCAGCTGGCCGTCAAGGGCCTCGGCGCGGCCGCCAGGCTGGGCGGATTTCTGCAGTCGCTCAGGCAGCAGGGCAAGAACCCGGGCCCCTGACGGGACTTCGGCTATCGGCTAGCGGGGATCCACCACCGGATTGGTCAGCGTGCCGATGCCGTCCACGTGCACCGAGACGGAATCGCCGGCGACGAGCGGGCCGATGCCCGCCGGCGTTCCGGTCAGCAGCACGTCGCCGGGGAGCATGGTCATCACCGCGGTGACATAGCAGACGAGCGTGACTATGTCGTGCATGAGCAGCGACGTGCTGGCCTGCTGCTTGACCTCGCCGTTGACTGTGGTGGTCAGCTCGACGTCGCCGGCGTCCAGGCTCGTCTCGATCCAGGGGCCGAGCGGGCAGAACGTGTCGAAGCCCTTGGCCCGCGCCCACTGGCCGTCGCTGGCCTGCAGATCCCTCGCGGTCACGTCGTTCGCGCAGGTATAGCCGAATATCACCTCGGGGACGCGCGCGGCCGGGACGTCGCGGCAGAGCCGGCCGAATACGACTGCCAGCTCGCCCTCGAAGTCGACTCGCTTCGACAGCTGCGCGGGCCGCACGATCGGGTCACCGGGGCCGATCACCGCCGTCGACGGCTTCAGGAAGATCAGCGGCTCGGGCGGTGGCTCGGACCCGGTCTCCCGCGCATGGTCGGCGTAGTTCTTGCCGATCGCGACGACCTTGCTCGGCAGCACCGGCGCGAGCAGCCGGACATCATCGAGCGGGTAACGCGCCCCGGTGAGCTTGAGGTCGGCCGCGCTCGGGCCGAACGGGTGGCCGGCGATCTCGGCCACGGTCAGGTCGGCCAGGCGGTCGGCGCCATGACCGTTCGCGGCTCCGGCGCCGGGACTGTCCACGACGCCGTAGCGCACCTCGTCATCGACGGAGAAGCGTGCGATGCGCATCTACTGTAGATACCCCTCGACCTCGTCGGCCGACCGCTCCACCGAACCGGACGGGTCCTCACCGAACTCGCGCCGGGCCCGGCGCTGCCGGAGCAGATCCCAGCACTGGTCGAGCGCCGCCTCGGTCTGGTGCAGCTGAGACCGCTCTTCCTCGCTCGTCAGCTCGCCGTTGGCGAGTCGGTTCCGCAGCTCATGTTCGGTCTTGATGAGCTCGTCGATGTGACCGAGAATGTCCCTGTCGTCCACAGGAAGGCCCCTCTCTAGCCGTGCCGGACTGGCACCGGGCCCCATCCTTTCACCACCTGCCTGCCGGACCGCGAGCGTGCCCCTCCGCTTCGCCAGGATCAGAGGCTCCACAGCGCCTCGGTGGGCGACATCCGCGCGGCCTTGAGCGCGGGCAGCAACCCGGCTACGGCGCCGACGAGCAGCGCGGCGCCAAGGCCGCCACCCCAGGCAAGCGCGGGGATGACCACAGCCCAGCCCCTGCTGGCCGCATAGCAGCCGGTCGCGACCGCCCCGGCGGCCACGCCAGCAGCGCCGCCGGCAGCCGCGAGGACGATGGCCTCGGCCAGGAACTGGGCGCGGATATGCCCGCGGGTTGCGCCGAGCGCCCGGCGCAGGCCGATCTCGCTGCGTCGCTCCAGCACCGAGATGACCATTATGTTCGCTACTCCGACACCGCCGATGAGCAGCGCGACAGCACCGAGGCCGAGGAACAGGCCGCCGAAGGCGTTCTGCGCGTCCGCCTGGGCGGTCAGCGCCACTGAGGGCTGGGAAACACTTACCTCGCCGGGGCTCTCCGGGTTCGCCTGCGCCGCGAGCAGATCGTCGACCGTGGTGACTGCGCCCGTGCTGGCCCGGACGTAGATCGTGCTGGCATGGCCGCCATAGTGCAGGTATCTCTTAGCGGCCGGGAATCCGATGAGAACGGAGGCGTCGATCTGCGGAGTGAGCACTGCCGGATCGAGTATGCCGGCGACGTAGAACCACATCCCGCCCAGCCAGATCCGCTCGCCGGGCCAGACGCGGTCGATGCCCAGGTACTGGGCCGCGCCAGCGCCGAGAACGGCCACCGGCTCGGCCGCGGTAGCGGCGTTCAGGTAGCTGCCGCGCTCAACCGAGGTCCCCAGCGTGGCCGGCAGGCCGAGGCTGGCCGCCGCAACCGTCAGCCCGTTGGTCTCGATCGGCGGTATCAGCGGGCTGCGGTAGACGTTGACGCCGTTCAGCGTCCCGACGTCCTGCACCGACGTGACCCCCGCCAGTCGCCCGATCATGGCCGGCGCCGGGTACGGCAGCGACGCCGGGCCTGCCCCAAAGCCCTGGCCGGGCTGGACGGTGAGGAGATTGGTGCCGAGCTTGCTGATCTCGGCGAGCAGCCCGGCCTGAGAGGACGCGGACAGGCCGAGAACTGCCGCGATCGCCGCGACCCCGATTGCGATGCCAAGCGCTGACAGCCCGGCCCGCACCCTGCGCGCCGCCAGCCCGACGACGGCAAGCCGGGCCAGGTCGGCCGGGCGAAGCCCTCCGGGCGCGAGTGCTGGGGCCGCGGTCACGACGTTCCCTCCCTCATGTCTTCGCCCTGGCCGCCGGCCAGTACGCGGCCATCGAGCAGCCGGACCTGACGGGTCATCCTGGTCGCGACGGCCGGGTCGTGCGTGATCACGACCACGGTCGTGCCGTCGGCGTTGAGTTCGGCCAGCAGGCCAAGGATCGTGGCCCCGGTGGCGCTGTCGAGGTTGCCCGTCGGCTCGTCGGCCAGCACGATGGCAGGCCTGCCCACGAGCGCACGGGCGATCGCGACGCGCTGGCGTTCGCCCCCCGACAGCTGTGTAGGCGGAACGGTCAGCTTGTGGGCTAGCCCGACTCTGGCCAGGGCGGCAGCGGCCTCGCGGCGCCGCTGGGCCGGCGGTATCCCGGCGTAGAGCCTGCCGTCGGCAACGTTGTCCAGCACGCTGGCGTGCTCGGCCAGGAAAAACTGCTGGAAGATGAAGCCGATCCGGGCCGCCCGCAGGCCCGCGACGTCCCGGTCGCTGAGCCGGGCGACGTCCAGGCCGGTCACCCGGACTGTTCCCGCGCCCGGCCGGTCCAGCGTGCCCATCAGGTGCAGCAGCGTCGACTTGCCCGATCCCGACGGCCCGCTGATCGCGACTAGCTCGCCGGTCCCGATGGTCAGGCTGATGTCGCGCAGCGCGACGACCGGCGGCTGGCCCGGATAGGTCTTGGTCACCTCGGCAAGCTCGAGTACTGGCGCGGTCATACCGACGGCACCACTACGCGCTGGCCCGGCGCCAGTCCGCGGCCTGCCACCTGCACCATGCCCGCCGCGTCATCGAACAGGCCAGTCGTCACCGGTACCAGGCGCGGCCCGCGCGGCCCGCTGACCTCCACGGCGTAGCCGCCGCTCGCCTGGGCCAGCAGCGCGTCGACGGGAACGACGAGCACCCGGCTGACCTGATCGGTAGTGAGCGTGACCTCCACGGACGCCTGCTCCAGCCCGCCGAGCGCGGCCGGGTGGGTCGGCGTGACCAGCACGGGGATACTGCCGCCCGAGCCGCCCTGCGAGGCGGTCGCCACCGCGGCCACCGAGGACACGACGCCGGGTGTGACCACGCCGGTCGGCAGCGTGATGCCGACGCCATCACCCGCGCGCACCTCGCCCTGCATGCTGGGGTCAAGCGCGATCGTCACCAGCCTGGTGGTCGAGGTGGCCGACAGCAGCACCACGCCGGGCATGGCCGGGCCGCCCAGCACCGCGGTCTGGCCGATGGCGGTGATCAGCGCCGCGGTCGGCAGGAAGACCGCCTGACCGAGCGGCAGCGTTCCCGTCTGCGGCAGGCCGAGCCTGGCCTGCAGCACGGTCAGCGCCGTCGCGGTCGCCACGCCGAAATAGTCGGCCGGACTCAGGCTGGCCCGGCTGGCATAGCCGAGCGCGGCCAGATCGGCGTTGAGTTCCGCCACGTCCCGGCCGGTCATGCCGCTGGCCAGTGAGCGCCAGGCCGGCACCCGCCCGTACAGCAGCACGACCGGGCTGCCATCCACCGAGTACAGCGACTGGCCCTCACGGACGACCGTGCCCACACTGGGCAGCCCGGTGAGCGTGCCCTGGCCCTGGTTCACCACGCTGTAGGAGCCGACCTCGCCGAGCGTCGCCTGCACCTGCGTCTGCGAGACCAGCGACTGGCGCCGGACCGGCGCCGTCGTGACGTGGTAGGGATTGCTCTCCCCCGCTCCCGCCGACCCGGATCCGGCCAGGGCCCCGGTCGCCTCGGCCGCGACGAATCCCGCCGCCACCAGCGCTAGCGCCAGCGCACCACGGCCAAGCCAGCGCCGGCCTGCAGCGGACTCCGGCGCGGCGATGCCGGTCACGACGTGACTCCATTGAGGGACATCAGCGGCTGGCAGGCCCGAAACGCCGCCTGGTACTGCGGTGACTGCTGGTCGATGGCATCGGGCCCGTTCGCCTGCAGGACGAGCGCCACGCCGGCCTGGCCGCCCATGTCGACGGTCTTCGGGTCCGGGAAGTTGGGCACGCCGTGCGCGCGCATGCAGCCGGAATACTTCAGCAGCCGGGCGAGCCCGGCCTGGATCTGAGTCGCCGTCAGCCCGCTGCCGTCGGGCTGCAGGCTCTTGCAGGCCGTCGTGGCGCTCCGGTACCCGGCCGTGGTGGTGTTCAGCGGGTTGCTCGCGGGGAAGAGGAAGCCGCCGTTGCTGCTGGGGTCGGGCCAGGTCGGCTCGCCGTGCGTGCGCATGCACTGCGCGTACGCCAGGTCCTGTGCGTACCTGGACTCGCCGGAAACGCCGGCCGGCGAGCTGCCGCAGGCCCCCGCCGGCAGGACGAGCCCGGCCGCCCCGACGGCCGCGAGTGCCTGCAGCCGGCGGAGCCGGCGGAGCCCACGCCGGCGCGGATACACCTCTGGCCGGCTGATGTCTGTCATGTTCCGTTCCTCCTCGGTCGCAAGGCGCAGTGGATTCACGGGCGACCCGGGGCCGGGCCGCTCGCGCGGGTGACTGACGGCGAGTTCTGGCGCTAGGGGGCGGTGATTCCGCCCGGCGGCGCGACGTGGCGGAAACCGGCCGGGATCGTCAGCTTCAGCCGGGCAAGATTGGCCGCGCTCGGCTTCAGCCAGCGGAAATCGGTCTGCTGGTTGGCCGTCACGGTGCGCACCGGCAGATAAGTCTTCGGGTCTACCCAGAGCGCTCGCAGCCCGAACTGGGCGTTACCGACGATCTTTATCGCGTCGACACCGTCGACCCACTGCCGCCCGGCCAGGGAGTAGGAGCCGCACTGGAGCAGACCGCGGATGTAGGCGGGCCAGCCGATGGTGCCGGCGTCCACGACCGTCCCGCACGCTGGATGGGCAGGCTGCGCCCCGACCGCGAGTTCGCCGACCGCCCGCCACCAGGTCGAGTCGGCGTAGATGACCGCGACCGTGACGGGCAGAGCGGCGCTCCTCGTGATCGACGCGCCGAACAGCTTGCTGCCGGTCGTGGAGAACGCCTCGAATTCACCGAAGCTGCCACGGAACGACAGGTGAACTGCCGAGCCGATAGCCCATCGCGGCCCGAGCCGAGGACCGACCGCGGGGGCACGCAGGATCACCACGCCGCCGGGCACGGGCTCGGCGTAGGGGACGACGGCAAAGGTAGTCCGCGCGTAGCTAATCAGGTCCGTCTGGCCCGCGTCGATCGCGTGCTCCATCCTGGTCAGGTACGCCATCGTCTCGACCTGCTGAGCGCTCGGCGCGCCGGTACCGCTTGCCGATGAGACCAGCACAGCCGCGACGACCGTCACCGCGGCTGCCGCGGCTGTCACCGTGAGCAGGCGGGCCCGCGACAGCCACGGCCGGCCCGGCCGCCGTGGAGCAGGGCGGAGTCGGCGTCCCGCGGCAGCGCCAAAGGGCGTGCCGGTCTCCTCCATGCTGGCCGCGGCGATCGCCGCCCTGGCCCGCAGCCAGGCGTCGGTAGACGGACCCGGCGTCTCGGCCCTGAACTGCCGCAGCACATCGATCTCGTCAGGCACGCTCCACCCTCCCGTCGATCGGCTCGGCACACGGCGCGCTGACTGGCTCGGCACACGGCGCGCTGAAGAGCCAGAGATCAAAGTCGAAGTCGCCAAGCTCGGCCCGGAGCGCCGCGCGCGCCCGTGCCAGCCGGGACCGGGCCGTGCCCGGTGCGATCTGCAGCGCCGCGGCGATCTCGTCGTGGCTGAACTCGGCCCACGCGTGCAGCAGCAGCACCTCGCGCTGATCCCGGCTCAGCTGGGCCAGCGCCGCGGCCAGCCGCGGCGCGAGCATGGCGGCGGCCACCCGCTTGTCGACTGCCTCGGACAAATCGGCCGGCTCAAGTTCCGGCAGCAGCCGCGCATCCAGCGCGAGCAGGTGCTGTTCAGCCCGCCAGTGGTTGCGGATCAGGTTGGCCGCGATGCCGTGCAGCCAGGACCGCAGCGAGCCGCGCTCGGGTGCGAACGTGGCCCGGCGGCGGAACGCGGTCGCGAACGTCTCGGCGGCGAGGTCCTCGGCGAGCGGCGCGCCCACCCGGCGCGCGATGAACCGGTATACCGGCGGGAAGTGTTCACGGAACGCGAGCTCGAACGCGGCCGGGTCGGCTATCCGCCCGTCGCCTGCCGCTGGCTGCTCGCCGCTCATGCCTAATGATTGTCTGGCGGCCCGGTTCCGTTCCCGACGACCGCGCCGTTCCCCCGCCCTACCCCGGCGCCGACGGCCAGCAGCAGCGCCAGCAGGAGTGTCAGCAGCAGCGCCAGCAATCCCCGGCAGGGCAAGCGCGCGCTGCAATGGAGCGGCCCAGCGGGCGGGCGGGTGCTGGCATCGGGGTCGCGGCCGGTGGCGGCGGGTGCGTCCCCGGCGACCCGGGATTCGATGGCCCGAGGATACCCGCGGCTACCTG
>JASHOV010000229.1 GCA_030038495.1 Streptosporangiaceae bacterium
CCTTGGGATCGAGTCTGCGTCTGCCTACATCGCTGCGGCGTGCATTCCCGTCGTAGCTATGCTTGGCGTGGCGGTCTACATTGCTCAACAAGCGTCCCGTTGCGTGAAGAATTCAGACGAGGTCCGCCGCGTAGGCCGCCAGTTGGCGACGTTGAGTGTCTATCTCGAGCCGCTTCCGCACGACACCCAGGACCTGCTGCGCGCAGCACTGATTCAGCGGCTCTTTCCCCGATTGCTTGAGGATGATCCGCTCCCCGAGGATGACTGGTTTCCCGATGCCGACACCCTACTAGCCTCCATCAATCCTAGTCTCGTCGCCGAGATATCCAGCATTCGAAGCGACCTCGACGACGAAGAGGACGATAAAATTGATCACGATTAGCGGTCGGGTCACTGCTCGGAATTTGTTCGCTCAGTATCGAATGCCTCAAGCACCCGCCCACCACTTGCCGCGTATCTTGTCCAAGCGGCCCACATCTGTCTCTCTCGCTCCAGCGTATGCGGCAAGCGATATCCGAGAGCAGATGCGAGGCTGTTGCGGCCTATATTAGTGAGAGCCTGAATCGCATACCTGACGTCGGTCATGTTCCTGAGCGCCGCCGAATAAGCGAGGCGAGCGAGAACAGCCGATAGCAGCCCGATCAGCAGCGCGGTGCCGGACTGTGAGCTGACAGCGATAGCGATCGATACAATGGACAATAGGCCTAGCTGCCCGACGAACCCGACGAAGAAATCGACTTGAGCCCGAGTATCCTCGATGTCCCTTCTCAGCCGATCGGGTGCGACGCCCAGAAGCTCGAAGTGGAATGTCTGACCGTCGAGGGAGAAATGGTTGACTCCGTAAGTCTCGATCGCCTTATAAGCGTTGCCGAGTCTGGTCGGCAGGATCTGATCTTTGTAGCGCGGATACAGATCTAGCTGCTCCCGGATGAGACCTCGGACGTCACCCAACCTGGCGGGAAGTCTTTCGTAGGTTCGTTGCAAAGTTATGTATCGGCGTATCTGCTTTCTTCTCCAGCGACGCCGAAGCCCAAGCGGAAGAGTGTAGCCTTCAAGCAGCCGATTCAATGGAAGCGAAGTAAAAGCAGATATCAGCGCGACGAGGGCCACGCTGAAGGCAAATACTAGAGCTCCGCCGAACGCATTCATATGAGCAGCACGAAACAGAGGTGCAATTACAGGGTCGTGCGCAATTATCGGAAAGATGAATATTGCAAAGGTGGCCACGGTGACCACGCTCGGCATGAGCCATGCGAGCACGAAGCGCGAGAAGCCGGCAGTCAAAGTGCTAAAGAGGTCACTCACCCGAGACCACTACCTCCTCAGTCAGGATGTCTTCCCAAAGCGGACCGGCAGGACTCCGGCGAACGCTGTTAGCCCTTTCGCCTGCGTCGACGCCTGCGCGTGGAACGACTCTTGGCACCCTTCCCGAGGCCCGAGAAGAGGCTCTTCCTCCGGCGACGGCCCGGCCGACCCCCCTCATTGGCTGGCCCAGGGAGGCGTGGCGGGTTCATGTCTAGGAAAATACGCTCAGCCTGACCGATCCGTAAGACATGCGGATGACCATTTCGTCCGATGAGATCGACGAGTAGGTATCTAGAGCTACCGGTCGGCTTTCGCTTCTTGGACTCGGACAGGATGGCGCCTTCGTGGCCGTCATCCCTTACTGAGACCGCTATGCACGCGAGTGCCCGCCAACGTTAGTCAGTCACGGTCGCCTGACGGACTGAGACGTCCGCTCGTCGGCATGTGCGCTAGCCCGGTCACCGGCGGACCTGCGAGAACGTCGGCGAGGTGAGTGCGCGCTGAGTGCGGCGGATCCGCCTTTGCCCGGTGCAGGGGGTGCGGGCCGCGCTGCGGTCGTGTCAGTGGCGTGGTACCTGCGGTTTCGTCAGCGGGGGCTGAGTCGCTCGGAGCGCAGGACGCTGCGGCGGATCTTGCCGGAATCGTCGCGGAGCGGCTTGTCGGTGAACTCGACCGACCGGGGCAGCTTGTAGCTGACCAGCCTGTCCGCGAGGTAGGTGAGTAGCTCCTGCGCCGAGAGGTCGGCTTGCGATGCCTCGACTATCGCATGCACCGCGCTGCCGCGGTCCTGGTCGGGCAGGCCGATCACCGCACACGAGCGGACGGCCGGGTGCTCGGAGATCGCCGCCTCAACCTCGGCCGGGTAGACGTTGGCGCCGCCGGTGAGGATCATGTCCTGCATCCGGTCGCTGAGGTACAGGTAGCCGTCCTCGTCGAAGCTCCCCATGTCGCCGAGGGACTCCCAGCCGCCGTCCCTGGTACGGGCGGCCGAGCCGACGTACCGGTACGTGGGCCGCTCGCGCAGCGAACGCATCCACACCTCGCCGACCTCGCCCGGCCCGAGTTCCCTGCCGTCGGGGTCGAGGATTGTGACCGCACCGGACACAGGACGCCCCACCGAACCGCGGTGCGCCAGCCATTCCGTCCCGGTGATCACCGTGGCCATCTGGGCCTCGGTGCCCGCGTATAGCTCGAGGATCCGCTCCGGCCCGAGCCAGTCGATCCAGATCTGCTTGAGCCACGGCGGGCAGGGCTCGGCGAGATGCCACACCTGCCGCAGCGACGACAGGTCGTAGCCGTCTCTGACGTTCGCGGGGAGAGCGGATATACGTTTCATCATCGTCGGCACCAGGTAGACCGTGTCCGCCCGGTACCGGTCGATTGCCGAGAGCGTAAGTTCGGCATCGAAACGGGGCAGCACCACAACGTGGCTGCCGGCCAGCCACGCGGTGCAGGACCAGACAATCGGGCCGTTGTGGTACAGCGGCCCTGGCATCACCAGGCAACCGTCAGCGGTCCCGAAGCGGGGAGGGTCGGCGTCCTCCATCTCCGCCGGGTCACCGACCACGATCAGCTTCGGCCTGCCGGTCGAGCCACCTGACGTCGGGGCTTTCCACGCCGGAGAGGTCACGTCCGGCAGCGGGTCGTCGGCCACCTCGGCGCCCGGCGTGAAGCCGGCCGGGAGCACCCTGCGCGCCGGCGCTACATCAGGAGCTACGCCGATCACCAGCCGGGGGTCGGCTAGCTCCAGGATCGCCTGCAGCTCCCGCTCGGGGAGCCGCGCCGACACCGGCTGCGGGATCGCTCCCGCCTTCCAGCAAGCGGCGAATGCCACGAACCACTGCGTCGAATTCGGCAGCGCGACCGTCACCATGTCGCCGGGCTGTACGCCCTCGGCGAGGAGTACCCGGGCGAGGCGGTTGGCTGCCGACTCCAGCTCCGCGCGGGTCAGCGTGTCGGTTCCGCAGGTGATCGCCGGCCGGTCAGGGCCTTTGTCCGCCAGGTCGGTAATCCGTCGCGCGAAAGAGACCAGAGCCATCGCTTCCCTCCCGCGAGCGCTCCCAGCCAGCCGATCGGCCCGATCGACTGGGCAGGTCAGACGGCCCGTTTGCCAACACACCAGATGGTAGTTATCCACGCATCAATGACATATTAGCCATCCAGGTACGACGACAGCGTCCCGGCCAACGAGTGCCCGTTTCTCGAACTAAGGTCGATATCCAGGTGCTGTTCAGCCTCTAGGCGCGCCTGGGGACCGAACAGGGAACGTGTGCGCGCAGGAACCGCGTCGAGGTAGCCAAAGCCGCCGTCCCGATTCGGCCCGGCTTCATCGCGGGCGGGCCGCACTGGACGCACTCGTCACCGGCGGCAACGGCGGCGAGAGCATGCCGCCTACCGAGACGCTCACCTAGAGGCACTGAGCTCAGGACAGTGCGTCTGGCCTTACGGCTGCGAAGATCTCCGCGAATGTCCGGGTGTGGCGGGCGAGCTCCCGGACCTGCGTGTCACTCAGGTGCGGGCAGAGCTCGGCGGCTAGCTGTGCGCGGGACTGGCTGCCCATGCGGGGGTCGGCCTCGGCCCGGTGGACTCGCCCCGCCGTTGGCCCGTACCGGGCACGGGAGACAAGGGCGGCCGCGACATCGCTGCCTGGGCCAACTGCGGCTGCCACGAGAACCCGGCTGTCGTGGCCGTCAATCAGGTTCTCGATGACGGTGACGGCGAGGTCTGGTGCCAGCTCGTCAGCGTCGTCAATGATCACCAGCGTCGGCACCATTGCCGAGACTGCCGCCACGACCCTGGCAGCCCGAGCGGCGGCACCGTTCTCGCTCGCCGGGCCGTCGTCGGCCACGGCGCCGGCCGCGGCCGCCGCGAGGCCGGCCAGCAGCAGCGAGATTGTCCCGGCAATCCCGGATTGGAGCAGGCGGTCGGTTCCCAGCCGTCGGGGGCGGCGCAGCCGGCTGCGGTACAGCAGCGCGGCTGCCTGCTGCCGGACGTCCGCTCCGAGCAGGCTCTCGCGCACGGCCGCAGCCTGCGGGCCGGGTTCGTCCGGCAGTGACTTGCCATTGATGCGCACCTCGAGGCCGACCGGGCAGCCGGCTGCCCCGATGAGCCCCGGCAGCTGGTCGAGGACCGTGGACCGCCCCCAGCCAGCCGGGCCGGCCAGCAGGACCGCATGGGAGCCGACGCCACCCTGCCGTATCCCGTCCCACCATTGCGCCAGCTCTGCTGCCGCTGCCTGCTGCCGCTCTCCCAGCATCTCGCCAGCCTAATGAGAGCCTGCGGGGAGGTCCGCACTCGGGCGGTCGGAACTAGACGCCCGGGTGCGGCGGCCACAGACCCGTTGCCGTCACCGTCGCCATTGCCGCGGGGTGGGGTAGCTACTCGTTGGCCGCCATGGTGCCTTTTGCCAGCCCGGCAAGAAAGATCAGCAGCGCAAGGACGCCGCAGGCGGCCGCGAACCTGTAGCCCCAGCGGGGCCCGAGCTCATCGATGATCCGTCCGGTGGCCGCAGATCCCGCCGCTATTCCGATGTTGACGGTCGATGACAGCCACGCCATCGCTTCGGTCCGGCGGGCCGCGTGTGCCTGCCGTTCGACTAGGCCGTATCCGGCGACGAGCGTCGGGGCGATGGTCAGGCCAGCGAAGACCATCGCGACGTCCAGGGCGATCAGGCTCGGCACGGCCCAGAAGGTAGCGACACCAGCGGTCGTCAGGGCGAGCGTGGCTGCGAACCTGCGTTCGAGGGGCATGCGCCAGGACCGGGTCCCGTACCAGAGGCCGCCGATGCCGCTGCCCAGCGCATATGTCCCGAGGAGCAGTCCGGCCAGCGGCTTGTGCCCGTGCGACTGCGCGAAATCAACGGTGCTCAGGTCGATCGAGGCAAACTGTGCGCCGAGACATAGGTAGACCGGAACGATAGCCACGAGCCCGCGCGCAGGCAGCCGTTCGAGCGTCGTCGCGGTGATGCGTGCGGCCGCCGGCGCCCGCGGGTGAGGCGGCGGCTCGGTGCCCCGCTGGCCTGCGAACAGCAGCGTGCCGGTGACGCCAATGACCATGCAGAGCAGAACTCCGGCAGGCGGGAATGCGGTCGCGAGCAAGGTGACGATTGCCGGGCAGATAACGAATACCAGCTCGTCTGTGACCGATTCCAGGGCGAACGCAGTCTGCAGGCTCGCTGGATCAGCCAGCAGGTTGCTCCATCTGGCCCGGACCATCGAGCCCAGTGAGGGCATCGACGCTCCGGCCAGGCAGCCAGCGATGATCAGCAGCCAGAAGGGGACCCTCAGCTCGGCACAGGCAATCAGGAATGCGCAGCCGGCGCAGAAGACGCACGCCAGCGGCCGGAGCACCCGATGCTGCCCGTATCGGTCGGCCAGGCGCGCGAGCCGCGGTGCGGTGGCGCCGTAGCAGATTGACGCCGCGCCCGCGACAAGCCCAGCCTCGGCATACCGGCCGGTCATCGCGGTCACCAGCATGACCGTCCCGAGACCGAGCATCGCCATAGGCGTGCGGCCGACAAGCGCAGTCAGCCAGAACCGGGATGCGCCGGGCACTCGCAGCAGGGAAGCATAGACTCCGCTTCCGCGGTGAGCGCCGGGCGGCGGGCTCTCATTCTGAAGCTGGTTTTCGATCCCGGCGTGCGCACCTATTTCCTGGTCGACGGGCCCATCGCCGCTCGGCGCGGCGCTCACCGCAGCGCGCCAACCACGCTGCTGACGGTGCGAGATAGTGTCCGCAGCTCCTGATTACCTCGCCTTTCGCTCATATCGTCCTTGACCCTACGTCAAGCCGACGGCGCCGCGAGAGAGCGCTGACTTCGGTGGCTGGCCTTGCCTGACCGGCCGGTCCGGGTGGCAAGGGTCCGCGCAGGTATGCGCGCTGCTGGGTGCGCGCCAAGCCCCGGCGGTCATCAGCGTCCGATATGCGGAACACAGTCGGTCCCGATGGTCCGCTCCAGCTCAGGGCCTGCCGCGCCCACCTACCTGGCTCGGCCGCCGCGCTGGCGGACTGATGGCGGCTTAGGCGGGAGTCCGCGCGTCGGTTGCGGTGGCCGGTGCCTCGACGCTGCGCCGTAGGATCTTGCCTGTGGGCGTCTTTGGCAGTTCCGCGACGATCCATACGTGCCGGGGGTACTTGTACGCTGCTGCCTGCAGCCTGACGTGGTCGCGGAGCTCCTCGGGGGTCGCCGCGGCGCCGTCTTTCAACGCGACGGCGGCGCCTACTTCCTCGCCAAGCTCGGGGTGCGGGATGCCGACGACGGCTGCCTCGCGCACGGCCGGGTGGGTGTAGAGCAGGTCCTCGATCTCGCGCGGGTAGACGTTGTAGCCGCTACGGATGATCATGTCCTTCTTGCGGTCGACGATGTAGTAGTAACCGTCTTGGTCGACCGTGGCCAGGTCGCCGGAGCGGAACCAGCCGTCGGCGTCGATCGCCGCGGCGGTTTCGTGGGGCCGGTGCCAGTAGCCCTTCATGACGTTGTGGCCGCGGATGGCGATCTCGCCGATGCCGCCGCAGACGTCCAGCAGCCTCATCTCGACCCCGTCGACCGGCGTGCCGATCGAGCCGGGCTTGCGGACCTGGTCGGGGTGGTTGAACGAGGTGACCGGGGAGGTTTCCGACAGGCCGTAGCCCTCCAGGAGGATGCAGCCGAACTCTGCCTCGAACCGGTGCAGCACCTGGGCGGGCAGCGCCGAGCCGCCGGACACGCACAGCCGCAGGCTGCCCACGTCGAACCGTGCCCGCTTGGGGTAGCCCAGCAGCGCGGCGTACATCGTGGGCACGCCCTGGAACACGCTGACCCGGTGGGCCTGGATCGTGTCGAGCACAGCGCGGGCGTCAAAGCGCGGTACCAGCGTCAGGCAGGCGCCGGAGGCGACCGAGGCGTTCAGACCGCAGGTCTGGCCGAAGGAGTGGAACAGCGGCAGCGCGCCGAGCACCACGTCACCGGCGGCCAGCGAGAACAGCCCGGCCGAGATCTGGGTGTTGCGGAGCAGGCTGGCGTGGGTCAGCTCGGCGCCCTTGGGCGTGCCGGTGGTGCCCGAGGTGTAGAGGATGACGGCGGTGTCCGACGGGTCGCGCACGACGATTCGGTGCCGGGGCGTGGTGGCGGCCGGCAGGGTAGCGAACTCGCACGGCGCCGCCAGCTGGCAATCGGTCCCCGCAGTTGCGGCGTCGGCCAGGGCGTCGGCTGCGCAATCATGCCGGGCCAGCATCACGGTTGGTGGCGGCACGAGGCCGCCGGGTAGCGGGACGCGATCAGCCGCGCAGTCGTACGAGATAAACCTGGTGCCGTCGGCAGTCATCCCCGCGATGATGGCCAGCATGGAGGAGATCAAGGTCGTCGTGGCCCATAACGACCGCGCGACCCTGCGCGTCGGCGACGTGTTCCTGAAGATCGACGCCGATCAGACCCGAACCGACGTCGAGGTCGAGGCGATGGCCATGGCGCCGATCCCGACCCCGGAGGTCCTGTGGCGGAAGCCGCCCGCGCTTGCGGTCGCCGCCGTCCCTGGCACGGCACTCGGCCACCTCGGCGAGCCGTCGACCGCGTCGTCGGCCGCGTGGGCCGCGGCGGGTGCCGCCGCACGGATGCTGCACGACGCGCCGCTGCCGCCATGGCCCGGCCAGAGCATCGACGAGCTCGCATTGCGCCTCGACGGCGAATGCGAGTGGCTCGTCGCCAACGGCGTCCTTCCCGTCGACTTGGTCACACGCAACCGCCAGCTCGCCGAGACTGCGCTCCGGCCATGGACACCGGTGTTCATCCACGGCGACCTGCAGGTCGACCACGTCTTTGTCGACGGTGACGAGGTCACCGGCGTCGTCGACTGGTCCGAGGCGTCCCAGGGCGACGCGCTCTTCGACGTCGCCATCCTCACGCTCGGACACAAGGAGCACCTTGGCGACGTCGTCGCCGGCTACGGCACCGACGTCGACCGCGACCTCATCCGCGCATGGTGGTCGTTGCGATGCCTCACTAACGTCCGCTGGCTGGCCGAGAACGGCTACGGCTCGCCCGAGGACTTCCCCGAGGTCGCCGTGCTGCGGTCCCGGCTGTGAGACTGCACGAGCTTGCCTGCTACGGGTGCCCGCAAGCTCCATTCGGCTCCGGCAATTGCGAGGCTTGTGACCCCTGACCTCGCCCCAGGGGGGCCTAGGTCATGCGCATGGCGCAGGGACTCCAGTTCCAGCTCGGCCATTGCCGACAGTTCGGCAATCGGACGGCTGCCGATGTGGTGCTAGCAAGCCGGTGCCTCGGATCCCGGCGCCACAGGCGCCGCACCAGTCCCGATGACGGTACCGGCCGGCGGGGGTTCGCGCACTGCTTGCTGCCCCCCAGGAAACGTGCTTATATGCCGCCGGCAGGGCTGTCGCTCGGATTTCCCTGTCAGAGGAATCCAGCGAGGCGGTACAGGACAAGTGATCCGGCGACGGCTACGTTGAGGCTGGCGCCGGTTCCGATCATGGGGATCTCGACGGCGAGGTCGAGAAGCTCGACGGCCTCGGACGGTATTCCGGTCTGCTCGTGACCCAGGACGGCCACAGTCCGCTGCCGGGCGGCGGCCAGGTCGGCAAGCCGGACCGCTTCGTCGGCAAGCTCCACGCCGACGATCTGGGATCCGGCGGCGCGCTGCGCGGCCAGCCAGCCGAGCACGTCGCGGCTGGTCCAGTGCACGCAGGCACGGCGGCGCAGGGTATTCCCGCGAGCCAGCGCGTCCGGCACCCACGGCAGCCGCGGCACTGCCAGGCAGGCGCCGACCGCATCGCAGGTGCGCAGCAAGGTGCCCAGGTTCGCGCCATGCAGCGGCCACAGCGGCGCCGCGATGAGATGGTCCCAGCAGCCATGCGGGCGGGCACGACGCTGAAAGGCAAGATCGGCGCGGGACCGTACGCGCACCGGCGAGCCGTTCACTGACGGGGCGTGGACTCCACGGCAGCGACCGCAGATCGGTTCATCATGGGCACGGTGCTTCGCGGCGCACCAAGGGCCATCGCAGACAACTCTCACGAGTCTAGCTACCCGCCAGCCTCCCCGCAGGGTCCGCATCTGCCACGAGGCATGCAGCGCCCCGGGTTTCTCGACGTGGACTGGCCTGCCAAAGTGAACATCGCGGAGTGCCGCGACGACGGGAATCGCCTGCAGGCCGACCTTGGCCGTCGCGTAGGAGCTCGGTGATGTCCAGCTTGAGGCAAGCGGTTCAGCTCCGACGACGACATCATCGAGATCGCGTCCAGAACGACGACCCTTGATCGGACGGACCGAACATCCGGTCATGCAGCGCTGAGCTGGTGTCGTACCGGGCCGAGGGCGAGGCGGCGTTCGAGCCGCGGTCGCGGCGGCCGCACACGGCAGGATCAATGTCCTTGCGCTGTTGGACGTTCCCCCGCGAATGCATGGTTGAAGAAGCAGACCAAGCGGGAGGGGAGGAGGAAGCCGATGACATTGACAGCCACAATTTGAAAGTCGCAGGCCGAGGCGAGCGCGGGATTCGGCCCCCGCCAGTCCTCGGATGCAACTCCGGCCGACGCTGACCGCCGGATCGTTCCGATCATTATGCGCGAGGCAGCGTCACGCCTGGCGTCCGCGGATCGCGCAGCCTACGGCCTTCGGAGGGTCAATCCAATATGGCACTAACAAATGCGGCGATGAGAGCATATGAATGTCAACAAGTAATACGTACAAAACAGTCCTAGTTTTGGTTGGCCCATTCGGCCGCTTAAGGGGGGCCGCTTATCGCCACGGTTTCGCCGACGCGGTAGAGTGCGTATTCCGCACGAGCAATTCGGCCCGATCCACAGAGAGCCAGGAAATGGATTCGTGCCCGAATATCAGGGCCCGGCAGCTGCGTGAATCAACGGAAAGGACCCAGTCATGAAGTGCGCCGCCACCGCAGCAGTACCAGCACTTGCTGCGGCCGTCCTGGTGAGTCTGGCGACCACCGGCAGCGCGAGCGCAGCCGGCTCCGCCGTCGCGCCGAGCGTCGCCACGGCCAGTTCCGACCACCTGACCCTGCACTCCATGCCGGTCGGTACCGTGCGGTTCAGCCGGGTCAGCCACGGCCGACTGGGCCTGCAGGCGACGATATACGGGCTCACGCCCGGCTCGTCGCACTACGTCGATCTCGTGCTTCAGTCCGGCCAGCAGGTCACCCGGTTCGCCACCCTGACGGCGAACAGCGGCGGCTCGGCGTACGAGATGCTGACGAGCGCATACACGGGCCTGGTCCCGAAAGGCAGCCAGGTCATCATCCGGATGGGCACGACCGTCACTCACTCGGCGGCCCTGCCGATCGCAGAGACCGGGCGGCTCGGCGGCGTCTGGCGGGCCGAGGAACTCCGCTCAGTAGAGGTGGGCTGGAACGGCGTGCACTGGGGCACGCCGCAGGGTCGCGCCACCGTCGCGTACAACGCCAGGCGCAAGGCTCTGACGGTCACCGTGAACGCGAGCGGGATCACGCCGGGGCCGCACGCTGCGCATATTCACCTCGGCAGCTGCGAAAACCAGGGCGCCGTCAAGTACATGCTGGGTGACCTGGACGCAAACAAGAATGGCCTGGTCGTCAACGCGGTACGGGTTTTCAAGCACGTGGCCTCGCCGATTCCCGCCCGCGGGTGGTACCTCAACATCCATCAGGGCAGTACCGGGGATATCCTGGACGCCAGTGGCCAGCCCACCATTTATTTCCGCCCGTTGATCTGCGCGAACATCAAGGGATCACGCAGGTAGCCGCGGCTTCAAGCATGCGCCTGGGTTCGCGCTCATGCATGTTATGCCTGTGATCTTCCTGTCAATTCGGCCAGCCTTGCTGAGGTTAGGTCGTCTGTGACGATGGGAGCTTTGCTGTGCATGCTGCCAATCTGCGCGTGACCCGGTCAGCTGACCGTTCCAGCGGGCTGGTTGTCGGAGTACCGCTGGCCGATGTCTATCTTCAGCTCCTGGCCGGGCGGGACTGGCCTAACACGGTGCTGGCTGCTGGCGTTTATCACAGCTCAGCGCACGGGCGGGGTCGGCGGGTTCATGCGGTGAACGAATTCAAGCCGTGCGCTATATAGCGACTCGGGCGAGAGAGTCGCGGACTCCTGGGAGACCGCATCGACGACTGCACTGCGACCGGGCGACCAGCCGCCCGAGCGACTGCTTGGGCTAGTGGGTGATCACTTCGACGCTCGCGCCGATGTGGTCGAGACGGCAGCACTCATTGTCCTCGGCGTACCGCAGCCCCTGCACGTTCAGCATGTCCACCCGGGGCGCGCTGGCCGGGAA
>JASHOV010000230.1 GCA_030038495.1 Streptosporangiaceae bacterium
GCGCTGAACTCGCCGAAGATGTCACCAGTTAAAGGAAACAACGTGGCCACCGGCGTGACGGTCCGGGTCTCGGCCTCCACGTGGTAAAGACGCGGGACGGTCCCGCCGTCCCAGACCAGGACCAGGGCGTCTTCGCCACGAGCGGCGAACGGGCTAGAGCAGTAGCCACCCAGGAGATGGTTACTGACATGGTGGTAGCTGACATAACCTTCGGCGGCCGGGCTGAACGAGTAGTCCCGGAACGTATAGCGCGCTAGCGGGCCTCCGGCGCCGGGGCGGTCCTGGTATGGCGCAACCGAGATCTCCAGATAGCCTCCACCGCGTCGGGTAAGCGTCGAGGGGTCGCGAACTTCGGTGTCATCAGTGCCTTCGACGAACCACCCGTCTACTACGAACTGGTCCACGTCAGAGGGTTTCAGCCCTTCTGCATCCAGGATCTCCGCTACGCGATCGAGGTTTCCCAAGGAGCTGTACCGAAGCCCGTTTTCCAGCTTCTCGATTTCGGTGCTGAAGAGGAGACGATTACCATCGATGACCGCAACTGCGCCGTCATGTGATGCCTTTATTCCGCAAATGAGCATCTTCTCGGTGCGCCTTTCTGTTTCCGGACACCAATCTAATATGCGGCGCAAATGCTCAATTTCCGTCAGCCCACGTCGCCTGGCCCCCGTGGCGGTCCGTGGGTGAGGCACGGAGTCCAGCGCCCACCGACCTCGTGCCTTAACTGCCGGTCAGGACCACAGTGGATACCGCGTGGGCGGCTACCTGGTCGGGGCAGAAGTAGGCGGTGACCCACTGGCTGCGGGAGAACAGTTCGGTCTGATCGGCGTAGTGGGGAGAGGTGGGGTTGTCGGACTGGGAGTAGGTGAGCAGGGTGGCGGCCTCCGGGCAGGAGTCGCCGGAGGTCCAGGTGACGTCCTGGATGTAGCTGGAGCCCGCCGAGGGAACCGATCCAGGCCGCAACAGGTTCTGGTAAATCGCGTTGAACTCGCCGTTGGGGTCGCCCGGCCCGCCAGGTAGCGGGATCTTCTTGCCGTCGCGGACGACGTATTGGACAGTGCGAAGCTCGACGTTGTAGGGAATGTGCGCGGCCCTCAGGGTCGAAAGGGCGTCGCCGAAGGCTCGCTGGACCTGGCTGCTGGCGGTGTCCAGCCCGCTCGGGGTGCTGAGCGGGCTAGCGGGGTTAAACGGGGTCGACCACGGACCGGCCTTGGAAGCCAGGGCGTTATCCCAGAAGACGCGGAACAGCACGGCGCCGCGGGAGCCGATGTCCTCCCTGCCGTTCCACGCGGCCAGGACGTTGCATGCGTCGCCAACCGGGACGGTGCGTCCGGCGCTGGTGGGTGCCAGGCCACCGTGGAAGGCGCGGCACATCGTCACCAGCTGCGGCTTGACCAGCGAGGCGCCGTACTGGATGTCGGAGAACATCAGGTTCTTCATGTCCTGGAAGGTGAATCCGGGGGGCCCGAGCCCATCGGTGCCGCTGATCCGGCCGGTGACCATGGCCAGCGCGCTGCGCGCGCGCAGGCCGATGTTGGTGCCCGGCGGGGAGGTGCCGCCGATGATGGTGGCGTAGCCGGTCAGCGGGTCGGCCGGGTTGGCCAGCCAGTAGCTGTTATTCGAGTTCTCCACGAAGTCGCTGGTCACGAGGCTCGGTTCCTCGGCCGGGCCGAAGATGCCCCGCACCGCGGAGTCGGGGTCGGTGCCCCAGGCGCACGACGAGCGCGAGCCGTCCAGCACCGGCAGCCCCAGCTGCTGGAACGACTCCGCGCCCAGGGCGGTGTCGCACCGGGCTGCCTCGGCGTTGGTGACGTCAGGGATCGCCATGATGTCGGCATACAGGGCGTTGCCGGCAGAGTCGGCGGCCAGGGTGTTGACAAACGGCAGTCCTTCGTACTTCTTCAAGATCGACAACTCCTGCGCCACCGAGCGCGCCTCGTCGGTAGCCAGGAAATGGTTGAGCAGCCGCAGGTTGCCCGCATTTGCGTCGTCCAGCGCGAACGCGGTCTCTGTGGTCCAGGGCAGCGGCATTCCGTCGAGCCCGTTAACTACTGGTCCGTAGCGGGTGTACCACACGGTGTGCCGGACCTTGCGGATCGTGCCACCGCCGGAGGCCTCCTCGACGGTGACAGCCCGGCTCGTCATCGCGACCGGCTTTCCGTTGTAGACGTACTGGGTCGGGTGGCCCCGCACCAGCGTCAGCTGGTACGGCGTGACCGTCCACGCGGTCGAGACGGTCAGGCTCCACGCCATCGTGGCGGTGAACCCGATCACGACCAGCGGCACGCCAATGAGCGTGGCGCCCTCCACGCTCATCGTCCGCGGGATGGTGAGCTGCACCTCGAAGAACCGGTCGGCACCCTGCCACGGGTAGTGCGGGTTACCGAGCAGCATGCCGTGCTGGTGATCCCGCGTGCCCGCCGAGCCGACCGCGATCGCGTTACTCCCCAGGTCGGCCTGGGAACGCCGCTCGCCGAGATCCTGTAGCTGCCGCACAGACGGCAGGCCGTCATGGCCGGGAGGCGTACTCACAGCCGACGCCACGCGCGCCCGCAGGGCGGCCGGCGTGGCGTGCTCCGCGGCGGTGAGTTGCGTGGTGGTCGTGCCACCGGCCGCGGATCCGCTCGCGGATCCGCCCGCGGATCCGCTCGCGGCCGTGGTGCTTGCTGGCGGGTGTGCTTGTGCGATGGCGTCGAGATCGCCGTCCAGACCCTCCTGGTCGATCGCCTGGTAGATCAGGAGATAGGCATCGAGGGTCGTGATCGGCTTCACCCACGCCTTTCTCCGGCAGGTCGGGTTGGGCACGCGATCCGTGCCGCCGACCGACGCGAGATATCGGTTGTAGCCGGCGACGTAGCCGCTGATCAGCTGGCGCAGTCGCGAGCCGATCGCGCCGGGGCCGGTCTTGATCTTCAGGGCCCGTGGGATGACGTGGCTGTCGATCACCGATTGCCAGTAGATGTCGCTGTCGACGTTGCTGCCGCCGGAAGGAGCGGCACCGCCGCGGCCGAAGTAACGCGATCGCTGTCCCTCGACGGTGACGTAGCTGTTGGCCATCGTGCACAGGTCGTTGCTGGCCAGGGCAAACCCGTAGCCATAGCCGAGCGAGCCGAAATTGCCGGCCGTGATGTGCGGGATCCCGTCAGCGGTCCATACGATGCTCGCCCGATAACGCGGCCCGCTTGCCCCCGAGCTGGCGGCAACCTGGTCGGCCGAAGCCGGCGCGCAGGCGGCCACGAGGCCCGCCGATGCCAGCAGCGCAACCCACCGCGACCGGCGGGCCTTCCCTTTCACCGCCCGCGCACTGGGCGCACGCCGCCGGCCGCACGCTGCGGGCCAAAGTTGGTGCATCCAGCCTGAGTTCAAGGTGCTCTCCCTGCCTTGCGACGCGATTGAGCGGATTTGCCGCGCCCTTGGAGATGCGCGACATGCCGGCCATTCTTTCGATCAAGGAGATGCGGTGAACAGAGTTGCGCCCGCTGACTCCAGCCTCGACGGCGGTGTTCAACTGATGCTTTCCGCAGTTGAACACCTTCCAGGCAGCACAAGCGGAGTCGATCGGTGCCTCACCGGACCGGGCCATTGCCTGTCGGAACTTCGTTCGCGCGTCCCCCATCGGCTGCCGCCTGCCGGGCAAATTGGGTGCGGTACAGGTCCGCGTAGAGTCCCCCGGCTGCCAGCAGTTCCTCGTGGGTACCGCGTTGGGTGATCCGGCCCTGGTCAATGACCAGGATCTGGTCGGCCTCGCGGACCGTGGACAGCCGATGCGCGATCACCAGCGAAGTCCGGCCCGCCAGCGCGGTCTGGAGCGCACGCTGTATCGCGGCTTCCGACTCCGAGTCCAGATGCGCGGTGGCCTCGTCGAGGACAACCACCGACGGGGCCTTGAGCAGCAGCCTGGCCAGGGCGACCCGTTGCTTCTCTCCGCCTGACAGCCGGTAACCACGGTCGCCCACGACCGTATCGAGACCATCGGAGAGTGACGCGATCAGATCCCAGATCCGCGCCGCCTTGCAGGCCTCGATCAGCTCCTGCTCGGTGGCGCCAGGGCGCGCGTAGGCCAAGTTGGCCCGGAGCGTGTCGTGGAACAGGTGCGCATCCTGGGTGACCACGCCGACGGTGTCATGCAGGGACTTCAACGTCAGCTCACGGAGGTCATGGCCGTCGATCCGCACGACCCCCGAGCCGGGATCGTAGAACCGGGGCACCAGGTGGGTAATCGTCGTCTTCCCCGCGCCCGAGGGGCCGACCAGCGCAGTGAGTTGCCCGGCTGGGGCAACGAAGCTCACCTCATGCAGGATCCACTCGGTGTCGCCGCGCTCGGGCATGGGCAGCGCGATCGACTCGAGCGAGGCGAGCGAAACCTCGGCGGCGGTGGGATACCGGAACGAGACTCGATCGAACTCGATCTCCGGGGCCACCCCGTTGCCGGACGCTCCAGGAAGCGCGGTCGCCCCTGGGCGCTCCGCTATGAGCGGCTTCAGGTCCAGTACTTCGAAGACTCGGTCAAAGCTGACCAGCGCGGTCAGGACATTGATCTGCATGTTGGACAACTGATTGACCGGGCCGAACAACCGCGTAATCAGGGCGACCAGGGCCACGAGAACGCCGATCTTGAAGGCATGATCGATGACGAGGACGCCGCCCAGGCCATATGCCAGGGCGAGGGTCAGCGCGGAGATCAGTCCCATGACGATGCCGAACGCCCGCCCGGTCACGGTCTGCCTTACGCCGATGTCACGGACCCGGTCAGCCTGAGTCGCGAACATGGTCGACTCTTCGTCCGGGCGGCCGTAGAGCTTCGCGAGCATCGCTCCGCCGACGTTGAAACGCTCAGTCGTCAATGAGCCCATCGAAGCATTGAGCTGCATTGTCTCCCTGGTGAGTCGCTGCAGCTTCTTTCCGATCACCTTTCCGGGGAAAAGGAAAAATGGAACCGCAATCAATGCTATAACGCTGACCTGCCACGACAGGTAGACCATCGCGGCAACCACGACGATCAGGGTCAGGACGGTATCGACCGTCTGCGACAACAGTGTCGTGATGGCCTGCTGCGCCCCGACGACGTCGGTGTTCAGCCTGCTGACAAGAGAGCCAGTCTGCGAGCGGGTGAAAAATGCCAGTGGCTGTTGCTGCACATGCGTGAAGACTTTTGTGCGCAGATCGTAGGTAATTCCCTGCCCGATCCGGGCGGACGTTCTGGCCTGAATGTAATTCACTAACGCATCTACGAGGGCCAGCACCACGATGGCCAGCGCGACCCCGACGACTACCGTCACCCGCCGGGGAATGATGCCGTCGTCAATGACAACCGCGATCAGCAGCGGATTGACGGCCGTGATAACCGCATCCACTGCGGTAACGCTGAGCAGCAGCGCGAGGCCCCAGCGGTATGGCTTGGCGTACGGGACAATACGCCGAACGGTGCCGGGCTTGATTTGCTGACGAGTGACGGGCGGGTCTCCGGGACGTCCGATCGGCCGCATCGGACCCGCGCGCATCATCACGCCTGACGCCTCCTGTGCTCGTATGCCTTTTACCGAGGTGCCACAGCCGCAGGCCCGCCGACACTAGCCCGTGCCAGGTCGGCTTTGTGCCCTAATTTAGGCTCAAGGCAACGGCAAACCGCTTGATCCGCGCTTGCAGTGCTTGGACGTCTCGTCGAGTATCGTCGGCGCTGACAGACCTTGCAACAGTATGAGAGTGGCAGCATGGCGCCCCCGTCACGAACCCGGTTCTCCTCGCGCGACCGGCTGCCTGGGCTGGGGCAGCCTCTCCGGCCCGGCGACGATCGCACGCGGCAGCGAGCGTCAAGCCCTAATGCTGCGGTGCCGGTCCGAACAGTGGATTAATGTATATCGTGCCATCGGACCAGATATACCTTGTCTTCCCCCATTTTGCGGCTGAGGCTAGATCCGGGAAAAAGCCGCAGCCATTAAAATTCGCGCTCGTATTGCACAGAACAGGGATTCCGCTCATCAACTCGTACTCAGCGAGGACGCGAGCCGCCGGGCATCCGTCAGGCTCGATAGTCTGAAGACGAGCAGTTCCATCGAGATGGGCTACCGCCGGAATCCGCCGCGCCCAGTCCCCTCGAACGAGATGCTCGAAGAGCATATATGGGTCCGGCGTGCCCGGGTCAAAGATCTCGCGAGCCTTCGATTCCAGGCATATAGGTGCGATCGGCCGATAGCTTTCGCGCCCCTTCATTTGGTTCAGGCGGTCTTTCATACCCGGGTCCGTCGCGGGCGCAAGAATGCTGCGATTGCCCAGGGCGCGCGGCCCTAGCTCGGCCCTTCCGGACAGGACTACAACTGGCTCGCCCTCCGCGTGCAGAATCTCGGCCACGCCTCGCTCGCCGCAAGGTCTGGAAGTCCAGCCCGCCGGCGAAATAGTCGTGTCCACGAACGGGCCACGATAGACGTCCCAGTCAAGGGAGGGTACCCGTTCCTGACAGAACATCTCCGCAGATGCTGCGCCGATTGCGGCTCCCGAGTCGTTCGGGAACGGAGGAACCCAGATCTCGCGAAAGATTCCGCTGTCTCGTAGCATCCTATTCCATTTGATATTGAGCGCGCATCCGCCGGCCAGCCCAAGGTTCGGTTGCTCATGCGGAAAGTGACGCTCGGCAAGACCGGTGATCGACTTCAGCAGCCGCTTTCCCAGGTACGCCTGGAAAGTGGAAACGATATCCGCGTTCGACATACCGCGGAAGCGGTCGGCGCGGTCTTTGGTCACTCGCTGTGCCATGACCCGCGCATTGTCGGCTGAAATACCGGGAAGGCTGTCCGCTATCTCATCGAGATATTTGAACGCGTTTTCCTCTGCCCGGCCGAGCGCCGCATATGCCATAGCCTTTCCGGCAATGGACAGCCGGTGATAAAGATCCTGCTCCTCCGTCCAGTCCGTGCGATCTACGGCGAACGGCTTGAAACATCCGCAGAAATCCCCGAAAATATTCCCAATCATTGGCAGGAGAGATCCCACTGGTCGAGCGCCTAATGTGCGCGCCGTGATTTGGTAAAGGCGGGGCGCCATTCCGCCGTCCCAGATCAGAATAAGCGCGTCCTCACCTCGTCTGGCAAAAGGGCTGGAACAATAGCAGCCAAGCAAGTGTCCCGTCGCGTGGTGGTAGCTGGAATATTCAGTCTTGCCAAATCCGAAGTGCTCAGTCCGGAAGTTATAGCGTTCCAGGCAAGGCCGTGCAGGCCCAGCATCGACGTATGGCGCGACGGGAAGCTCCACCCTTCGGCCACCGGCCTGTGAGCGGACGCATATTGAGCCATCGCGGGATTTCGACCACCATCCATCAATGACGAAGCGATCCACATCAGCCGGATCAACGTTCTGGCTCCGTAGTATCTCCGCTACGCGCTCGAGGCAATCGAGCGCACGATAGCGATGGTTGTTATCCAGTTTCTCGACTTCAACACTGAAGACTAGCTGGTTGCCGTCGATCAGGGCGATACCACCGTCGTGCGATACCTTAATTCCGCAGATCAGCATGGTTAGTGCCTCCGGGATTGGCCGCCGGTCGCGGGTTTTCGCGTTGTAGATGCTGGCATACGACCAGATCGCCGCTCAATGGCCCGGAGCGCGAAGCCCGGCGCCGCTAGCTTGGTAAGCGTGGCTTCAGCGCTCTCGGGCTGTCTCTTCCCGGTGCAACCAGGTGAACAAGTCGGCCGGAATTAGCCGCGCCGTGTGTGCGTAGTACCAGGCAAGCTCATCGCTGCTGAGCAGCTCGCGGCCGGACCCGGATGTCCCCCGTCGGAAGAAGGCCGTGTTGTCTTTCAGCATGCCCACCGGCTGCAGGCGGTCCGCGGCGGCGCGCATCTGCTCGAATGTCGCTGCCTTCACGAGGTCGGGCCAGGCCGGGTCGGGCACGGTGACTCCGAGCCGCGCCGCGAGCCCGCGCATTTGCCCGTGCAAGTCGGCACTCAGATCGTCGTAATGCAAGAGCACGACGTTGGGGTCGCGGCGCCGCGCCCAGGCGTCGGAGAGATGGGAGAAAATGTCCCTGAACTCGGCCAGGTTGGATTCGTCGCTGGTCTGGGAGACCTCAGAATGAATAAGCCGGCGGATAAGCCACTCACGCGGCGGCGGAAGCGGACGGGGATCAGGCTCGGGCGGACCGCTCGGCGGTCGGCTGCCGTCATAGGCGATGTTGTCGTTCTGGTAGTACATCGAGATCACGGCATCCAGCGGGTGCCTCGCGACCACGATGTAGGTGACCCGCGAGCCGGCAGGAATTTCCTGCAGTATCGCCTTCAGCGGCGAATGGGTCTTGATGAAACGCCGGTGCTGCTGACCGGCAAGCTGGGCGTACACCTCATCGCGGGAAACTCCGTTCCAGTCGAGCCACGGCGACAACTTCGACAGTGGCGCCGGGAGGTCAGGAGTCTGGAAGACCAGGAGCGCGCAGATCATCTGCGTCCAGGTCATACCGCTCTTGACCGGCGCGCTGATGACGATGTCGCCCTCCCGGAACGGGAAGTTAGCCCACCGCATGGCCTCGACGCTCTTGCTGATTGCTGCGACAGCGGCGTGACCCCGCTTGGTCAGGGCTCTCTCCCCGTGATGAATGTCGTCCCGCTTGCCGCTCGGCTCTAGGTAACCCCGCAGAACCAGCGCCTCGATCGTCGTGCCGACCGCCTGCTCGCTGATCGCAAGCTTGCGCAAGAGGCCTTCTACCTTCGATCGGGGGGCGGCCATCGCGGCCAGTACGAACAGCCCGTCCGCGGCAAGGTCATCGAAGCCGATGGCCGAGAGGCGAGTGCTAATGGCCCGGGCGTCACCACGTACCTCGGGCAGGCAAGTTTCAAATACAGTTCGGGTCGAATCCATATGTGGACAATATTCTGTTTATATCACTAAACCAATACGAACGAACTAGCGGCGCATCAGGCTATGTTTGCCCGGTCGGCAAGCCACTGCCGGACCCGCGCACCGCGGGCCCCGACGCCGCCGGCCCTTATTGACGCATCTCTGCCCGCGACCGCACTGTGGCAGTGCAAGTGATTGCACCACTTCCGCGGGTGCCTGACCGAGTGATCGATGCGCCGACGGCCTCGGCGGGTCCCCGGTGTTCAACTGATGCATTCCGCAGTTGAACAGGCAGGGCCGTGTTCAACTGATGCATTCCGCAGTTGAACAGGCGGGCGATCGTATACCGCCGGCCAGTTTTGCCGGCTGACCTGGCCGGTGATTGCAGTATTGATCGGTGATCTGCACGCATGCGATAGTGCTACGGAGTAATGCCTGGAGGCTTTGCGATCCGCCCGAGAATGAATCGAGACAGAATTAATGCCGGGGAAGCAGTTAGTTCTTGCTGGCCGGGCGGAGAGCAGCTGCCAGGTTATTCGTAAGATCCCGCGCACTCACGGCAGAGGGCTTTCCGGGGATGTTTGGAGTGGAGATGACTGACGAACCGCGGTTTCTGCGGCCGGATGTGATCATCGAGCCGCTGGTTGACCGATTTTATGCATGGCTACACACGGTCGCACCGGTGCAGGCAGCGATGAACCTGGCGTTTGTCCAGGTGCCACTCCTCGAATCGTACCTTCAATCGCCGCAGGTGCATATCAACGCCAGCCGCAACCCGGAATTGCGCGGCGGGCTTTTCGTTAACGTCGCGGCCGGCCGTTCCGGCCAGATTCGCGACCTGCTTGCCGCGATCAAGCGGGACCGGGCACCGATGCTAGGGTTCGCCGCGGCGATCGCCGCGGCCGAGGATCTCGTGCGCCAGGGCGCGACCGGATTTGACCTGACCCCGCTGTACCCCAAGCTGCCGCCGGTGCTGTCGGGGCTGGTGGAGATTGCCTACGACACCAATAACCAGCCGGCGGTGCGGTATATGGAGCCGCTGGTATATCAGAGCAGCGCTTATACCGAGGACCGCCAGTCGGTGCAGCTGTCGCTTGAGACCGGGACCGAGCGGCCGTTCATCTTGAGCACCCCGCGGCTAGCCTCGCCCGACGTGCTGGAGCTAGCGATTCCGTTCCGGCATCCTGGTCTGGAGGAACTGGTCAAGTCCCGGGTGGCGCCCACTACGTTGGGTCGGCTGCGAGAGCTGCTACCGCTCGACGATGAGCAGGCGGGCCAGCTGGCGGGGCTGCTGGCTCCGCAGCCGGACTTGGCCGGGGATCGGCACGTGGACGGCGGCGGCCGGATCCGTTATTTCGGGCACGCGTGCCTGGTGCTGCAGACCGAGCAGGCGGCGATCATCACCGATCCGTGGGTGAGCTCGGACGCGGCGGCGACGGGCCGCTATACCTACCGGGACCTGCCCGATCACATCGACCTGGTGCTGATCACGCACGGACACCAGGACCATATCGTGCTGGAGACGCTGCTGGCGCTGCGCGGGCGGGTGGGCGCGGTGGTGGTGCCGCGCTCGTCGCGGGGCAGCCTGGCCGATCCGTCGCTGGCGCAGTATCTGTCGCACCTGGGGCTGCCGGTGCTGGAGGTGGACGACTTCTCGGAGGTGGAGTTCCCCGGCGGGAGGGTGACCGCCACGCCGTTCCTGGGCGAGCACGCCGACCTGGATATCCGGGCCAAGTCGACGTATTGCGTGCGAATGGCCGGGCGGACGGTGTTCGTGGGGGCGGATTCCTCTGGCATCGACCCCGGGCTGTACCGGTATATTCGCGGCCAGGTCGGGGCGGTGGATGTCGCTTTCCTGGGCATGGAGTGCGCCGGGGCGCCGCTGACGTGGCTGTATCAGGCGCTGTTCACCCGGCCGGTAACCAAGAAGATGAGCGACTCGCGGACGCTGTCGGGCTCGAACGCGGCGCAGGCCGCGGCGATCATGACCGAGCTGGGCGCGGGCGAGGCCTACGTCTATGCGATGGGCGAAGAGACCTGGCTGGTCGGCCACGTCATGGCGACCACCTACAACGAGGACTCTTATCAGCTCAAGCAGGTCGATGAGTTCATGACCTGGTGCGCCAGCCAAGGCATCAAATCCGAGCACCTCTACGGCCAGCGCGAATGGCGCTGGTGAGAGTCCGCCACCGGCCCCAGTTCCCTCGTCAGCAGGAGACGCCATGCGCACCACCACCTTCGATTTCGACGCCCCCGATGCGCGGTTCAAGGTCCTCATCAACGAGGAAGAGCAGTACTCCCTGTGGCCGGCCGACCTGCCGGTCCCCGGCGGCTGGGCCGAGACCGGCGTGTGCGCCAGCAAGGCAGACTGCGACGCCTACCTCGAGGAAACCTGGACCGACATGCGACCCAAAAGCCTGCGCATCGCACTCGACGGCCGATGACCCGGCCCTGTCTTGCGCGCAGTTGCTCGCCATCGATTCAGATCGCCGTGCCCAAAGTCACGTCGATGGACGGATAGGTAAGGCGCGCGGACTTCTCCGGAAGGTCTCCTCAATAGTCGAAGATTACGACCGGTCATTTCGTAGCACGATTGCACGCCTCTCAGCTCCGGGCGTGCTGTTGGTGTTCATTCCGGCAGGAAGAGGGGAGTCCGTAACGACATGGCTTTTCTCGCTGAGGAGTTATATGGGCCGAACGATCGGGGTTCACGGGCATGTCTGGATCTGAAGGTGAACGCTGGAGGCTGATGGCTGGGCAGCTTGGTATCTGGTTTGCCCAGCAGCTCAATCCTGATGAGCCGGTCCATAACATAGGTGAGTACCTGGAGATCCACGGCGATCTGGACGTCAGTATCTTCGGTGCGGCCCTGCGGCACACGATGAGCGAGGTCGAGGCTTATCACCTCCGCTTTTGCGGCGATGGGGAAGCGCTGCATCAGTACGTCGCTAAGTCTGACGGCTGGCCGATGCATGTCATTGATGTCAGTTCGGCGGCCGACCCGCGCGCCGCCGCGGAGGACTGGATGTGGGCGGATATGCGCCGTCCAGTGGATCTGCGAGAGGGCCCGCTGTTCACGCAGGCCCTGCTTAAGGTAGGTCAGGGCCGGTACTTCTGGCATCAGCGTGTTCACCATATCGCGGCAGACGGGTTCAGTGCCCCGATCATCGCGGCACGCCTGGCCCAGGTCTACTCATGCTTGCTTGCAGGCACCCTGCCCGCCGACGGGGCCCTAGAGCCGGTTTCCGTGCTAGTGGAAGCCGAGGCTGCTTACCGGGCGTCTGCCGATTTCAGAATAGATAAGGAATTTTGGCATAAAACTCTATCCGATTTCCCGGACGTGGCTAGTATCAGCGGGCGGCGGGCACCGAGGGCGCCGCATATGCCGATTCGGTATATGGATAATCTTGATCCGGCCGGCTCCGCCGACCTCAGAATGGCCGCCCGGCGCCTGCGGACAAACATCACGGGGCTGATGCTTACCGCCGCGGCCGTCTACCTTCATCGCAGCACCGGAGCCGAGGACATAGTCCTCGGACTCCCGGTCCTTGGCCGGACGGGCGCGCGGCAACGCGGAGTCCCCGGCATGACAGCCAATATCCTGCCCATCCGCCTCACGATAGGCCGCAGAACGTCTATCGAGAGTCTCGTGCGGCAGGTCACCAAGGCGGTTCGGGATGCATTGCGCCGCCAGCGGTATCAGCATGTAGATATTCTCAGAGACCTGAATCTGGTTGACCGCCGCGCTCTGTTCGGCATGGTCGTCAACGTCATGTCATTTGATTACTCCATGCGGTTCGGAGACTGCTCAGTCGTTGCCGCTCATAACCTTTCTAATGGCCCCGTCGAAGACATTGAGATATCTGTCTACGACAGATCGCCCGATCACAGCATCCAAATTGCCTTCGATTTGAATCCCGATCTCTATAGTGCTACGGCTGGGCCGGAAATCGCCGGGCGTTTCCAGAATGTCAGGAATTGGATGATGGCGGTTTCTCCTGCCAGCTATGCGGGCCGGGCGGAGATCCTGGGCATCCAAGAGCGGCAGCGGATCCTGGCCGAGTGGAGCGACAGGGCAGCGCCGATGGCGGTGCCCGCGGCGACGCTGCCCGAGCTCTTCGACGCGCAGGTGGCACGGTCGCCGGACGCGGTGGCGGTGGTCTGCGAGGGGACCGTGGTCAGTTACCGGCAGCTGGCCGCGCGGGCGAACCGGCTGGCGCGGGTGCTGGTGGCGCGGGGGGCGGGGCCGGAGTCGGTGGTGGCGGTGGTGCTGGAGCGGTCGGCCGAGCTGATCGTGGCGCTGCTGGCGGTGCTCAAGTCGGGCGCGGCCTATCTGCCGGTGGATCCGGGCTATCCGCCGCAGCGCATCGCCGACACGCTCAGCGATGCGCTCCCAGTTGTGATCATCGCCTCGGCGGCCAGCGCGCGAAGCTTGGCGCCGGCGGTCGCGATGCGTGTGCTGGTCACCGACGAGCCGGGTCTGATGGCACCGCTCGCCGGCGTCGCCGACCCCGAGCAGGGCGAGGTCGGCAGGAACGGGCGGCTGCTGGCCGCCCAGCCCGCCTACGTGATCCACACGTCGGGATCCGCCGGCCGGCCCAGGGCCGTCACCGTCACCCACCGCAGCGTGGTGGCGCTGTTCGCGGCGACGCGGCAGTCGCTCGGGTTCGGTGCTGGTGATGTGTGGAGCTGGTTCCACTCGGTGGCGTTCGATTTCTCGGTGTGGGAGCTGTGGGGAGCGCTGCTGCACGGCGGGCGGCTGGTGGTGGTGCCGTCTGCGGTGTCACGGTCTCCGCGGGAGTTCCTGGGCCTGCTGGCCCGGGAGCGGGTGACGGTGCTGAGCCAGACGCCGTCGGCGTTCTATCAGCTGATGCAGGCCGACGCGCAGGATCGGGGGGCCGGCCGGGGGCTGGCTCTTCGGCGGGTGGTGTTCGGCGGCGAGGCCCTGGACCCGGCGCGCCTTGGGGGGTGGCGGGTGCGGCATCGGGGCGGGCCGGTGCTGGTGAACATGTACGGCATCACCGAGACCACGGTGCATGTCACCTATCTCGCGCTGGATCCGAGCGCGGATGTGGTGGGGTACGGCGGCAGCCCGATCGGCTGGGCGATACCGGGCCTGCGGGTGTTTGTTCTGGATGGGTGGCTGTGCCCGCTGCCGGCCGGGGTGGCGGGGGAGCTCTATGTGGCCGGGGCGGGGCTGGCGCGGGGCTATCTGGGCCGGGCGGGGCTGACCGCGGAGCGGTTTGTGGCGTGCCCGTTCGGGCCCGCCGGGGAGCGGATGTACCGGACCGGGGACCTGGCCCGGTGGACCCCGGATGGGACCCTGGTGTTTGCCGGGCGGGCCGATGACGAGGTGAAGATCCGCGGGTTCCGGGTGGAGCCGGGTGAGGTGGAGGCGGTGCTTGCCGCGCATCCGCTCGTGCGCCAGGTGGTGGTGGCGGCCGGGGAGGACCGGTCTGGTGGAAAGCGGCTGGCTGCCTACGTGGTTCCGGCCGCCGGTGCCGGCGCTAGCGCGGCCGATGGTGAGCGGGGCGGCGGCCTGCCGACGGCCGTGCGGGCGTTCGCGGCGGGGCGACTGCCGGAGTACATGGTGCCGTCGGCGGTGGTGGTGCTGGCGGCGCTGCCGCTGACCGCGAGCGGAAAGGTGGACCGCAAGGCGCTGCCCGCCCCGGACTATGCGGCATCGGGCCGCGGCCCGGCCACGGTCAGGGAAGAGATCCTGTGCGGGATGTTCGCGCAGGTGCTGGGGCTGGACCGGGTCGGGGTCGGGGATGACTTCTTCGGGCTGGGCGGGCACTCGCTGCAGGCGGTCCGGCTGGCCAGCCAGATCCGGGCGGTGCTGGGCGTCGAGATGGCGGTGCGGCTGCTGTTCGAGGCGCCGACCCCGG
>JASHOV010000231.1 GCA_030038495.1 Streptosporangiaceae bacterium
TGGTAGCCGTAGCGCTCCGAGCCGAAGTAGTAGCCCAGCCGGCCGAACGCGCAGATCACCTCGTCGGACACGAGCAGGACGCCGTAGCGGTCGCAGATCTCCCTGACCCGCGCGAAGTAGCCGGGCGGCGGCGGGAAGCAGCCGCCGGAGTTCTGCACCGGCTCCACGAACACCGCGGCGACCGAGTCCTCGCCCTCGCGCAGGATCGCCCGCTCGATCTCGTCGGCTGCCCACAGGCCGAAGGCGGCCTCGTCGTCAGCCGCGAACTCCGGCGCCCGGTAGAAGTTAGTGTTCGGCACCCGGACACCGCCGGCCGGGAGGGGCTCGAACGGTTCCTTGATGCCGGGCAGGCCGGTGATCGCCAGCGCACCGAGAGAGGTGCCGTGATAGGCAATGGAGCGGCTCAGCACCTTGTACCGCGAGGGCTGGCCGATGGCCTTGAAGTACTGCTTGGCCAGCTTCCAGGCGGACTCGACGGCCTCGGAGCCGCTGCTGGTGAAGAACACCCGGTTGAGGTCGCCCGGCGCCTTGCCGGCAAGCCGCTCCGCGAGGTCGACGGCCTGCGGGTGCGCATAGGACCACAGCGGGAAGTAGGCAAGCTCGGACGCCTGGCGTGCGCCGGCCTCGGCTACCTCGGTGCGGCCATGCCCGATCTGGCTCACGAACAGGCCGGCCAGGCCGTCCAGGTACCGCTTGCCGCGCTGGTCGAAGACGTAGTTGCCCTCGCCGCGGACGATCACCGGCATGTCGCTGGACGCGTAGGACGACATCCGCGTGAAGTGCAGCCAAAGGTGGCGCTTTGCCTTCTCCTGGAGGGCCGCGATCTGGTCCTTGCTGTATTCCGTACTCATCTGGTCCCCCAGCTGTAGGTCTGCTTGCACAGTTTCAGGTAAACGAAAGTCTCGGTTGCCGTCACGCTCGGGATGCCGCGCACCTGGCCCAGGATCTCCAGCAGCTGCTCGTCGTCCTCGCAGACCACCTCGATCAGGATGTCAAACGAGCCAGCTGTGATCACCACATAGTCGATCTCCTCCATGGCCGCGAGGTGGGCTGCGACCCGCTCAAGGTCGCCGCCGCAGCGAACGCCGACCATCGTCTGCCGGTGAAAACCCAGGCTCATGGGGTCGGTCACGGCCACGATCTGCATGGCCCCGAGCTCGACGAGACGCTGAACTCGCTGGCGCACGGCCGCCTCGGACAGGCCCACTGCCTTGCCGATGGCGGCGTAAGATCGCCGGCCGTCCTGCTGCAGCTGCTCGATAATCTGCTTGGACAGATCGTCAAGTACGACCCGCGCGCCGTCGGCCTCACGGCCGGCCGGGGCAGGCCGGTGCCGCCCGGCTGCGGCGACCTGCGCCCCCTGGGTATGCGCCATGCAGCCGCCTCCCTGGCCCCTTCGGAGCCTCCATGCTTCCACTCTACGGAGTTCTGTCAACTGATTCCGTAGAGCATAGACCATTTTGTTACTGATTCACTTGTGCGGGGTCGGTTTCTCTGCCAGGGTCGTTCCCGGATGGTGATCGTTACCGTAGGAGGGACTGTGGGTTCAGGCGTGCCGGGCGATGGCGGAGTGCTCGCGAATTTCGTCGGCGGGCAGTACCGGCCGGCTCTGGAGGGCCGGACCAGCGAGGTCGTCGACCCGAGCACGGGTGCGGCCTACCTGCGGGCGCCGGTGTCGGGCGCCGCGGACGTGGATGCCGCGCTGCGGGTCGCCGCGGATGCATTCGAGACCTGGCGTGACAGCACTCCGGCCGAGCGCAGCCTGGCGCTGCTGAAGTTCGCGGACGCGATCGAGGCGCGCGCGGAGGACCTGATCGAGGCGGAGTCCCGCAACACCGGCAAGCCGATCGCGCTGACCAGGTCGGACGAGGTGCCACCACTCGCGGACGAGTTGCGGTTCTTCGCGGGCGCGGCGCGGCTGCTCGAGGGGAAGTCAGCCGGCGAGTACCTGCGCGGTCATACCTCGATGATCCGGCGCGAGCCCGTGGGCGTGTGCGCCCAGGTGGCGCCCTGGAACTACCCCATGATGATGGCGGTCTGGAAGTTCGCGCCGGCGCTCGCGGCCGGGAACACCGTCGTGCTGAAGCCGTCGGACACCACGCCGGTCTCCACGCTGCTGCTGGCCGAGATCGCGGCCGAGTTCTTCCCGCCGGGCGTCCTGAACGTGATCTGCGGCGACAGGGACACCGGCCGGGCGCTGGTCGCCCACGAGATCCCGCAGATGGTGTCGATCACCGGATCGGTCCGGGCGGGTATCGAGGTGGCGACGGCCGCGGCCGCGGGCCTCAAGCGGGTGCATCTAGAACTCGGCGGCAAGGCCCCGGTGGTCGTCTTCGACGACGCGGACATCGCGCTGGCGGCTCGCGGGATCACCGATGCCGGCTACTACAACGCGGGCCAGGACTGTACCGCGGCGACTCGCGTGCTCGCCGCCCCGGCGGTGGCCGACGAGCTTACCGCCGCCCTGGTCGAGTCGGCCGCGGCGGTCAAGACCGCGGGAAGAGACGAACCGGACGCCTACTACGGCCCGCTGAACAATCCCGCGCAGCTCGAACGGGTGCAGGGGTTCGTCGAGCGCGTACCGGACCACGCGAGCATCGCGACCGGCGGGCACGCGGTCGGCGCGCAGGGTTTCTGCTTCGCGCCCACGGTGGTCACCGGGCTGCGGCAAGACGACGAGATGATCCAGGACGAGGTCTTCGGGCCGGTGATCACGGTGCAGCGGTTCGGCGACGAGGAGGAGGCGCTGCGCTGGGCGAACGGGGTCAAATACGGGCTGGCGGCCAGCGTCTGGACCCGTGACCACGGCCGGGCCATGCGGGTGGCCAGGCGGCTGGATTTCGGGGCAGTGTGGATCAACACCCACATCCCCTTCGTCTCGGAGATGCCGCACGGCGGCTTCAAGCACTCCGGATACGGCAAGGACCTGTCCGGCTATGGTTTCGACGACTACACCCGGATCAAGCACGTGATGAGTTATATCGAGGGATGACTGCCCGCTTCGCACCTCCTGAGTGGCCCGTGCCTTGATTCCCGAGATAGTGGACTTTGATCGCAAAGTCGCAAAGTCAGGGATATCGGGGCAGCTTTCTGCCACGATCGGGCTTCACCGGATGCGGGGTCGCGGAGGAGGGCGTGCATGTCGCAGGGTGGGGACCTGGCACCGGACGGGAGGGGGACGGATCCTTCTGTCGTCCGGGGGCTGACCCGCAGGCGCCTGCTCGGGGCCGCGGGCATCGGAGCGCTCGGGTTTGGTGGCGTGCTGGCGGCGTGCGGCAGCCAGCAGGCGCCTGCGCCTGCCGACACCGTCGGCACGCCCGCCTGGTGGCGCGGGCAGCGCAGGCACGGCATCGTCAACTTCGCCAACTGGCCCGACTACATCGACGTCCTGCACGGCCGGCACCCCTCGCTGGCGCTGTTCACCGCCTCGACCGGCATCTCCGTCAACTACACCGAGCCGGTCAGCGAGAACATGCCGTTCTATGACTCGATCCGGCCGCAGCTCGAGCATGGCCGCTACACCGGCTACGACGTGATCGTCACCACCACCAACAGCCCCGCGCTCGGCGACCTGATGTCGAACGGCTGGCTGATCCCGCTCGACCAGAAGATGATGGTCAACTTCCGCAAGTACGCGAGCCCGCAGGTGACCAATCCGCCGTGGGACCCCGGCAACGTCTACACCATGGCCTGGCAGTCGGGCTGGACGGCGATCGGCTACAACTCGCACGTGATCCCCAAGCCGGGCGAGAGCGTGGCCGTGCTGTTCGATTCCAAGTACCACGGCCGGGTCGGCATGATGAGCGACTCATGGGAGCTGGGCAGCATCGGCCTGCTCAGAAACGGCATCTGGCCGGCGCTGTCGACCGAGTCGGACTGGCGTAAGGCTGCCGCTACCCTGCGCGCTCAGCGCGACTCCGGCATGGTGCACGGCTACTACGGCCAGAACTACATCGACTATCTGACCGGCGGCCAGACCGTGGTCTCGCAGGCCTTCTCCGGCGACATCTACCAGGCCAGGATCAGCGGCTCGCCGCAGCTCCAGCTGCTGATGCCGGAGGAGGGCGCGATGTTCTGGACGGACAACATGTGCATCCCCAAGCACGCCCAGAATCCGGTCGACGCCATGGCGGTCATGGACTTCTTCTACCAGCCGCAGGTCCAGGCGGTGGTGGAGTACTCGATTGACTACGTGTGCCCGGTGCCGGAGGCGCAGCGGGTGCTGCTGGCGCCCACCGGCTGGGCCCGGCAGACACTGGCGCAGCTCGAGCCGTCGGCCGGCGAGCCCCCGTCGGCTACCGCCGAGTCACCGTACGTCTTTCCGACGGCCAAGATGATCGACCGGTCGCGGTACTACTACCAGTTCCAGAACGCGGAGCAGCTGGCGTACTGGAACAGCCTGTTCCAGCCGATCGCGGCCGGAGACTAGCCCTGGCCGGGCTGACCTGGACGATCATGCACAGTGTCAGACCCGGCGGCTGATTCCGCGCATTCTGCTGATTGTCCCACCCAAGGCCGCGAACCTACCTTCTAGCTACTAAACCCGGCGGCTGGCCGGTCTCCCGAACTACTGAGGTAGATAGCGCGCTCCTGGAAGGCTGGCTCCCCTTGGTATCTGCCGCGCAGTACACGGCCGTCCCGTCGGTAATGCGGGCCCGGCGCAAGGTCAAGCTGCTGGGCATCGTGACCGTGATCTTCTTCTGCGTTTCCGGCGGCGCCTACGGCCTGGAGCCGCTCTGGAGCTCATCCGGGCCGGGCATGGCGATGGTCCTGCTGTTCGTCACCCCGCTGATCTACAGCGTGCCTGTGGCCCTGTTCACGGCCGAGCTCAGCACGGCCATCCCGGTCGAGGGCGGCTACTACCAGTGGGTGAAGCGGGCCTGGGGCAACTTCGCTGGCTACCAGGAGGGCATGCTCCAGTGGGTCGACAGCTGGGTCGACATGGCCCTCTACCCGGTGCTGTTCAGTAGCTACCTGGCCCAGATGTGGTCTCGCGCGAACCCGGGCGCAGACGTCTTCTTCCAGTTCAGCATCCCGCACGTCGGCGAGTTCCAGGTCGACATGTACTGGGTGCTTGGCGTGGTCTGCGTCGTGGTCCTGCTGACCGCACTGAACATACTCGGCGCCAAGGCGGTCGGCGACTCCTCAACGCTGTTCACGGTGCTGGTGCTCATACCATTCGCGATCCTGGCCATCTGGGGCATACCCAAGCTCTTCGCGCACCACATCAACCCGGTCGGCCCGATGACTCCGCCGCATACGAGCCTGATCGCCGCGTTCGGCGCGGGCCTGATGATCGTGATGTGGAATTACAACGGCTTCGACAGCATCTCCACGGTGACCGAGGAGCTGGACAACCCGCGCAAGACGCTGCCGAAGGCGCTGGGGATCTCGCTGATCCTGATCACCGCGTGCTACGTGCTGCCGGGCCTGGGCGCGATGGCGGGCAGGCACGCGGCCGGCGGGTGGCTGAACTGGCAGGCGGGCAGCTTCAGCGCGATCGGCGGCGCCGTCGTCGGCAAGTGGCTGCTGTATGCGCTGGCGGTCGGCGGCATGCTGTCGGCGGCGGGCCTGTACTCCTCGCTGCTGCTGTCTAACTCCAGGATCCCTTTCGTCCTGTCGGTCGACGGCTGGATCCCGCGTTGGTTCGTACGGGTGAGCCCGCGCTTTGGCACCCCGGTCATCTCGATCGTGACCTGCTCGGTGATCTACGCGCTGCTGGCCAACAACTCCTTCCTGAACCTGCTGGCCATCGACGTGCTGCTGACCAATATCACGATCGCGCTGGAGCTGTCGGCCCTGATCAAGCTGCGGATATCCGAGCCCGGCCTGGAGCGGGCGTACAAGATCCCCGGCGGCTGGCCGGTGATCGCCCTGATGAGCGTGCCGCTGCTGGCCGTCATCGGCTACGCCGCCTGGTACACGGTGGTGGACAGCGACAACGCCAACGACCGCTGGGTCCTGGTCGGCGCGCTGGCAATCTGCCTGCTGTCGTACTTCCCGGCCGCCTGGCACCGGCGCCGGGAGCTGGCGCGAGGGCGCGTCGGTGACCCGGAGCGCTACCTGCCGGTGTGACTGACACGATGATGGCTGGCATGAGCGACTCACGGGTGACGAGGGCGCTGGCCCGGGCGCGCCCCGTTCCCTTCTGGCTGGATCAGCCGGGTGCTGTGCCGCCTGGGCGTGCGCTGGCCGGGAAGGACCGGGCCGAGCTGGCCGTCATCGGGGGCGGCTTCACCGGGTTGTGGACCGCGCTGCAGGCTAAGGAGGCCGACCCGGGCCGGGATGTGGTGCTGGTGGAGGCGCGGCGCGTTGCCGGGGCGGGGACGGGCCGGAACGGCGGGTTCTGCGCGGCCAGCCTCACGCACGGCCTGGCCAACGGGCT
>JASHOV010000232.1 GCA_030038495.1 Streptosporangiaceae bacterium
GTCCCGGCAGCCCTCGAGCGCGCCGTACACGATCCGCTCGGCCAGCGAGCGCTTGCCGCTCTTCAGCACCTTGTTCACCAGCGCGGTCACCAGCGGCGAGCCGTAGACCGGGTCGGTTACCAGCTGCCGCTTGGTCGCGGGGCCCTTACGCGGCATGTCAGCTCTTCTCCTTCTTCGCGCCGTAGCGGCTGCGCGCCTGCTTGCGGTTGCGGACGCCCTGGGTATCCAGAGACCCGCGGATGACCTTGTAGCGCACGCCCGGCAGGTCGCGGACACGGCCGCCACGGACGAGCACAATCGAGTGCTCCTGCAGGTTGTGGCCAACGCCGGGGATGTACGCGGTCACCTCGATGTGGCTGGTGAGCCGGACGCGCGCAACCTTGCGAAGCGCCGAGTTGGGCTTCTTGGGCGTGGTCGTGTAGACGCGCGTGCAGACCCCGCGGCGCTGCGGGCTGCCCTTCAGCGCCGGAGTCTTCGTCTTAGCTACCTTGTCCTGCCGGCCCTTGCGGACCAGCTGCTGGATCGTGGGCAACGCGTCTCCGTCTTCCTCTGCCGCGCGCCTTGCGGCGCGATGCTGCCTTATCTGCCAGCCGGAGCCGCCGGCACCGGGCCGTACTGGCCCCTGCTGGCAACGCGCCGGTGGCGCCTGCTAACACCGCGCCGGGTGGCGCGGCGTCCGGTGTCCCGCCGTTCCGGCGAGACGTTTCTCGTAGCGGCCGAACCCGTGCTCCCCGCACTGGGCGACGGCCTAGGACGTACTTGGCCTGCGGTTTCCTTGCCCGCTCCGACCCCCGCGGTCGGGCGTGTCGCAACGTTCACGACATATCCGGGCCCGAGGGCCCGGAGCGGAAGGGAGGTCTGCTGCTCGCCTGGTCCATCCGGCTCCCTGGCTGAACCGAGGAGACCGCGGTCACACAGACGTGCACGCACCCATGTCTCATGGGCGCGGAAATCTAGAATACCCAACCCATCTGGCACAGGTCAAAACGGGCCGGCTCTAGAGCTCCGCTGCAGGCAAGCTTAGCGGATCCTGAGTGCCCGGCCGACCAGATCCCGGTGAACGGCAGCCAACCGCCCCGCAGCCAACCGCCCCGCTGAGCGCACAACACGCGGACCGATGTTGTTATTCCTTTGTTATCGCCTTTGTGAGGCTATCCTGGCCCCGGCTGACGGGCTTCCGAACTGATCATCCCCCTGGGTGGGTGGCGACGCCGGCCCAAGGCGTCACTGGCGCTTACGGCGAAACCCCCGTCCCGTCCCGTCCGTCTCGTGCACCTCGGCGTCGTTCCGCGGCACCTGGTCGGTGCCGGAGATGCGCCGCCGTCGACCATGAAGGGAACGCGGCTACTGGCACCGGCCAAGCCGCCGGGCGCGCCGGACCGCCGGTGCCGTTAGCCGGGCCGGTCTGAGGGTAGGCCGCCCACGACGCTGCGGAGCGGAGGACCGCGAATGCCGCTTCTTGTCGGGACGTCGGGCTGGCAGTACCGGGACTGGCGGGGCGCCTTCTACCCGCCGGAGGTGCCGCTTGCCCACTGGCTGAACTTCTACGCGGGCACGTTCCCCACCGTCGAGAATAACGGGACGTTTTACCGGCTAGCCAAGCCGGAGACGTTCGCGGACTGGCGGGCCCGCACCCCGGCCGGATTCCAGATGGCGGTCAAGGCCAGCCGGTACCTGACCCATGTCCGGCGGCTGCGCGACCCGGGCCAGCCCGTGGCCAGGCTGCTTGGCGCCGCCGCCAGGCTGAAGGACCGGCTCGGCCCGGTACTGCTGCAACTGCCGCCGACCATGCAGTCCGACCCGGACGCTCTCGACCAGTGCCTGAGCCAGTTCGACACCCAGGCCGCCGCCGACCCGCGGCTGCTCACCCGCGGCCCACTTCGGGTGAGCGTGGAGTTCCGCCACGAGTCCTGGTGGACGCCCGAAGTCAGAGCGCTGCTCGAGCGTCACAACGCGGCCCTGTGCTGGGCCGACCGCCGCGGCCGCCCGCTCGGTCCACTGTGGCGCACCGCCGACTGGGGCTACCTCCGGCTGCACGAGGGCGCGGCCAGCCCCTGGCCAAGGTACGGGCGACAGGCGCTGAGCGCCTGGCTCGACCGCATCCGCGACACCTGGCCGGACAGCGCAGACGTCTTCGCCTACTTCAACAACGATCAGCACGGCGCGGCGCCGGCGGACGCCGCGGCGCTCACCGACCTCGCCACCGGAGCCCGTTAGCCCTGACCGCCAGCGGCCGCCGGGGCGGGCCCGGGGCGTTCGTGGGGTCCTGCCGCTCGGGGCCGCCGGCTGGCCGGCCGGGCCACATTCCCGCCCGGCCGAACAGCGCCACGAGCGCGGGCACGAGCAGCGAGCGGGCGACGATGGTATCGATGAGAATCCCCGCCGCCATCGCGACCGCCACCTCGCGGAATTGCAGCAGCGGGATGAGCGCGAGCAGCGCGAAGCTGGACGCGAGCGTGATCCCGGCAACCATGATCGCGCGCGAGGCCTGCGAGCTAGCCACGGCGATCGCGTCGCGGAGCGGGCGCCGCCTGGCTTCCTCCCAGATCCGGCCCACGACGAAGACGTTGTAGTCCGCGCCGAGCGAGATCAGCAGGACCGCCACGGTGAACGGCACGTAGTAGACGAGGCCGTCGTCGCCGAGCCAGTGCTGGAACACCCAGACGGTCACGCCGAGGGTGGCGAATAGGGCGAGGATTGACGCAACGAGCAGGTACACCGGCGCGATCAGCGCGGTGAGGAAGAGGATCAGCAAGACGAGCGTCACGCCGAGCATGATCGGCGCCAGCGCCGTGATGCTCGCGGTGGTCGAGTTGATCGCCTCTCCGGTCGCCGCGGTCTCCCCGCCGACCTCAATGCGCACGCCCGTCAGGCCGGCTGCGCGCGCCAGCGCGGGCAGCCGCCGCTGCAGCGACTGCACCTGGGCCACCGCAGTCGAGCCCAGCGGATCAGTGCGCTGGATGATGCCGTAGCGGGCCGCGTTACCCGACTTCGCCAGCATCGGATTGGGCACGCCCGCCCGGCTGGCCAGCCCGCCGAGATCGGCGAGCAGCGAGGGCAGGGTTGCGGGACCGATCACTCCGGCCACGCCGGGCTGCCGGGCCAGCAGGCCCTGCAGCCGGTCCAGCGCTGCGGTCTGGTCCGTCACCCCCTGACGGAGGAAGAGGATCTCGGTCGGCGACACGATGCCGACCGCGAATCCGTCGGCCGCGGCTGCCTGCGCCCGCGCCTCCTGCGTCGAGGCGGGCAGCGCGGTCACCAGCGGAGCGCCAAGCCGCAGGTCCGTCGCCTTCCAGCCGACCGCCGCCATCCCGGCCACACACGCCGCCGCGATCAGCAGCGCGACTGGCTTGGCGCTCGCGGCCCGGGCCACCCGCTCCCGGAACCGCCACGGTGACGGCGGCTGATGCGGCGGGAGGTCGCCGCGCGCGACCTCGCGACGGGCCCGCCGCACTTCCCGCCGGGTCCGCCGGTACCAGCCGGGCCCCGGCCAGAACAGCATGTTCCCGAAGATCGCGATCAGCGCCGGCGCCAGGGTCAGCGCGACGAGCATCGCGATCAGGACGGTCGCGGCCAGGGCTGGGCCGAACGCGCTGATGAGCTGCAGGTGCGCGAGGGCCAGGGACGCGGTGCCTGCGGCCACGAGTATTCCTGCGGCCAGGATGATCGGCGCGTATTCCGCCGTGGTCAGCCGGGCTGCCCGCAGCCGCGGCATCCCCTCGGCGAGCCGGTTGCGCATGCCGGACATGAAGAACACCGAGTAGTCCGTCGTCACGCCCAGCAGGAGCACGATCAGCACGGGCTCAACGTCGGGCGGCAGACTCACGTGCATCAGCTGCGTGATCCAGGCCACGGCGCGGATTGCCAGCAGGAACGAGGCCGCAGCGCACAGCAGCGTCGCCACCGGCGCGCCGAGGGACAGGAAGAAGAAACCGACAATTAGCCAGATGGCCGCGACGGTCGCTACCTCGACCCAGGGCAGCCGCTGGCTGATGATGACGCCCTGCTCGTAGGTCGCGGGTACGACGCCGGTCACGCCGACGAAGTGAGCCGCGCGCCCTGCCGCGTAACGCTGCGCGTACAGCTCGCCGCCCGCGGTCTGCGCCGCGAAGGAGGTGCCCGGCCGGAAGTACAGGTACGTGACGATCGTCGTCGACCGTTCCCGTGAGCCGGGGAACTTGCCGTCGGTGTTCGGGATCGGCACGGCGCCGGCCAGCCACGGGATCGGCGTGCCGGTTGCGTGGCCGGTGTCCAGATTCGCCGCATCCCGTACCGCGCTGAGCTGCACCGATGACGACAGTCCGCGCGCGTTGCGCTGGACCACTGCGACCTGCGCGTCGAGGGGCTCGCCGAACATCCTGGTCGCCGTGGCCTCGGCCCGCAGGGCGGGTGCGTTCGACGGAATCAGGCTGGCGACGCCGTTGGACGGCGTGAGCGCGGGCAGGAACCTGATCGCCGCCGCGACGGCCGCAATCCAGGCCAGCACTACCAGGTAGCGAACGGCAACGATCAGTACCCCGTACGCCCTGGCCAGGCTTCCTGTCACAGCCTGCGGAGTGGTCATGGCTTCGCATGACTACCGCGTATCGCGCCTCCGAAACCCGATCCCGTCTGCGCAAGGCCCTGGCCCGCGCTCAGGCTGCGAACGGCCTCGTCCGGACACCCGCAACGGGCCCGCCGTTTTCGAGGCCCGCCCTGATCAGCGCGACGACGCGTGCGGGCTCCGACCTGATCTGCCCCGGGCTGAAGTGCAGAACCCGGATGCCCGCGGCGCCAAGGCGCGACTGCCGGTCCATCGTCTGCTCCCACAGATCGACCGGCCAGTGCCACGTCCTCGAATCGACTTCGACCGCTAGCCCGGCATCTGGCCACCATGCGTCGGGTCTGCCGATTAGCTTGCCATCGACGTACAGCCGCGCGTTGTACAGGGGCTCCGGCAGGTCGGTGCCCTTGATCAGGTCCCTCAGGTCACCCTCCGGAGCAGACTGCGTCCCGGTCTTGACCTCTATGAGAACTGCGCGGATCCGGGCCGAATTGCGCAGCCTGCTCGTGCCGATCTCCCCCTCCAGCTGCCCGATCGAGCAAATGCGGCGGAGGGTGACGTCGGCGAGCAGGGCGCGCACCGCGCGGGTGCTGGCAAGACTTTGCGCGGCGTCGATGACTGCGCGTGGCGGCGGTACGAGGTCGATCTCACCTTCGACGAAGCCCACCGGCGGAAACCGACGCGTGCGGTGAATCCTGACGTAGCCGCGGCTGGCTACGCCGTTGGCGGCAGGGACAAGAACATCGACCGCGCCGCCGGACTCCTGTCCGCCGACGCCATACCGGCGCAGAGCAGCTGGCCCAGTGAGCATACTGGGTCGGCCCGCATACAGCAGTGCGGCCATATCGAGCTGGTCGGTCGTCGGAGTGCCGGACACCGTGAGATATACGCCGGGGAAGACGCGCTGCCACGGTCCGCCGGGACGCGTCCGGTACCGCACGGCGCTCATCGTGACACCGAACCCCGTCGCCTGCCGC
>JASHOV010000233.1 GCA_030038495.1 Streptosporangiaceae bacterium
GCCTGTGCCGCACGCCGCGCACCGGCGCGGTGCCCGCTCCCGCCGCTGCCGCCGAAGCGGCGACCGGCTTGGGCGGTGGGCGGAATGTCTGGTCGGTGATGCGCTTGCGGAACACGTAATAGGTCCAGGCCTGGTAGCACAGCACCACCGGTAGCAACACCAGGGCGACGACGGTCATCACCTTCAGCGTGTACGGCGGCGACGCCGTGTTGTGCACCGTCAGGTCATAGGCCGGGCTGATGCTCGACACCATCACGCGCGGGTACAGGTCGACGAAGATCGTCACGATGCAGATCGCGATGGTGACGGCGGTAGCCGTGAACGCCCACCCTTCCCTGCGGTCCCACGCGAGCATGGCCGCCGCGATCACCGCGATGCACGCCAGCAGCTCGACCGGGTTGAGGAACGCACCGCCGCCGGCCGCGACGTGGGTCCAGGACACGAAGGCCAGGACCAGCAGCGCGGTCACGGGCGCTACCCGGCGGGCCACACGGGCCGCCCGGACCCTGACGGCACCGTCGGTCTTCATCGCGATGAACGTGGCGCCGTGCATCAGGCAGATCGCGACCAGGGTGATGCCGGTGAGGATCGCGTAGGGCTGGAACAGGTACCAGAAACTGCCGACGTACTCCTGGTGGGCGTTGATCGGCGTCCCGTGCAGCATGTCGGCGAGGGCAATGCCGATCACCAGCGGGACGAGCAGGCTGGCGGTCATCAGCAGCCGGCTCCACGTCTTCCGCCACCGCGGTCGCGGGCTCTTGCCCCGGTACTCGAACGAGACCCCGCGCAGGATCAGCGCGACGAGCAGCAGCACGAACGCCAGGTAGAAACCGGAGAACAGGGTCGCGTACCAGTCCGGGAACGCGGCGAAGATGGCCGCGCCGGCGACGATCAGCCAGACCTCGTTGCCGTCCCACAGCGGGCCAATCGTGTTGATGACGGTTCGCCGGCCGACCTCGTCCCGGCCGATGACGCCGTGCAGCATGCCGACGCCGAGGTCGAAGCCCTCGAGCACGAAGAACCCGGTCCACACGATGGTGATCAGGATGAACCAGAACGGTATGAATGCCATGGAGCCGCCCTAGTAGAGCACCGCGGGGATGGGCTTGTCGGAGTCTGTCTCGCTCCCGGCCGGCGCGGGCGCCAGCTCCTTGCGCGCGTACCTCAGCATGAGGATCAGGTCGACGGTGCCGAGAGTGGCGTAGAGCAGCACGAAGACCGTGAGGCTGATGACCAGGTAGGTCGTGCTGACCGAGGGCGATATGCCGTTTCTGGTGAGCATGATGCCCTGCACGATCCAGGGCTGGCGGCCGCTCTCGGTGAGCAGCCAGCCGGCCGTGTTTATCAGGAACGGCAGCACCGCCATCCAGGTAGCGACGACAAGGAACGGCTTGCTCGTGGCCAGCCGCTTGCGCCGCGAGAGCCACAGGCCCCACACGCCGACGAGGACGACAACGACGGCCAGGTAGGCCATGACCCGCATGCCCCAGTACTGGATGAAGACATTCGGGACATAGCTGCCCGGCCCGTACTTCGCGGCGTACTGCGCCTGGAGCGGGCTCATCCCGATGACCTTGCCGTTCCAGTGGTTGGTCGCCAGCAGCGACAGCAGGTGCGGGATCGCCAGGATCTGGGTCGGGGTCCTGTCCTGGTTGCCGCCGCCGATCTGGAACAGCGAGAACGAACACGGCTGGCAGGTCGTCCACTGCGCCTCGGCCGCCGCGATCTTCATCGGCTGGTACTTCGCCTCGATCACGCCCAGCTCGTCGCCGACCAGCATCGCGAACAGGATCGCCGGGACGAGGGTGATCAGCGCGAGCCGGGCCGACCGGCCGAAGATCGCGCGGTCGCCGCCGCGGCGCAGCTGCCAGGCCGACACCGCGAGCATCACCGCGGCGCCGGTGACCAGCGATGCGAGTATGACCTTGGCGTAGCTCCAGACGAAGACCGGGTTGGTGAACAATGCCCAGATGTCGTTGAGCTCGGGCATATGCGTCTTGGGGTTCGTGACATAGCCGACCGGGTGCTGCATCCACGAGTTGGCCGCCATGATGAACGCCGCGGACAAGACGCTGCCCAGCGCGACTAGCCAGATCGTGGCCAGGTGCACCCGGCGGGACAGCTTGTCCCAGCCAAACAGCCAGAGACCGAGGAAGGTGGACTCGAGGAAGAACGCAGCCAGTCCCTCCATCGCCAGCGGCGCGCCGAAGATGTTGCCGACCAGCCTGGAGTAGGCCGACCAGTTCATCCCGAATTCGAACTCCTGCACCAGCCCGGTCACCACGCCGATCGCGACGTTGATCACCAGCAGCGTGCCGAAGAACCGGGTGAGCCGCAGGTATTCCGTGCCCTTGTTCCGGTACCAGGCCGTCTGCAGAAGCGCCGTGAGCACGGCCAGCCCGATCGTGACAGGGACGAACAGGAAGTGGTTGACCGTGGTGAAGGCGAACTGCCACCGGGCCAGGTCAGTCCGCAGCAACGGGCCCTCCTCAGCATGCGAGTACGGGCGGGCCGCTTTCGCGGCCCGCCCGGCCCCGCTATCGGGTTCCTGTAGCTAACGACCTGTCAGCTAGCGGCCACTGTGCGCGTGCACGCCATTGGCGCTGTGCCAGGCCTGGGCGCCGGCCTGCGTCGCCGCCTTGGTCTGGCTCCACTTGTGCTTGACGACCTCGTGCGGCGGGACTTCCAGCTCTTGGAACCAGCGGCCCATAGCCGAGATCAGGGCTTGACCGCCGATGATCGCTCCGACCATACCGATCAGGCTGCCGGCTCCCACGAGTACGGCTCCGACCATCGCCTGGGTGGTGTTCAGCTGGAATCCGGCCGACGAGCTTTGGCTGTTCTGCATGACGTCCTTCCTCGCGACGAACCTCACCGGCTATGTGTCCGTTACGGCCGGGCTCGGCCTCATCCGCAGCGGGTGATTTCGGCCCGGCAACTTGAGGGCGGCACCGGCCCGGAATTGCTCGGGGGCGGCACCGGCCCAGGCCGGATGCCGCCCCCGAGCGCTCGTAGGGTCAGGCGTGGCCGCTGCGGGCGTAGGCGCCGTTCCCGTTCGTGGTCGTGGTTGTGGCTGCGGGCATCGGCATCTTCATCTTGTTCATCTTGGGCCGCATGCCCCAGCCGCGCTTGGCCTGTTGCTCTTGCCCTGCCTGGGCCAGGAACCACTTGCGGGCCGCGGAGCAGAGCGCCGTGCCGCCGACGATCATTCCGGCCATGCCCATCAGGGCGCCTGCCCCGACCAGCACCATTCCTGCCGTCATGGGCGCGGCCTTGATCCTGAGCGGAGTCGAATAGCTCTTGTTGTTCATCGCTGCCTTCCTGGAGATTGCCTTGACCGCGAATATCTCCAGAACCGGCGGGCCGACCTCACCCGTCGCGGGTCATACCGGCCGGTATCCTCCCGCTGCGAGGACCGGCCGGGCCTGCTAGCTTCCGGGTGTGGACCCCGTCATTGCGCGCAAACTTGCCCGGACCGCCAACCCGTACCCGTCGATCATCTTCCTGGCCGCCGAGGCGGAGACCGCGGGCGACGCCGCCGGGCTGCCGCGCGGGCCGATGAGCTACTTCGCGGGCCGGGCCGCGCCGATGGGAACGGTCTGCGCCGAGGTAGTCATCGCGACGTTCTACAACTTCCAGCCCGATCTGATCCGGTCCTGCATCCCCGCGGCGTGGTCCTACACCACGCCCGTCGATCTACTCGGCCACCGCCTGGCCGCGGTCGACGTCGCGCTGCGCCGCGTGCTCGGCGACGAGGTGATCACCGGACCGCAGGTAGCGGAGGCGGCGCGGCTGGCCAGGACCGCCGCGCAGGCTTGCCAGCCCGAGGGCCGCGCCCTGTTCGCCGGGCATGCGTCACTGCCATGGCCACAGGAGCCGCACCTGGATCTGTGGCACTCGCTGACTCTCCTGCGCGAGCATCGGGGCGACGGCCACATCATCGCTCTGCAGACGGCGGGCTACTCGGGCTGCGAAGCCCTGCTGATGCACGTTGCCGTGGGCGGCGTGCCCAGGGCATTCGTCCGGACCCGCGCATGGTCGGCCGAGCAGTGGGCGACCGCCGCCGACAGCCTGCGCTCGCGCGGCCTGATAGATGCCGGCGAAATCGCTACCGAGCAGGGCCGCGCGCACCGCGAGGCGGTCGAGGAGCAGACGGACCTGCTGTCCGTCGGGCCGCTGGAGGCGCTCGGCGCGGAGGGCTGCCTGCGCCTGCGCGAGCTGGTCCGGCCGTGGAGCGTCGCGATCGCCGCCGATATCTATCCGGCCGCCGACTAACCGCGGCGCCGGTCACGCGAGCTTGGTGCGCAGCAGCTGCGTGAATACCCGGACCAGCTCGGGCATGTCAACGGAGTCGGGATCGAGCAGCCACTGCACCTGCAGCCCGTCCATCAGGGCAACGAGCAGCGTGCCCGCCTGCTCGGCAGTGAGTCCGGCCGGGCCGGGGTCGCCCAGCTCCCGGCGCGCCTGGCCGGCGAGCACGGCCCGCAGCGCGCTGTACCGGCTGACGAAGAAGTCCCGGCCGGGGTGATCGTCGGTCAGGCTCTTGGCGGCCAGCACCGTGAAGGACTGGACCAGGCCGGCTCTGGTCGAGTTCCAGGAGACCAAGGCCTCGAGGTCGGACAGCGTCCCGGAGAACCCGGTGAACGCGCGAGCGACTAACTCGTCACGCAGGCGCATGACCTCGGTCAGAAGACCGTCTCTGCCAGGGAACATCTCCAGGAGGTCCTGCTCGGTCAGGCCGACCCGCTCG
>JASHOV010000234.1 GCA_030038495.1 Streptosporangiaceae bacterium
GCCCGGGCCCCGAGCGGCCCGGCCAGAGGGGCCAGACCGCTTCTCCCGCAGCCGCATCGACACGTGCACAGGCGTCCCGGCGAAGCCGAACTCCTCCCGCAGCTTCCGCTCGATAAAGCGGCGATATCCGGCCTGCAGGAAGCCGCTAGTGAACAGCACAAAGTGCGGCGGTTTCGTGCCCGCCTGGGTCGCGAACATGATCTTCGGCTGCTTGCCGCCGCGCACTGGCGGCGGCGTCGCCGCGATCAGCGCGGTGAGCCAGGCGTTGAGCCTGCCCGTCTGCACCCGCGTCTCCCAGCTTTCCAGCGCCAGCTCCAGCGCCGGGACGAGCCGGTCCACGTGCCAGCCCGTCCTGGCCGAGATGTTGACGCGCGGCGCCCACCGCGCGTTGTGCAGCTGCCGGTCGATCTCCCGGTCCAGGAACTCGCGCTGCTCGGTGTCGACCAGGTCCCACTTGTTGTAGGCGATGACCAGCGCCCGGCCCGCGTCAATGACCATGGAGATGATGCGCAGGTCCTGCTCGGCCAGCGGCTGGCTCGCATCGATCAGCACCACGGCTACCTCGGCGCGCTCCAGCGCCCGCTCGGTCCGCAGCGCGGCGAAGTAGTCGGCGCCCTGAGTATCCCGGACGCGCCGCCGGATACCCGCCGTATCCACGAACCGCCAGGTCTTGCCGCCAAGCTCGATCAGCTCGTCGACCGGATCGCGGGTGGTGCCCGCTACCGCGTCCACCAGCACCCGCTCCTTGCCGGCCAGCTTGTTGAGCAGGCTCGATTTTCCCACGTTGGGACGGCCGATGAGGGCCACCCGGCGCGGGCCGCCCTCGGCGGGATCGCGGTCGGGCGGCGTCTGCGGCAGCGCGTTGAGTATCGCGTCCAGCAGGTCGCCGCTACCCCGGCCGTGCAGCGCGCTGACGGCCATCGGCTCGCCCAGCCCGAGTGCCCACAGTGAGTGCACCTCCGGCTCGCCGGGCGCGTCGTCCACCTTGTTCGCCGCGAGCACGACCGGCTTGCGCGTGCGGCGCAGGACGGCCGCCACCGCCGCATCGGCGTCGGTCACGCCGACCACGGCATCCACCACCAACAAAATCGCGTCCGCCGCGTCGACCGCGACGCGCGCCTGCGCCGCGACCTGCGCCGCCAGCGCCGGGGTGCCTTCCACCGAGGGCTCCCAGCCGCCGGTGTCGACCAGCGTGAACGCCCGGCCGCGCCAGGTCGCGTCGTAGGTGACGCGGTCTCTGGTCACGCCCGGCACGTCCTCCACGACCGCCTGCCGACTGCCGAGTATCCGGTTGACGAGCGTCGACTTCCCCACATTCGGCCGGCCGACGACCGCGAGCACGGGCGCTGCTACTTCCCCGCCGCCGGACTGGCCGACCTGGGCCTCAGCCATGGGGCACCGCCAGAGCCATCCGGACGATCTCGCCGACGACCTCGTCAAGCCCGAGCGCGGTCGTATCGATCTCGACAGCGTCCGCGGCCATCACCATCTGCCCGGCGTCCTTGCGGTCGCGGGTCGCCTGCTCGCGCTGGATGGTCGCCACCGTGGCGGCCGGGTCACCGGGCAGGTCACCGCTGCGGCGCTCGGCCCGCGCCCGCTCGGACGCGGTGAGATACACCTTGACCGGCGCGCGCGGCGCGACGACCGTGCCGATGTCACGACCCTCGGCCACGATGCCCGGGCCGGCGGCCACCGCCTCGGCGATGATCTCCTGCTGCATGCCGACAAGGACGCGGCGTACTTCGGGAACGGCGGCCACGGCGCTGACCGCGTTGGACACCTCGCGGGTCCGGATGGGCCCGCCGACGTCGAGCCCGTCGACGAGGATACGGGGGGCAGCCGGATCCGTGCCCACGGCGATGACCGGCTCGTCCAGCCTGGCAATCACCGCCGCGGTGTCGGAGACGTCTACCATCTGACCCAGCAGCCACCAGGTAAGCGCCCGGTACATCGACCCCGTGTCGAGGTAACGCAGGCCAAGCGCCGACGCTGCCCGCCGGGCCGCCGTCGACTTGCCCGAGCCCGACGGGCCATCGACCGCGATCACCAGCCCCGGCCGGTCCGAAGCGGATATACCGCCCATACCCGGACGCGCTGATGATCCCTGACTGGCAGCTGATTCGGTCACGAGGCGATGCTACCGGCGGACAGGCCATCCTCCGGCAGCGAGCATGGCCGACAGCTGTCCTGCCGCTTCCGGCCGGACCAGCAGCTCGGCCACGCCGACAGGCAGCCCGGACGAGTGTTCGATGTCCACGTCCTCGATGTTGATGCCGGCGTCACCCGCGGCCTGGAACAGCCTGGCCAGCTCCCCCGGCTGGTCCGGGATGATGACCTGGACGACGGCGAAGTCGGGTGCGGGCCCGCCGCGCTTGCCGGGAATCCTGGCTGCCCCCGCCCGCCCGCGCTCCAGAGCCTCGGTCAGCTCCTTCCCGGCCACGTCCCGGCCGGGCAGCGCGTCGCTGCCCGCAATCCGTCCCAGCACGTCAGCCGCATGCTCGAGGCTGGCAGCAACACCCCGGATCACCTCGCTCACCGGCCCGGCGTTCGCGGCAAGTATCTGCCGCCACATGGCCGAGTCACCGGCAGCGATCCTCGTCACATCCCGCAGGCCCTGGCCGGCCAGCGCGAGCGCGCCCGGCGGGGCCTGTTCCAGGCGGCCCGCCATGGCCGCCGCGACCACGTGCGGGGCGTGCGACACCAG
>JASHOV010000235.1 GCA_030038495.1 Streptosporangiaceae bacterium
GTCCGCGAGGTGGGTCAGCCCGTCGACGAGCGGGTACCCGAAGGCGAACGCCAGCCCGGCGAATGCGGCGACGCCCAGCAGCGTGACGACCGCGACCGCGAAACCGCGCCGGCGCAGCACCCGCTGCAGCACGACGACGAGCGGATTGAGCAGCAGTGCGATGAACCCGGCGACGACAAGCAGCAGCAGTACCCCGCGCAGCCGGTCAAGCACCTTCCAGGCCAGATAGGCGAGCACGATGGCGCCGATGGCGGTCAGGATCGCCCGGAGCGGCACGTTCCTCGACTCGGCCAGCCGCCACAACCGCGCCCGCCGGGTCTCCGGCTGCTGAGTTTCGTCGCTCACCTAGCCAAGCATGTCAGGCCGACAGCCATGGCGCGTCCCGCGGGGCGGCTCTCACCGACCACGGCTTCCCTGACCGTTGCGCCCGCCAGGGCCGGGCGCAACCCCGATCCCCGCGGCTGGCAATCCGGGTCCGGTGCGGGTTTTTCCCTATATCGCCCGGACGCCCAGCGGCGCAGGCTGGGGCCATGAACACAGCACATGAGTACGCAGCAAGCAGCGGCCCATCGGCTACCAGCCCCAGCGGCGCATCGCGGCCGATTCCGCTGCGCCGGGCGTCTCGCGGCGCGATAATCGGCGGCGTCGCGGCCGGAGTGGCACGCAGCCTGGGAGTCGACCCGCTGTTCGTCCGCATCGCATTCGTCGTTCTCGCGCTCTTGAGCGGCGCCGGCATCGCGCTGTACCTGGCGGGCCTGCTGCTGATCCCCGACGAGGACAGCGGCCAGTCGCTGGCCGCTCAGCTCCTCCACTTCGTGTCCGCAGGCCGCTAACAAAACCGGAGGTCAGCAGCGATGTCCTCGCCCATCAGCCCGGCGCTGCAGGTCGCGTCGGCACCGGCCGGCGGCCGCGGCCTGAGCTCGGCCAGACCAGGCAAAACCTCGGCGAACCAGCTCGCCATCCTGGCGATCCTTGTCATCCTCGCCGTCGGAACCACCCACATCGTGAACTGGGCCCTCGCCCCGGTCCTGTGGATGTGCGTTGTCGTCGCCGGCGCGCTCATGGTGGCGCGGCGCCGGGCACGGTAACAAGCCTGATCGTGTGCGGCTGACGGCATGACCTGCCGCCAGCCGCACACCTTTCTCGCCTAGCCGACCTTGCATAGCCGATCTCGCATAGCCGACCGCCCCTTGACATGTGACCATCTGGTCACGTATTTTCGGGCCGTGGATGAGGTGTTCAGGGCCCTCGCCGACCCGACCCGGCGCGAACTGCTCGACGAGCTGTACCGCAGCGACGGGCAGACCCTCACCGCGCTGGAGCAGAAGTTCGCCATGACCCGGTTCGGGGTTATGAAGCACCTGCGCCTGCTGGAGGAAGCCGGGCTCGTCGTGACGCGGCGGCAGGGCCGGGAGAAGCTGCACTTCCTCAATCCGGTACCGATACGGCTCGTTCACGACCGGTGGGTGAGCAAGTACTCCGAGCCGTGGGCCGCGGGCCTGACCAGTCTCAAGCGAGGTTTGGAAGAACAGGAGAGGTCGATGGAGAAGGTTTTCGAGATCTACATCAAGACCACGCCCGAGCGGCTCTGGGACGCGATCACAGACCCGCAGGTCCGGGCTAAGTACAACTTCGGCGCGGGGGTCGTCTCGGACTGGACGCCGGGCTCGGAATTCACCTTCGGCCACCCCGCGAGCGGCATGGCGCTCGGCGAGGGAGTGAACGTCGAGGTCGACCCGCCGCGGCGGCTTGTGCAGACGATGACCGCGCTGTGGGGCGACGACGTCCGCGCCGAGGGGCCGAGCCGGATCACCTGGGAGATCGAGCCCGTCGGCGACTCGTGCCGGCTGCGTCTCACCCACGACCAGCTGCGCGAGGGTGCCAACGACCAGCTCTACGGCGGCTGGCCGATGATCCTCTCCGGCCTGAAGACCTGGCTGGAGACCGGCGAGCAGCTGACCACCCCTGGCTCGCTCATGTACGCCTCGGAAGCAGACCGGAAATGAGCAGCACACCCGTGATCACCGGCATCCGCACCATCGGCGTCCCGGTCAGGTCATCGCCGACGGCGCGACCGCCTCGATCGCGCTGGTCCCGGCCAGCCAGGCGGCCCCGGCCGGCGTCGAGACCGGGACCCGGCTGACGACCGCGAGCGCCGACGCCTTCCACGCTCACCTGGTGACGGCCGGCGCGGACGCGGGTGATGTCCTGCGCCGGGCCGCCGTTCCCCCCATGTTTGCCTTCCGTGACCAGGACGGGAACGGGCTGGAGATCGTCGAGCAGCCCTGAGCTCGCCCCTCCCCCGTGTCTCATAACTGCTGTAGCGTCCGAAAGCAGGACAAGGCTTGCGCAGGAGGCCCGATGGTAGATCACGAGAGCGTCGACGCCGTCATCGTCGGCGCCGGGTTCTCCGGCCTGTACCAGCTGTACCGGCTCCGCGAGCTGGGCCTGACCGCCAGGGTCTTCGAGAAAGGCGACGACGTCGGCGGCACCTGGTACTGGAATCGCTATCCGGGAGCGCGCTGCGATATCCAGAGCCTGTCGTACTCGTACTCGTTCTCACCCGAGCTCGAACAGGAGTGGGAGTGGTCGGAGAAGTACCCGACGCAGCCGGAGGTCCTGCGCTACCTGAACCACGTCGCCGATCGCTTCGACCTGCGGCGGCATATCACCTTCGCCGCGCTGGTGGTGAGCGCGCACTGGGATGACGCGGCTGGCCGCTGGCGGGTCGCGACCGACACCGGCGGGTCGGTCTCCGCGCAGTTCCTGGTTATGGCCACCGGGTGCCTGTCCGCGTCCAAGCTGCCGGAGGTGCCGGGGCTGGAGCGCTACCAGGGTCGCACCCATCACACGGCCCGATGGGGCAAGGACGAGATCCGGTTCGATGGCCTGCGCGTCGGGGTCATCGGCACCGGCTCGTCCGGGATCCAGTCGATCCCGATCATCGCTGAGCAGGCCGCCGACCTGACCGTATTCCAGCGGACGCCGAACTTCACCGTGCCGGCGGGGAACCGGCCGCTCCGCCGTGATGAAGTCGCGAACATGAAGGCGCACTACCGGGAGTGGCGCCAGGCGCAGCGCACCTCGGGGTACGGCGTGCCGTCGCAGGCGCCGACCGAGCTCGCCCTGTCGGCCACCGAGGAGGAGCGCGCAGCGGCCTACGAGGCTGGCTGGGCGAAGGGCGAGATCGTCGGGATGATCAGCTGCTATGCCGACACCCTCATCGATGCCGCGTCGAACGAGACGGCGGCGGAGTTCGCCCGGGTCAAGATCCGCTCCGTCGTGCGTGACCCCGAACTCGCCGAGACCCTGTCGCCGCGCACGTTTCCCATCGGAACCAAGCGGATCTGCCTGGACACCGGCTATTACGAGACCTTCAACCGGCCGAACGTGCACCTGGTCGACCTGCGCAAGACGCCGCTGACGGAGTTCACCGAGGACGGGCTGCGCACGTCCGACGCGGAGTACGAGTTCGACGCGATCGTGTTCGCGACCGGGTTTGATGCGATGACCGGCGCGCTGAGCGCGATCGACATCCGCGGCCGGGATGGCGTTCTGCTTGCGGACGAATGGCGGCCGGGGCCGAGGACCTATCTCGGCATCTCGGTGGCCGGATTCCCGAACCTGTTCACGATCACCGGGCCGCTCAGCCCGTCGGTGCTCAGCAACATGGTCGTCTCCATCGAGCAGCACGTGGAGTGGGTCACCGACTGCATCGCGCACATGCGCGGGAACGGGTTCGGGGTGATCGAGGCGACAGCAGAAGCCGAGGCGGGCTGGGTGCAGCACGTCGCCGAGGTCGGCGCGCTGACCCTGTTCCCGACCGCGGACTCCTGGTATATGGGCGCGAACGTACCGGGGAAGGCGCGCGTGTTCCTGCCCTACCTCGGTGGAGTGGGAACGTACCGCGAGGTCTGCGACGGCGTCGTCGCGAACGGCTACCAGGGGTTCGCGCTGACTCCTTCCGCTGAGGTCGAGCCGG
>JASHOV010000021.1 GCA_030038495.1 Streptosporangiaceae bacterium
CGTGGCCGGCCCGAGGTCGCCGGCCAGGCCCGCGGCCGCGGCGGTGAAGGTGCCGCCGTTCCCGGCCATGAGAGCGTCCTGCCCGGCGGCGTGCGCGCCACGGCGGGCAGTCGGCTGCGGCACCGGCATGCCCCGCCTGACCTGGACGATCGCTTCCAGGTAGTGCCCGGCATCCTGCGGGCGCAGCTCCGGGTCCCTGCTGGTGCCGAGCGCCACCAGCGCGTCGAGCGCGGCGGGCAGGCCGGGCGTGCGGGTGGACGGCGCCGGGACAGCGGCGTTGACGTGCATGTAGGCGACCGCCAGCGGTGTGTCGCCGGTGTGCGGCTGCGAGCCGGTCAGCATCTCGAACAGCATCACGCCGACGGCGTAGACGTCGGTCCGCTGGTCGGAGGTGCCGGACGCGACCTGCTCGGGGGCAAGGTACGCGGCGGTGCCGATCAGCAGTCCTGTCTTCGTGTGGCGGATGCCGGCGGCCGCCCTGGCCAGTCCGAAGTCCGCGACCTTCACCTGGCTCCCGGAGCCGAGGAGCACGTTCTCCGGCTTGACGTCGCGATGGATGATCCCGGCCGAATGCGCCGCGGCCAGGCCGGCCAGGACGCCCTCGATGATGTCGAGCGCCTCCCGCGGACTCAGGCGCCCGCGGGCGTTCAGCAGCTCGCGCAGCGTGGGGCCGGGGACGTACTCCATCGCGATGTAGTTAATGTCAGCGGTGGAACCCTGGTCGAAGACCGCAACCACGTTGGGGCTGGACAGCCGGGCGACGGCGCGGGCCTCGCCGATGAACCGGCCGCTGAACTCCGGGTCGGTGGCCAGCTCCGGGTGGGCGATCTTCAGCGCCACGGCGCGGTCCAGCCGCACATCACGCCCGAGGTACACGGTGGCCATGCCGCCCCGCGCGAGCTGTGACTCGACCAGGTACCGCCCGTCGAGCAACTGCCCGATCGGAGCTGACAGCGTCGTATCCATCGGGAGAATTCTAGGGTGCGAAAACGTGTCCTCGCCCGGTAACGACGCTGCTGAGCTGCCGGACAGGCAGCCGCGGTCCTAATTCAGCGGCGGCGAGGATGCCCGCGCATGCCGCCGGCGCGGCACCCGCCCCGCCCGCAGCGCCAGCCGACCTGCCTGGACTGCCTCCCGCATCGCGGCCGCCATCAGCTCAGGATCGCGGGCCCGGGTGACCGACGTGGCCAGCAGGACGCCGTCGCAGCCCAGCTCCATCGCGATGGCGGCGTCGCTGGCGGTCCCGATGCCCGCGTCGAGTATGACCGGCACCTGCGCGGCATCCACGATGAGCTCGATGTTGTGCGGGTTCCCGATGCCCAGGCCCGACCCGATCGGAGAGCCGAGCGGCATGACCGCGGCGCAGCCGGCCTGCTCCAGGCGGCGCGCCAGCACCGGATCGTCGTTGGTGTAGGGCAGCACGACGAACCCGTCGGCGACGAGCTGCTCCGCCGCGGTCAGCAGCTCGACAGGGTCGGGAAGCAGGGTCAGCTCGTCGGCGATGACCTCCAGCTTCACCCAGCTGGTGCCGAGCGCCTCGCGGGCGAGCCCGGCCACCCTGACGGCCTCGGCTGCGGTGTAGCAGCCGGCGGTGTTCGGCAGCGGCCTGATGCCCCGCGCCTTGAGCAGGTCGAGCACCGATCCGGCCGCGGCGGGGTCAACCCGCCGCATCGCGACGGTGGTCAGCTCGGTGCCGGAGGCGACGAGCGCGCGGTCCAGCACGTCCAGGCTGGGCATGCCGCCGGTACCCATGATCAGCCGGGAGGTGAACGACTCACCGGCGATGACGAACGGATCGTCCATCGGACTAGCCTCCCTGCACGGCGGTGACAACCTCGACCTCATCGCCATCGGCGAGCTGCGTCTGGGACCAGGCTGCCCGGCGGATGACCTCGCCGTTGACGGCCGCCGCGACCCCGGTGGGCGCGGTGGTCAGCAGTGCGACGGCGTCGGCGAGCGACATCGGCCCGGCCGACTGGCGGGCGTCGCCGTTCACGACGATGGTCATGACCGCGGTCCCTTTCTGGCGGCCGTCACCAGCGTGCGCGCGAAGCGGTCGGGCGGGAACGCGGCCCACAGCGGGTCGGGCTCGCCGCTGCACAGATAGGCCGCGACCGTGTCCGCGGTGACGGGTGCGAGCAGCACGCCCGCACGGAAGTGCCCGGTGGCGATTACCAGCCCTGGCAGCTGCGCCGCGCCGAGCACCGGTGCATTGTCCGGCGTGCCGGGCCGTAGCCGGGCAACGGCGTCGGCTAGCGCCAGCTCGGTGATGCCGGGCACGACGGTGCGGGCGTCGCGCAGCAGCTCCCACAGGCCGCCTGCGGTCACCGTCGTGTCCGGCCCGAGTTCTTCCTGCGTCGCGCCGACCACCAGCTCGCCGCTGTCCCGCGGCACCAGGTAGACGCTGGACCCGCGCACCACCGCCCGGACGGTGCGCTGGAGCAGCCCCGGCGGTAGTCCCGCGGCGGCGGTCGCGGCCGTGGTGCGGAGCCGGATGATCTGACCCTTCACAGGCCGGACCGGCGGCGCGGCGCCCTCGGGGAGCCCGTCAATGTCGGCCGACTGCCAGCCCGCGGCGAGCACGACCTGCCCGCAGGTGACGGTTGTTCCGTCGGCCAGGGCGACGCCGGCCGCCCGCCCGGCCGCGATGAGCAACTCGGTCACGCCGAGGGGCACGTGCCGGGCCCCGGCCGCGGTCGCCGCCTGCAGGAGCGCGGCGGCCAGCAGCCGGGCGTCGATGGAACCGTCATCGCCGGCCAGCAGGCCGCCGCGCACGGACGGGTCGAGCATCGGCTCGGCGGAGCGGCATTCCCGTGCGGTCAGCGGGCGGGTGGCGACTCCGAACGAATCCTGCAGAGCGCGGAACTCGTCCAGGACCTCAAGGTCGTCTCGGTCATAGGCCACCTGGAGCGTCCCCGTCTGCCGGAATCCGGTCACCCGGCCGGTGACCCGCTCCAGCTCCGCGACGAACGCCGGGTAGCGGCGGAGCGACTCCTGTCCGAGCGCGAACAGCTCCCGCTCGGCGTAAGCCGCCTCAGCGACCGGGGTGAGCATGCCCGCGGCCGCGTGCGTGGCCCCCTGGCCCGGGCTCGGATCTGCGACCACCACCCGCAGGCCGCGCTGGGCGGCCCGCCAGGCGATGCTCAGGCCGATCACGCCGCCGCCGATCACGACGACGTCGGCGTCCTTACTGTGCTGGGGCCCGATGGTCGGCTCCCTTCGCCGGCATGACCCGGATCAGGTTCCTGCGGTCGGCGGCTCGCCAGCCGCCCTCTCAGCCCGGTCAGCACCGGACTCCCGCGCGATGCCTCCACCTTAGCGCTGATGCGACGTCGCAATGAGCCAGCGTATGCGCCTGGGAGTAACCACGCCGGCTGACCGGGCTAGTGGGCGATCGTCTGCCGGAATGTCAGTGCCCATCGATACTGTGTTCGTATCGATCGTTCGTGTCGATCGGCGGTCTCGAGCCGGAGGGAGGTGCCCCTCGTCATGACGACAGAGCCCGCGGCAGGCCGCCCCGTCACCTGGGCGGATCTCCCGGCCGCACGACCGCCGTCTGGTGCCTCGCCCGCAGACGCGCCGGAGTCGATGGGAGCTGGCTTTACTCGTGCCGCCGATTCCGTCGGGCCGGTTCCCGATGGCTACCAGGCGCTCGGCGCGGCGGCCTTCGAGGCCGGCGGTGCCGCGGACGTGATGGCGCCGTGCTCGGTCTTGGCCGAGCTGACCGGCCAGGCACTCGAGGCTGGCCTGGAGCGGCTGACCGACGATGCGCTGGTGGGGGTGCTGCGGGCATCGCACCGGCTGCTGGCCTGGCAGTCGAGGGTCGAGCTGGCGGTGGTGGAAGAGCTGGTGGCCAGGCGCCGGTCCGAGGGCGCCGACGCGGGACCGCGCCCGGACGATCGAGCCGCGGTCGAGATAGCGGCGGCGCTGACGCTCACCGTCCGGTCGGCCGAGATTCTGAAGGGCATCGCGTTCGGGGTTGCCCGACTGCCCGAGGTGGCGGCGGCTCTTGGTGCCGGTGAGATTGACCTGGCCCGGGCGACCGTGTTCGTCGAGGAGCTTGCGCAGCTTGGCTGGCTGCAAGCCGGGTTCATCGGCGGAAAGAACCTGCTGGCGGCCCGCGGGCTCACGACGAGCCAGCTGCGCGACCTGCTGCGGCGCGAAGTGATGGCGGTCGACCCCGAGGCCATCCGGCGCAGGCAGCGCGCCGGGCGGGCCGAGGCACGGGTGCAGTCGTGGGGTGAAGCGTCAGGCAACAGCGCCCTAGCGGGCCGCGAGTTGCCGCCGGCCCGGACCCTGCTGGCTTACCGGCATGTGAGCGCGCTGGCCACCGCGCTGAAGGCCGCCGGTATGCCGGGCACACTCGAGCAGATTTCGGCCGAGGTGTTCCTGACGCTGTTGTCCGGGCAGTCACCCGAGTGCCTGCTGCCAGCCGGAGCGGTCCTGCCGCCCGAGTGGCTGCAATCAGCTGGTGCGGCTCGGGACGAGGTGATGGACGCGTGCCCCCTGCCGGTGCCCGACGCCGAGGATCTGCTGCCCGGCCCGCCGCCCGATGACCTGCTGCCGGCTTACCGCAAGTCCGGCGGCATCCAGGACGACGATCCGCCGCCCGCCGGGCGAGCAGCTCGGAATCCGTCCTGGCCAGCCGGCCCGCTCGGGACTGTGCACCTGACGATTCCGTGGAGCACGTGGCTGGGACTCAGTGACCGGCCGGGTGAGGTCGCCGGCCACGGTCCGGTCGACGCCTGGACCGGCCGGGAGCTGGCCGAGGAACTGCGCGGATGGGATGGCACCCGATACTGCGTGACGGTCACGACCGAGGATGGCCATCCCCTTGGGCATGCGTGCACAGGAAAGCCGCCGCCGGGCTCCGGGCCCGCGCCACAAGGGGCCGGACCGCCCTCGCGCGCCGGACCGCTCTCGCGCGCCGGACCGTCGGCCGGTCCCGAGACGGACCGCCCGCAGGCCAGGGGTGAGCGCGGCGCGGCCTGGATCGCCGGCCTCAGCTTCGAGTGGCTCAGCGCGGCAACGTGCGATCACTCGCGGCAGACCACGGCATACCGGCCGACCCGCTCGCTGGCTCACCTGATCAAGATCCGCAATCCGACCTGCACCGCGCCTGGCTGCAGGCGGCCCTCCTGGCAGTGCGATATCGACCATGTGGTGCCGTTCCACCGGGGCGGCAAGACATGCGAGTGCAATTGTCACCCGGCCTGCCGCCGGCATCACCGCTGTAAGGGCAGCAGGGGCTGGCATCTGGATATGCCCGTCCCCGGCATCCTGGCCTGGCGACTGCCGCACGGCCGCACCTACCTCACCGCCGCCGAGCCCTATCCGGTCTGACTAGGCTCGCCTAGTCATGCGACTGTGCCCCGGCAGCGTCGGGGGTCGCGGGAGGAAGGCGGTGCCCGATGACCGGCCCGGCGAGGATAGTCGTCGTTGGCGCTGGGCTGGCCGGCCTGCGCACGATCGAGGAGCTGCGCGCGCGGGGTTATGAGGACCAGGTGACGCTGGTAGGCGCCGAGTCCCGCCTGCCCTACGATCGCCCCCCGCTGTCCAAAAAGGTCATGACAGGCGAGCTCGACGACACCTCACTCCGCGCCGATCTTGGCTCCCTCGGCGTCGACGCGCGGCTGGCCGAGACCGCTACCGGCCTACGGCCGGGGCTACTCAGCACCGACGCCGCCGAGTACGCCTTCGATGCCCTGGTGCTGGCCACGGGCGCGGTCCCGATGCGGCTGCCGGGACCAGGTCCGCAGTCGGTGCTGCGCACTCTGGACGACGCGCTGGCGCTGCGAGCCCGCCTCCGGCCAGGAACGAGGCTGTCGGTGGTGGGCGCCGGATGGATCGGCGCAGAGCTGGCTACCGCGGCGGCCGCCCGCGGCTGCCGGGTCACCGTGGTCGAGGCCGCCGGGGCACCGCTCGCGGCGGCCCTCGGCCCGGCGGTAGGGACGACCACCGCTGCCTGGTACGGGCAGGCAGGGGTCGAACTCCGGCTGGGCCAGAAGGTCAGCTCGATCGAGCACGACGGGATCGCGCTGGCCGACGGCGAGTTGCTGGCCGCGGACGTCGTGGTCACGGCGGTGGGCGTACGGCCCGCCGTGGCCTGGCTGGCCGGGTCAGCCATCGAGCTGGAGAACGGGGTCGCCGTGGATTCGCGGCTCAGGACCTCGGTCGAGGGCGTGTACGCGGCCGGGGACTGTGCGTCGTTCTGGTCGGAGCGCTACGGCCGTCGGCTCCGGTTCGAGCACTGGGACGTCGCCCTGCATGCCCCCGAGGTGGTGGCAGCGGGCCTGCTGGGCGGGGACGACGTGTATGACCCGGTTCCATACGTCTGGTCGGAGCAGTTCGGGCGCATGCTGCAGTACGTGGGCTGGCATGGTGATGCCGACCAGCTGGTCTGGCGCGGCGATCCCGCGACCGACCGCAAGTGGGCCGTGTGCTGGCTCGCGGCCGGCCGGCTGGCCGCGGCAATGACCGTCAGCCTGCCGCGCGACCTGCTTCAGGCCCGTCGGCTCATCGAGGCAGGCGTTGCCGTGGACCCGGTCCGACTGGCGGACCCTGGAGTCGCGGTACGTGACTGCGCGGCTTGATTGAGCTGGCTTTCGTCGATCAACTGCCGGAAATGTGGCGGCATGCGGCATGTTTTACCGACACTGCAATGTGGGAAGCTGCACACGTGGCACAGATCGACCCCCCGACCGACGCCATCGTCGGTGACTGGCTCAGTGTCCCGGACGTGGCAGACCGCCTTGGCCTGCCGGTGAACCGGGTCAAGCAACTGCTGCGCGACCGCAAGCTCCTGGCCGTGCAGCGCCCGAGCGGCGAGTACGCCGTGCCCGCGAGGTTCCTGGACGGCGACCAGGTCATCCACGGCCTCGGCGGGACGCTGACGCTCCTGTTCGACTGCGGGTTCACCGAGCGGGAGATGCTCAGCTGGCTGTTCACCGCCGACGAGTCGCTGCCCGGCACGCCGATCCAGGCGCTCGCCGAGCACCGCCGCACCGAGGTCAACCGGCGGGCGCAGGCACTAGCCTTTTAGGCGTGTCTGAGTTCTCTGATTACCTGCAGTCCCGGCTCGCCGACGCGTGGCTGTACCTGTGCACGGACGCACGGGAGCGCCAGGGCGACCTGGCATGGTTCCTGCACGACGTGCTCAGCAATGGCGTCGACATCATCCAGCTCCGCCAGAAGGACCTGGAGGCGGGTCCTGAGCTGCGCTACCTGGAGATATTCAGAAAGGCGTGCGCGGCTCATGGCGCGCTGCTCGCGGTCAACGACCGGGCCGATGTCGCCAAGGTGGCGCTGGCCGACGTGCTCCACCTCGGCCAGGACGACCTGTGGTGCCGGGACGCGCGCCGCATCATCGGGCCCGACCGCCTGATCGGGCTGTCGACCCATGACCAGCCGCAGGCGCTGGCCGCGAGCACCGAGCCGGCCACCGACTACTTCTGCACGGGGCCGGTGTGGCCGACGCCAACCAAGCCAGGCCGGCCCGCTCCGGGCCTGGACCTGGTCCGCTACGCCGCCAGCCTGGATGCGTCGCGGCCGTGGTTCGCCATCGGCGGCATCGACGAGCAGAACCTGGACCAGGTGCTGGCCGCCGGGGCCCGCCGGATCGTGGTGGTCCGCGCGATCACCGAGGCCGACCAGCCCGGGGCAGCGGCCGCGCGGCTGGCCGCCCG
>JASHOV010000236.1 GCA_030038495.1 Streptosporangiaceae bacterium
CGGTTCACTGCGACCCGCGTGCGCAGGCGTCGATGCCGCGGCGAGGTAATGCCGCGGAGCGCGGCCAGCGGCACGCGCACCATCAACCCGGCACAATAGTCAGTTCGATGAGAGAGCCCGCGGGCACCAGGCCCGCGGGCTTTCTTGTTCCCGCCTCAGGAGCGTGCTCGGGCTAGGGCCTGTGCTCGCTGACCGGCTGCTCGAGACCGTAGGCCGCCACCTCTTCTTCGCTGAGGCCCGGGTAGGCCAGGCTGCCAAGTCGGCGCGCCTTGCGCTTGTCATGGACCCAGGCGAAGCCCTCGGCGGCCTCCACGAGCACCAGGCAGGGCACGGCCAGCAGGAGCATGCTCAGCGGATCCGGGCTCGGCGTGAAGGTCGCCGCGAAGAGGAAGACCAGGAAGATGATGCCTCGGCGCCACTTCCTGAACCGCTCATGCGTGAGCACTCCGGCCAGGTTCAGCAGCACGAATACCAGTGGCATCTCGAACGCGATCGCGAAGATCATCAGCATCGCGCCCGCGTAGCTGAGGTAGGTGTTGATCGTGATCAGCGCCGTGGTGTCGGGCGGCAGCATGCTCAGCAGGAAATGCACGCCGCGGGTCATGGCGAAGTACGCCACCGTCCCGCCCGCCACGAACAGCGGAAGGGATGCGCCCACGAAGTAGTACGCCCACCGCCGCTCCCGCCGGTACAGGCCGGGCGCGATAAAGGCCCACAGCTGGTACAGCCAGATCGGCAGGGTCAGGATGAGGCCGACGACGATGCAGATCTGCAGCTTGAGGAAAAAGGCATCAAACAGGCCATTCACATACAGCTGACAGTTCTGGTGCGGGAACAGCGCGTGCGGCTGCGGGACCCGGCAGTACGGCCGCTTGATGAAGGCCCAGACCGGCGTGTAGATAAACCAGCCGGCGATCGAGCCAGCGGTGATGGCGATCGCGATCTTGATGACGCGATTCCGCAGCTCGCGAATGTGCTCCATGAGCGGCATCCGCGCCTCAGGGTTCGCACGCCGCCCAATCCTCACCCCAAGGCCGGACTCGGCCTCCGCCAGGTCCAGGCCATCGTCTATGGCCATGGTCGGTAGCCGCTAGACGACCGGCTGGCCGGGCTGCCCGGTGGACCCGCTGGCGGTCTGCTGCCGCTGCAGTTCTTCGACCTGGCGCTGCAGATCCTGCAGCTGGGTCTGGGTGGCGTCCGGCGGAGTGAGCTGCTGCGCGGGCTGGGCCGGCGGGTTGGCCGTGAACGTCGGGGCGCCGAAGCTGGTGTCGGCCTCGTGGTGGTCGGGGTTCAGCCCTGACACCGACTGCTTGAAGATGTGCATCGACTCGCCGAGCGACTTCGCAGCGCCGGGAAGCCGCCTGGCTCCGAAGAGCAGCACCAGCACGACCACCAGGATGGCTATGTGCCAGGGAGAAAGATCGCCCATGTCAATCCCTTCAGCGGAGCGCGCGCCCCGCATCTGCTGTGCTCGAGTCTACACTCGGGCCAACTGTAAGCCATCGAACGTAGCCGCAGGGCAGACGGCGCCTGGCCGGGCCGTTAACGCGACATAGCGGGTGCGGATCGCAAGCTCACGCATAGTGGGCGAGCGCCGCACCGGCATCCTCCCTGACCCGGTCGGCCAGCTCCGGCGGCGAGATCACCCGGCCATCCTCGCCGAGGCGCAGCGCCAGCCTGCGCACCCACTCGGTGTCCGGGGTGCGCAGGGTGATCCGCTTCCTGCCGTCCTCCAGCTCCTCGACCTGCTCGCACGGGTAGTACTCGGCCACCCACTTCCCGGCGGCCGCCAGTTCCAGCACCACCAGGACGTCCTGCGGCGACGGGCGGAACAAGTCGCCGTCGACGTCCCTGTGCTCGGCCTCGGCGGGTACCTCGGCGGCCACGTCCAGGATCTGGATGGCCAGGATCCGGTCCAGCCGGAACAGCCGCACGGCCTCGGCCCGGCGGCACCAGCCCTCCAGATAGCTGCGCCCTTCCACGACGAGCAGCCGCATCGGGTCCACGTCCCGCTCGGTCGCCTCGTCCCGGCCCGGCACGTAGTAGGCGATGTGCACCCGCCGGCCGTGGCTCAGGGCCTCGGTGACCTGGGCGGTGACGGACTGCCCGGTCAGGTAGTCGAGCTGGACCGCGACCTGGGCGCTCGGGCTGCCGGCGTTGCCCGCGGCCGCCTCCAGCTTGGCGATAGTCCGGCTCAGGGCCGACCCGTCGCCGATGCTGGGCAGCTCGGCCAGCATTCGCAGGCCGACGAGCAGGGCGCACGCCTCGTCCACGCCGAGGCGCAACGGCCGGTCCATGGCCTCGGCCTCGCTGACCACGATCTCGCCGCCCTCGTAGGACAGGTCGATCGGGCAGTACGGGTCCGGTGACCGCAGCTCCACGCACCAGAGCATGTTGAGGTCGTCCACCAGTTCCTGCTCGGTGATGCCGAACGCCGCAGCGGTCTCGGCCATCCCGACCACGTTGCGGCTGACCACGTAAGGCACCAGAGCCAGCAGCCGCTGCAGCCGGTCGGTCGCCGTCGGCCGGCCCGGACCGGCCCGGCCCTCCACGCCTCGCCCCTCGCCAGCCTGCCCCCCGCCAGCATGCCCCCCGCCAGCCTGCACCGTGGCATCGGCGGTCACGCCAGCGCCCCCTTCAGCCTGCCGATGACGGCGTCCCGCAGGTCGGTCGGCTCCAGCACGACGACGTCTGCGCCGAACGAGGCGATGTGCTCGCTCCACCACCCGGCGTCGGAATAGCTGGCCTCGACCTGATCCCAGCCGCGCTCGGGATCGGGCCGGATGCTGAGGGCGTGGCGCCTGAGACCGTGCCCGGCACCGGCGCGTATCCGCAGGATGCAGGTCCGCGGCGGCGGCGACCCGGCGCCCCAGGTCCTTACGGCGGCCCGCACGTCGGTACCTGGCGGCACCGTCACCGACCCGGCCGGCCCGGTAAAGGAGACCGGACCCGATATCCGGCTCAGCCGGAAAACGCGCTGCTCGCCCCGGTCACGATCCAGTCCGACGACGTACCAGTGGCCGCGCCGGTTCACGACGCCCCACGGCTCGAGCCGACGCCGCTGCGGGGTGCTCCGGCCGGCCGCCAGGTGGACGAACGTCACCGGCCGGCGATCGCGGACCGCCTCCCACAGCGGGCCGAACGCGGCCCCTCCGGTCTGCAGCCGCGGCTCGATGCCCGGTTGGCTGATGTCCTCGGCCTCGATCCCGGCGGCGCGCAGCTTCAGCAGCGCGCCCTCCGCGGCCCCGGCCAGCTCGGCCCGCCGCCAGACCCGGGCGGCCAGGCCGAGTACCGCTGCCTCGTCCGGCTCAAGCCTGATCTCCGGCAGCTCATAGGCCTGCCGCGAGATCCGGTAGCCGGGCTCCTCGTCGCTGCCGGGGTTCATCCCGGTCTCCAGGGGGATGCCCAGCTCGCGCAGCTCGTCCTTGTCCCGCTCGAACATCCGCTTGAACGCGTCGAACGACTCCGGATAGCCGGGCACGGCGTCGCGGATCTGAGCCGCCGTCAGGTACCGCCGGGCCGACAGCAGGCAGACCACAAGGCTCAGCAGCCGCTCGGTCTTCCGCCTCGACATCGCCTTCCTTTCCCCGCAACCGACGCTACCCTGCCGGAGTGATCAGATGGCGTAGTGGCGAGGTTTCCGCACTCGGCCGAACCTGGCGTGGCGCCGTGGAACTCGAGGTAACCGTGGCGGGCGAGCCGGTCCCTGCGCTCGCCTATCCGGCCATTACCGGCCGGCCCGAGCCGGGCGACCGGGTCCTGCTGAATACCGGGGCGCTCGACCTCGGCCTCGGCACCGGCGGCTACGCGCTGGTCGTCGCCATCCCCGACCGGCTGCCGCCCGATCCGGCCGGGCCTGGCCACCTGATCAAGGCCAGGTACACGCCGGTGCAGGTCGCCGTGGCCGGCGCGGACGAGCAGGGGTCTGCCCATCACGACCTGCTGCGCGACGCCGATGATCTCGGCGGGATGCCCGTGGTGGTGGCCGACCTGCATTCCGCGCTGCCCGCGATCCTGGCCGGTTTCCGCGGGGAACGGGGGGCCGGGTCCCGTGTGGCCTACGTCATGCCCGACAGCGCCGCCCTCCCGGCCTGGTTCTCGCGCACGGTCGCCGAGCTCACCGACCTGGGCTGGCTGGCCGGGACTGTCACGACCGGCCAGGCCTTCGGCGGTGACATCGAGGCCGTGACGCTGTACAGCGGCCTGCTGGCCGCCAGGCTCGTGCTCGGAGCCGAGATCGCGGTGGTGGCGCAGGGACCCGGCAATCTCGGCACCGGCACCCGCTGGGGATTCTCCGGGGTCGCCTGTGGCGAGGCGATCAACGCCGCCGCGGTGCTCGGCGGCAGGCCGGTCGGCTCGCTGCGGGTCAGCCAGGCCGACCCGCGCGGCCGACACCGGGGCCTATCGCACCACAGCCGGACCGCTTACGGCCGGGTGGCCCTGACCCGGGCCGACATCGTGGTGCCCGAGCTGCCGGGCCCCTTCGGCCAGGAGGTCGCCGCGGCCGCGGCCGAACTTGCCGGCCGGCACACGCTGATCCGGGTCAGCGTCACCGGGCTGGCCGAGTTGCTGGCGGCCTGTCCGGTCCGGCTGTCCTCGATGGGCCGGGGCCTGGACGAGGACCCGGCCTACTTCCTGGCCGCAGCCGCGGCGGGCCGTTATGCCGCCAGGCTGCTGACTGCTCCGGGCGACAGCCCGGTGGCCGGGACCGACGGCCCGGCCACCGATGCCCTTCCTGACCGCTAGCGCGCCGCCAGGATGTCGATGACGAACACCAGGGTGTCGGTCTTCTCGATGCCCGCGCTGGCCTCGCCGCCTTCGGGCCCGTATCCGAGTGCGGGCGGGATCACCAGCATGACCCGGCTGCCGACCCGAACGCCTGGCAGCGCGTCGTTCCAGCCCTTGATGACGCCCCCGCCGAGCCTGAAGGCGAACGGCTCGCCATCAGACTGGGTCGCGGACGGCCAGGAGGCGCTGAACACCTTGCCCGTGCGCCAGATGACCCCGACGTACTGGGCGACGACAGTCTGGCCCTTGGTGAGCTCCGGCCCGGTGCCCGGCACGAGCGTGGTCACCGACAGCTTCGATGGCGGGGAGTTCTTCGGCACCGAGACGACCGGCTGCTGGCCGGCCTTGGTGGTGACGGTCGGCAGCTTGCCACCGCCGTTGCTGGTCTGGCTACCACTGACGGATGCGTCGGGGTTGAACTGCTGCAGCAGGTCGATGACCCAGACAGTGGTGTCGGTCCCGGACACACCGATGCTGGAATCGCCGCTCTTGCCGTAGGCGTACTTCGGCGGCAGGACGGCCAGGATCCGGCTGCCGAGCTGCTGGCCCTTCAGCGCCGTGGCCAGCCCGGTCAGCCCGATGTCGCTGGGGATCATTTGCGGCCCCGAGTTCGCCCCGGCGGCGAACGTGCTTTCCACCAGGGAGTGCTTGGTGCCGCTCCACTTGTACAGCACGACATTGGCCAGCGTCACGTCGCCGGGTACCAGCGCGCCGCCAGTTCCCTTGATCGCGGTGTGGTAGGCGAGGGTGGTGCCTGCATCCTGCGCCGGGATGGTCACCTTCGGCGCCGTGTTGAAGGCACCGGACACGCTTACTGCCTTATTGGCGTCGCCCGAGCTTCCCGATGACCCGCAGCCGGCCAGCGCGGCGCAAGCGATCATGGGAATCAGCAGAGACGCAGCAATGCGTCGCATGGAAGTCCTCGGAATCTGGGAGTCAAGACCCGGTCAGCCTACCGGCATCCGGACACCAAATCGCCTAGCCGCGAGCTGCCACGCCAGGCGCCAGCTGGTCAGCGGCCCAGTGCAGATCTGCCAGCAGGTTTGTGTCCCAGACCAGGACCGTGTATCCGGTGAGGAAATATGCCCTCGCCGGCTGGCCGAACGTCGCCAGCACGCTGGCCACGGTTGGCGGATCGGGGCCGGGCCCGGGCCGCGGGCCTACGCCGTTGCTCGGCAGCACCACGAAGTTCGCGATGTGCTGGGCCGGATTGAACCAGCCGGGCTCCTCCTCCCACCGCTGCGGCGAGGCCAGGCGGCCGGCCTTGATCGGCAGGACCCGGACCGTGCCGCCGCTGTCCAGCGAGATCGAGTCGGCCATCCAGTAGCCGCCCAGCCCGTACGTGAGCCTGTGCGCCGCCAGCCAGCCCGCCAGCGGCTGGTTCTCGGCCGGCACCGAGGGCAGCGCGACGAGCCGCGCGGCCGCGATGCCGTAAACGACGAGGATCGCTGCCAGCGCCGGGACCAGTCGCGCCCGGCGCAGCCTGTCCGCCAGCATCCGGCCTGCGAGCGCCGCACCGAAGGGCAGCACCGCCGCGAATTCGTGATTGCTGAGATACCCGCCGGCGTTCGGGCCGAGGGCGTAGGCGGCCAGGCTGATGACCGCCGCCACCGCCATCAGCTGGACCGAGACGTCGACCGTCGCGAACCGTCGCACGGCCGCGGACACGCCCCAGGCCGCCAGGGCCAGCCCCGCCAGGTGCACGAAAGCGATCGCCAGGGCCAGGCCGGGCAGCTGGCCCATGAAGTCGGCGCCGAACAGCAGCAGCAGCCCCTGGTAGGTCTGCAGCAGGTTGTGCCCCAGGTGCGCGAACCCGACGACTCGATTGGACACCGGGAACACGTAGAAGCCGCCGCGAGCGCGGATCCAGGCCAGGCCGTGCCAGCCCGCCTCTAGGGCACCGGCGCCGGCCGCGGCCAGCGCAAGCCCGAAAATGCCCGACCGAAGGGGTCCGCGCTCCCTGACCACCCGCTGATAGGCGACGGCAAGGCCGACCAATATCATCGGCGCGATCCCGGTCAGCAGCACGATCTGGTCGGCCACCAGCGCCCAGGCCAGCAGTGCCCACGCGACGATGGGCACGTACCAGCGCCGGCCGGCCCTGTCGATCACCAGCCAGGCCAGCATGACCGGGACCGTGCTGCCGACGTGGTCGGGTGACAGCATCAGCACCATGACCTCGGAGTGCTGCGGCGCGATCATGATCCCGGCCGCGATAGCGGCCCGCAGCAGGCCCTGCCCGCCAGTGGCACTCCCCTTGGCCAGCCGGGCCGCGAGCAGGACCACCAGCGTGTAGGTCATCGCCGCCGCCACGTGCACGACGTCGGGGGTCAGCCCGCGCGCCAGCTCGATCAGCATGTACTGCGGCAGCTCGGTGGTGTAGAACGACACGTCGGACAGCACCCAGCCGCGCAGCAGCGGATTCCCGTGCAGCATCGCCCAGGCCTGCAGGGCGTTGGCCGCCCCGTCCGAGTTCACAGGGACCGTTCGGGACATGTGCAGGAACAGCACGTACAGCCCCAGACCGGACATCGCCCATGCGAGCGCCGCCGCGGCGGCAGGCGGCCAGGACCGGCGGGCCCTGGCGGCCTGCTTGCCCGATGCCGGCCTGCCCTGCGCCGACTCTTCTGGCCCACCCGGGCCGCCCTGACCCGGGGCCGGCTTGTCCCGGCCGGGCCTCGGTCCTGGTCGCGATGGCCAGTCCGGCCGCTGCGGCCGCT
>JASHOV010000237.1 GCA_030038495.1 Streptosporangiaceae bacterium
TATTTAAATCTCTTCTTCTCCTATCGAATTAGTCGGTTATACTGGAGTCATGAACAGGACTCTCGACATTGGCCCGCTGCGCAGCTTCGTCATGGTGGCCGACGCCGGCGGCTTCCAGCGCGCGGCCGATGCCCTGCACCTGAGTCAGGGGGCTGTCAGCCAGCACGTACGCCGCCTGGAGGCCTCGATCGGGCGTCCGCTGGTCGAGCGACGCGGACGCGGCTGGCGTTTCACTGCCGACGGCGAGGAACTGCTCGGCCACGCGCGCCGCCTTCTGGCCCTGCACGACGAAGTACTGGACGGTATGAGCGAGAAGGCCGCGGAGACAATCGTGATCGGGTCCACTGAGCACGCCGCCGCCCAGCTTCTGCCGCATCTGGCCGGGAGCCTCGAGCGCTCCCTGCCCGGATACCGGATCAGATTCAGGATCGACCGGGGCGCCGAGCTGCGCGAGGGATTCGCCGCCGGCCGCATCGACCTGGCGCTGCTGCTCGGCCCGGCCGACGATCCGCGGGCGACGCCGGTGGGCGATCTGGAACTCTCCTGGTACTCCGCTCCGGGCTGGGCGCGGCCAGCCCGCGGCCGCCCCCTGCAGATCGTCGCGTTTGACGGCCCGTGCGCGCTCCGCGCCCGGGCCCTGGAAACGCTCGCCGAGCACTCGATCCCGGTCGTGATCAGCGCGGAGGCCATTCAGCTGGCCGGGGTCCAGGCGGCCGTGGCCGCTGGGCTTGGCGTCGCCGCGATGGCGACGCTGGGCCAGACCCCGGCCGGGCTGGAACGCCGCCCGGATCTGCCGCAACCACCCCCGCTTCCTCTCGCCCTGTGGTCGCGTCAGGGCCTGCCGGCCGAACTGACACGCCACGTGTCGACTGCGCTGCGGCGTCTGCTAGCGGAGGCAGGCTCCCAAGAGGTACCGCCACCCGGCCCGCAGTTCCGCGGCCTGGCACTCGCCCGCGGAGCGTGACGCCATGAGTTCTCAAGCCGGAGACGCCGCGTTCGTTCGAACTCCTAGCGGCGTCCTCGTTCTGGCCGGGATTGATCCTTTCCACCGGGCGCTGCACCGGGTCGGCGCGGGCAGTCTCATCGGCGACACCGGCCAGACAACGGGGATGAAGCGGATGGAGGCGATCAGCGGGAAGACCGTAGGCGCCCGGCACCTGTGGATGGGGCAGACACACGTGCCCGCGTCGACAGCCTCTGGCAACCATCACCACGGCGCCTCCGAGACCGCGATCTACGTTGTGTCGGGCCATCCCGTCTTCGTCTTCCTGGACGTCGAGGGCCCCGAGCCTTCGGAGCGCCGGGTCGAGACCGCTCCCGGTGACTACATCTTCGTTCCGCCGTACGTCCCCCATCGCGAGGAGAACCCTGACGCCGACGCCGAGGCGATCGTGCTCATTGCGCGGACCACCCAGGAGGCCATCATCGTGAACCTCGGGGAACTGGCGTGGCCGACGCCGTCCTGACCGTCGCTGTCGTCGGCGGAGGAGCCAGCGGCTCGCTGGTCGCTAGCGAGCTTCTGCAGCAGTCATCGGCGCGGCGGCTGGCCATGCAGATCTGGCTGTTCGACCAGCACGGCCGTCACGGCGCGGGCCAGGCTTACTCGACTGACAACGACCTGCACCTGCTGAACGCACCCGCCGGGAAGATGAGCGCGCGGCCTGATGAACCAGGCCACCTCATCGAATGGGCCCAGCGATCCGGCGTGGCACCCGAGGGGACCGGCCCGGCGACCTTCCTGCCCCGGCCGGCTTACCGGCATTACCTACGTCAGTCGCTCGCCGACAGCCAGAGAGCGGCAGCGCCCAGCACTCTCACCTCGCTTACCGAGGCCGTCACTGCAATCCGCCCGCGGCTCGGTCAGCCAGGCGCCTGGATCGCGGCCGGCGGACGATGGGTGGACTTTGACGTCGCCGTGCTTGCCAGTGGCCACGCTCCGGCACAGCTGCCGTTCGAGGCTCCCGACGTCCGCGCGGTCATCGCAGATCCATGGCAGCCCGGTGGCCTGGACCGCTTCGGGTCGGAGCCAGCCAGCCGGCGGCCACAGGTCTTTGTCGTCGCCGGCACGGGACTGACCATGGTCGACGTGACCATCGCGGTTACCAGCAGGTTCCCCGGCAGCGTGGTCCACGCCATCTCCCGGCATGGCCTGCTCCCGCGGCGCATCCCAGTGGCACCCGGCCACAGGCGAGCCTGCTCTGGCTGCCGCCAGCCTGTCAGGGATCAGGCCTGGTCTCCCTCGTCGAGCTAGCCGGCCAGATCCGCGAAGCGGTCGCGGCCAGCCCGGAGGACTGGCATGCCGTCCTGGAATCCCTGCGCCCGCACGTCCCCTCGCTGTGGCAACGGCTACCGGAGCGGGACCGGAGGATGTTGCTCGGGTCTCTGCAGGGCTGCCGGTCGGCGCGCGACGAGCTGAGCAGGGGCCGCCGCGCCCGCGGCCGAGTTCGCTTCCGGGCACCTCGATCACCTCGATGCCATGCTTGCGCAGCATGGTGTTGGTGGCGTTGTTGCGGTCATAGCCGAGGATCACGCCCGGGGCTACAGCCAGGTAGTTGGTGCCGTCATCCCACTGCTCCCGCTCGGCGGCGCGGAAGTCCTCGTCAGTGACCAGCACGGTGACCTCGTCAACGCCGATCGCCTCGGCGAGGGCGTCCCATAGGCTGCGGTTACGGCTGACCTTCAGGCCTTCGCCGTCGGGCGTGATGGTCCATGAGCGCGGGTGACGGTCGATATAGGGGTAGAGCACGAAGGTCGCGCGGTCGATCATGGTCATCAGCGTGTCGAGGTGCATCGTCGCGTGGGACTTGGGAATCTCCACGGCGATCACGGTGCGGGCCTGACCGCTGCCGAACAGGGCGCGGGCGAGGATCTCCGCCGCCATTGGCGTGGTGCGCTCACCCATGCCGATCAGCACCGTGCCGTGGCCCAGCACGTGCACGTCGCCGCCCTCCACGCTGGCCGGCATGTGGTTGGCGTCGTCGTCGCCGTAGTAGGTGAGGAAGTCGGCGGCGGCGAACATGGGGTGATAGTTGTACATGGCGCGGATGTGCAGGCTCTCCCGCTGCCGGGCGGGCTTGGCCATCGGGTTCATCGAGACTCCGCCGTAGGCCCAGGCAGAGTTGTCGCGCGTGAATAGGTGGTTGGGCAGCGGTGGCAGCAGGAAGTCATCGGCGCGCAGCATGTCCCACTTCAGGCTCTTGGCGTGCAGGGGCCTCAGGTCGGCCTTGAGCACCCCGCCGATCAGGTACTCGGACAGCTGCGGCCCGTCGAGATCGTCGAATAGCTCGCGCAGCGGACCGGCCAGTTCCGGGCCTGCCATCTCCGGAGTGCATACCCGGTCCAGCACGAACTT
>JASHOV010000238.1 GCA_030038495.1 Streptosporangiaceae bacterium
CCTGCAGATGGGCAGTGGTTTCTCGCGCCTGGGTCTGATCCAGCAGCTGGACTCCTCGGCTGGCAACAGCTTCACTGCGTCCGAGGCGAAGCTTGCGGTGAACCAGATCCAGGTCAACTGGGACCAGCAGGCAGCCGAGGCTGCCAAGGGCTACATGCAGGAGGGCGGATTCAGCTACGACAGCATGGTCCAGCAGCTCGACTCTCCCGACGGCGACGACTTCACCTACAGCCAGGCGGTCTACGGCGCCAAGGCCGTCGGACTCTAACTCCAGCTTCGACTGAGTGCGGCAAGATCAAATCGGCGACAACAGCCAACTGACACAGTTCAACACCTGATCAGCGGCATCAGCGGATGCCAGGGCGGGGTTGCCGTGCGGCAGGAGGTAGCTATACTTATAGCCATGTCAGTGTCGGAGCAGATGCCACTCGCCGACGTCAAGAACCGGCTGTCGGAGGTGGTCGACAGGCTGGAGCGGGAGCACGGCCGGGTTGTGATTACCAAGCACGGGCATCCAGCTGCCGTCGTGATGAGCGTCGAGGACCTGGAGTCGCTGGAAGAGACGCTCGACATCATGGATAGCGCGGACCTGCTGGCTGACATCCGGACGAGCCTCGCAGAGGTCAGCGCTGGCAGTGCAGTAGTCCTCAGCAAGGACGAGGCCCAGCGGCTGATATCCGGCCAGTGAGCGACGCTGCATTCGGCGTGGCCTGGACTGCCACGTCGCGCCGCACGCTCGCCAGGTTGCCGGAGAAAATCGGCGCCGCGGCAGTTGAGTTCATTTACGGCTCCCTGGCAGCGAGCCCGCATCGAGTAGGCAAGCCGCTCAGGCTCGGGCTTGAAGGGCTGCATAGCGCCAGGCGTGGCGACTACCGCGTGATCTACCGCATCGACAACGAGCTCCGCACCGTCACGGTCATGGCCATCGAGCATCGCTCCGATGCGTACCGACCGAGAAAACTCTGACATCGCTCTGCGGCACGGGCGGATGTCCGAAGGAGCCGGTACGGCGAGCATTGCGATGCAGTTCACCTAAATTGACGACATGGCCGAAGCTAAACCCAGATCGATCGCCATCTACCGGAGGGGACCGGCTTGGATCCGGGGCATCTAGCTTCGAGACCAGCCGACTCTCCTTGATCATGGACGCTTTCTCGCCAAGCTCGAACAGGCCGGAAGCGCGGTGCATGCGGGCCCGATGTACCGCCTTGATGAATTCCCCGCCGCTGACCCGATCGGGGTGGCATCATTCCCCGACGACGTCGACGGAGCCAGAGTGCTCCTTCGTGACGACCCGGCGTTGCTGAGCGGGCTGCTGATATGTGACATTCTCGCGTGGCATGTCGCGGATGCATGACGATCCCTGGACCGACTCCGTGAGACGGCGGAGTCCGCGCTCGCCGTCTTCATGAAGCGCGGAAGATGCCAGAGGATCACGAAGCCGCATAACCCGCCCGCTCGTCATGCATGAGCGCGCATCAGCCGCCGCCCGATCGCGACTGGCCAGACCCCCGGATCTCCGTCCCGACCCATCGTGCACTCCTCCAGCTGATGGTCATTTGGACTCAGCAGGACAAGATCCTCAATCGGCGTGACGCGCAGCTACTGACCATCTAGCCAGCCACCGGCGGGGCCTTGTGGCCATGACGGCTCAGGCTGAGGGCCACGACAGAATCACGATAGAGATGTCGCCTGCATGGGCTCATCTCCAACGTTTCTGCAGGTCAACGTAATGATCGCCACGCAAGGTCACATGGTCTCCGGAGCCGTGTGCGCAGGTTCGAATCCTGCTGGGGGCGCAGTTTAGAGGCCAATTTTCGAACTAAATATTGGCGCCTTGGGCCGGAGTCGATCAGGTGGGCGTAAACTGCGGCTTTACGACGGCGTTCGTTGGTTTCCAAGCCCAGTCTCCGCACTTCCCCCAGGCATGATCACGATAGCCTCGCGATAGAAGCAGGCAATCACGACAGCTCACGGCACGCATTGCCGCAATTAGGCATCGCGTGGGATCCCAGCGAGCGACGGCCGGGAGGAACGTGTGCGCACGACGAAAGCGGATCCTGGCCGTCTCGTGGTGGCTGCGGCTGAGTCCGATCCCACTGATCGCATCCGTGGTCCGCGGCCGGGATCATGTGGCAGCTCCAGGGCGGCAATCGGCGGGGTCATGATGGTCGGCGCCAATCCGCGGGCGCGTCCGGGTCGAGCGGGTACACGCGCCCGGCCGACAGCTGCGCTGCCGCCGCTGCGGCTCGGTCTGCCGCGGGCAGCATGGTGATCTCGCGGACCAAGCCGGAGATGTCGGTGATCGAGCGGATCCACTGATCGCAGTAGAGGCGTACGGCGCCGCGGGACAGGCCGATCTGGACGGCGTGGCAGCTGCCCGCCGGACAGTGCCCGATCGGGATCCCACTGGATGCGCACGAGCGCGGAGTCCTTCAGAGCGGCCCAGGCTTCGGGGCTGGGGTGGACGTCCAGACCGTTCTTGCGGGCGGCGTTCGCGGCCTAGGTAGTTCACTCGATCCCGCGACGGCGCCTGACCTGGTCCCGGCGGCCGGGCGCACCACCCAGACGGTAGTTCACCCGATAGCGAGCGCCGGGTGCCCGCTCGTAGCGTCGACAGCATGTCCGAGGTCATCTTGCCGCCCAGGGTCGGCATGTTCCCACCCCCTGACCTGCTCAGCCGCGGCGCCGACGCCGCCCGGCAGGTGCTAGCACGAATCAGCGACGCCGGCATCGACCACGTCTGCTGCGGCGACCACGTCAGCTTTTTCGGCGGTTCCGGGTTCGACGGCCTGACCCAGGCGACGGCCCTGGCGATGCTGCACCCGACGCTGCCCGTCCACATCGGCGTGTACCTGCTGCCGTTGCGTCACCCCGTCCTGGTCGCCCGCCAGCTTGCTGACTTTGCCGTGCTCGCGCCGGGGCGGCTCGTGCTTGGTGTCGGGATCGGCGGCGAGGACCGGCACGAGGTCTGGGCCTGCGGGGTGGACCCGGCCACGCGCGGGGCCAGGATGAACGAATGCCTGGCGGTCATCCGCCAGCTCCTGGCGGGCGATGCGGTCAGCTTCCACGGCGCGTACTTTGACCTGGACGAGGTGATCGTCGCTCCCGCGCCGGCCGTGCCGATCCCGATCGTCGTCGGCGGCCGGTCGGACGCGGCGGTCCGGCGGGCGGGACGCCTCGGCGATGGCTGGCTCGGCATCTGGAATTCGCCTT
>JASHOV010000239.1 GCA_030038495.1 Streptosporangiaceae bacterium
TCCGGCCAAGCCGCTGGAAACGCACGGGCAGGGCATTCAGACTCAGGTCGGCGGCGACTGGTACGACATCATCCCCCTGTCTGCGGGCCGGGTCGGCATCGTCATCGGAGATGTCGAGGGCCGCGGCGCGCGGGCTGCGGCCGTGATGGGCCAGCTGCGGGCCGCACTGCGCGCGTTCGCGCAGGACGACAAGTCGCCGGCCGAGATCCTGCGGCGGCTGGACGACTGGGTGCGCAGCCTTGGGCCCGCGGCGGCAGAAGAGCATGGCTTCGCGGCCGCCGATCCGCCGACGGTGAGCTGCACCTACATGGTCTACGACGCCTGGTCGCGGACCCTGTCGTTCTCCAACGCCGGGCACGTGCCGCCGCTGCTGGTCCGCGGCCATGACGTGAGCCAGCTGGAGATCCTGGACCGCGGTGTGCTGCTCGGCGTGCGCGGCAAGGGCGTGCCCGGTCTGCCGACGTACCGCGAGGAGAACCGCTACCTGGCGCCGGGCTCGACGCTGGTCTTCTACACCGACGGCCTGATCGACAGGCGGCAGCGGGCCGACGGCAACGGGCACTACAGCGACGCCGAGGTCATGCAGATGCTCCGCCAGTCCGTCCGCGACGCCGCCGACGGGAGCGTCGAGCAGGTCGCCGAGGCGGCAGAGACGGCGGTGCCTGGCGAGATCGACGACGACATGGCGGTCGTCGTCGTGCGCACGTCGCCCGTGGACCTGGCGTCGTGGGAGGGCCAGTTCCCGGCCGAGCCGATCCGCGTCTCCGAGGCCCGGCGGCTGGCGCACGAGACGTTCACCAACTGGGGCATGGAGCTCGAGCAGGCCGACCTGGCCTGCCTGCTGGTTTCCGAGGTCGTGACCAACGTCGTCCTGCACGCCGCGGTCTCGCCCACGCCCCGGCACGAGCTGGTGCTGGAAGGCGCCGGGGCCGGGCCGCTCGGGATCATCGGCGACTGGGATCTTTCGCCGTTCGAGGACGGCCTGGCCGCGCCCGCAGGGAAGGACTTCACGCTGCGCCTGCGCCGGGGCGCGGAGGCCATCTGGGTCGAGGTGTTCGACGCCGACCTCCGGCTGCCGCGCATTCGCAGCGCGGGCGAGAGTGATGAGGGCGGCCGCGGCCTCTACCTCGTCGATCAGCTCGCGACCCGGTGGGGATCGCGGCCCACGAAGGACGGCAAGGCCGTGTGGTTCGAGATGCCGATCAAGGGCAGCAGCGGCATCACGCTGCTCTGAGGCCGCGGCTACTTGGCGGTGGCCGCCCAGGCCGCCAGCACGATGATCACGAAGCCGGTCATGATCGCGATCCACGTCTTCCCCGTGACCAGCAGGCCCATCCGGCGGCGGGTCCTGGTGATGACGTACGCGACGATGGCCGCCAGTACCAGCAGCAGGATCAAGCCCTGGCTCATGCCGCCTCCCGAGGTGCTTGCCCCCTCAGCATAGGTCGGGTTCAGCTTAAGTAGTGCCTCAGCTACCGGGCAATCGTTCCCGTCCTAAGCGGCACCGTCATCGGGAACGACGGTCAGGCCGGGCCGGGCGGATACCGCCGATCCGAGCACCGCGGACACGGGCAGGCCGCCATCGGGTGCGCGCACCGAATCATGCAGTCGGCGCAGCACCGTGACCTGGCGGGCGAGAGCCTCGATCTTGTCCTCCACGAGGCGCGCAGCGGCGTCGCGCTGGCCCGGGCTGACCGCGCGGCCGACTGCGAGCCTGGCCAGCGGCTTGACCTCCTCGAGCCGGAAGCCCAGGTCCTTCAGCGCCAGCGCGGCCGCGATGTAGCCGCCGTACTCCTTCGGGTACTTGCGCGTCCCGCCCGGCGACCGGCGCGGCTCGGGCAGGATCCCGAGTTCCTCGTAGTACCGGATCGTGCGACTGCTGACACCGGCGGCCTTGGCCAGCTGGCCGATGCTGACCAGCTCCGCGCTGTCGGCGTTGCTCTTCGTCATTACCCCCCCGTCCGGTGCCGGGCGCGATGCGTGACTACTTGTCCGCACGCGGCGGCTTGACCATGGATTATGCGGCTTCCCCCGGCGAAGCGCATTCACGGATCGTAGCCGGACGATGACAGGTGACGGGCAGTAATCGCGAGCCGGCTTGTGCGGCGCGGGGTCTATGGGCACTGCCAAAGCGCGCGGTAGCCTCAATGTGACGGTAAACGTCATACTGGCGCGTCGGCGCGTGCACCCCGGCGGCGCGGCAAGCGGGCACGCCAGGGCCCCGTGGTGACTCGCCCGGGGCATGGAGGTCAGTGGTGCACGACGCATACATAGTCGGGGCGGTCCGCAGCCCCATCGGCAAGCGGAACGGCGCCCTGTCGGCGGTTCATCCCGTGGACCTGGCGGCGCACGTGCTGCGCGAGCTCGTCGCTCGCACCGGAGTTGACCCGGCCGCCGTCGAGGACGTCGTGATGGGCTGCGTATCGCAGGCCGGGCCGCAGGCAATCGACATCGCCAGGAACGCCTGGCTCTCGGCGGGGCTGCCCGAGAGCGTGCCCGGCGTCACCATCGACCGGCAGTGCGGGTCGTCGCAGCAGGCCGTGCACTTCGCCGCGCAGGCGGTGATGTCGGGAACGCAGGACCTGGTGATCGCGGCCGGCGTCGAGAGCATGAGCATGGTGCCGATGGGCACGACCGTCGCGCTACCCATGAAGGAGGGACTGGCCTCCCCGTTTGGCCGGGGCTGGCAGGACCGATACGGCGACCAGGAGATCTCACAGTTCCGCGGCGCGCAGCTGATATGCGAGAAGTGGGGCCTGAAGCGCTCGCAGCTGGAGGAATTCTCGCTGCGCAGCCACAGCAGGGCGATCCGGGCGATCGACGAGGGCCGGTTCGCTCGCGAGATCACGCCGGTAGCCGGCGTGCGGACCGACGAGGGGCCGCGCCGGGACTCGACGCTGGAGAAGATGGCCGAGCTGAAGCCGCTGCGGCCGGGCTGGGAACTCACGGCCGCGACGGCCTCGCAGATCTCCGACGGGGCGGCGGCACTGCTGGTCGCCTCGCCTGCCGCCGTGCGAAGGTACGGCTTCACGCCGCGGGCGCGCATCCACGCGATGGCAGTGGTCGGCGCCGACCCGGTCTATATGCTGACCGGCCCGATCCCGGCGACCCAGCTGGTCCTGCGGAAGGGTCACCTGGACATCGACGACATCGACGTGTTCGAGGTCAACGAGGCGTTCGCTCCCGTGCTGCTGGCATGGTCGGCAGACACCGGCGGCCCGCTGGAGAAGACCAACCCCAACGGGGGAGCCATCGCGCTCGGGCACCCGCTCGGTGCATCCGGAGCCATCCTCATGACCAGACTGCTGCACGAACTGGAGCGCTCGGGCGGCCGGTATGGCCTGCAGGTCATGTGCGAGGGCGGTGGTCAGGCCAACGCGACCGTGATCGAGCGGATGGCCTGAGCGCGGTTTCACCTAGGTTCGCTGCGACGGTGCTGGCCTGGCCCTGGTCGACTTTGCCCGGGCCGCCTTCGCCCGCGCTTCGGCCCGCGCTTCGGCCCGCGCTTCGGCCCGCGCCTCGGCCTGCGCATGGACGTATGCGGGCAGGTGAGCCAGGAGCTGCGGTGTGACGCGCCAGCCCATGACGTCGTCCTGCGCCGCCGTGGGCCGCCCGAAGAGGCCGATCATGAAGTTGCGCAGGTCCGGGTAGTTGGCCATGGTGATGACGACAGCGGCGGGATTCCAGCGCACCAGCGCCTCGGCAGCGGTGGCAGGCGTGACCCCCGGCCATCCCGGCCCGCGCGCCATCCAGTAGCTCGCCGTCGCGACGGCAGACTCCGCGGCCGAGAGCAGGGGCGGGTCGTCGCACTTGATCGCCTGGCCGGCCGGGTCGGGCGCTATGCAGTACCCGCCCGTGATCGAGATCTGCTCGCCGGTAGTCGCCTGGAACTCCATTTCGCCCGCGCCGCCGAGCGGCAACTCCAGGACCGCGGCGCCGGCCGGAAGATGGAGGCGACTGATGACCGTGGTCCAGCCTGGCGTCGGCGGACTGACGGTCGAGCCCGGCTCCGGGCGCGGGATGATCGGCACCACGATGGCGATCAGCGTAGCCATGGCCGCGCCCGCGAGGAGCAGCCGACGGCGGCGTTCGCCCAGGAAAGCGGGCCAGCGCCAGACCTTGCCGGCCAGGGGGCGCCGGCGCCAGAGGTTGCCGGCCAGGGGGCGCCGGCCCCAGAGCTTGTCGGCCAGGGGGCGCCGGCCCCAGAGCTTGCGGGCGAAGGCGGGCAAGCGCCAGCGTTCGTCCGCGGGAGGCGGAAGCCAGCCCTGCCTCCCGCGCACCGCGGCGATCGTGCGATCTGCGGCGAGCGCGAGCGCGACGGCCGCGGCACCATCGGTCAGGATCGCAAGCCGGACCACGATCAGCTGGTTCAGGACCGGCAGGTGCTGCAGCCAGTACCACGGCAGCAGCCGTGCCGCTAGCCGCTGCTGGCCGACCAGCCGCAGGGAATGACCGCCCATGGCGAGCCACTCCATGAGCAGGACCGATATCCCGATGACCCGGATCCGGAGGTCGCGCCAGAAGACGAAGGGAAGCGCGATCAGGGCGATCTGCAGCGGCCAGCCGAGGTATCCGAACTCCTCGATCGGGTGCTGGCCGGTGGTGGCCAGGTACTGGGCGAAGTTGCTGTGCAGCAGCACCGCGTTCGGCGCGGTGACGTACGCCGACGGGGGGTAACCGTAGGCGAAGACGTTCCACGGGCTACCGTGCTCGGCCAGGGGCCCGTGGAACTGGACCCACAGGGCCCGACCGCAGATCACCAGCGTCAGCGCCAGGGCCGTGCCCACGCCCGCGAGCGTGGGAAGCACCCGTCTCAGCACGGCCCATGGCCGGCTGAGCGCGAGAACCAGGACAATCACCGCTCCGGCGACCACCGTGTCCACCAGCAGTTCCTCGGCAATGAAGAGCTGAAGCGAGACGAGCAGGCCGAGCCAGAGTCCGGTGCGCACCGGACGGCCGCGTCCGGTCACCAGCCTGAGCATGGCGTCAATGATCAGCGGCGTCAGGACCGCGAACTGCAGGTGATAGTGGTCCTCGCCCGCGACCATCATCGCGGGCATGAAGGCGAAGAACGCGCCGCCGAGAGCGGCTCCGGCGACGCTGGCGCTCCAGCGTCGCAGCACCACGTACATGGAGGTCGCTGACCCAGCGAAGCCGAGGGTCAGCAGAACGGTCAGGCTCGTCATCGGACCGGCGATCAGCGTCACCGGGGCAAGCAGGAACGCGGGCGCCAGCAGCGAGGTGTTCCACATCGCGTTGACGCCTTGCGGCGAGTTAAGGGCGGTGGTGACGAGCGCGGGCAGGTGACCGTGCGCAAGCGCGGTCGCGACGTACCGCATGTACCAGGCGCTGAGGTAGACGTCCACGTTGACGTTGGCGCCGAATGCGGTCGGAGCCGTCGTCGACGGGTGCGCCCACAGCCGCCAGGTCATGCCGACGGCAGCCATGACGTAGCCCAGCACCACAAGGCCCTCGACCAGCCGCCCGCCCGGGCGGAGCCGCCACGACCGCACGCGATCCGACGGCTTGGCCGCTACTAGCAAGGAATCCACAATCAGTTGTTCCCGGAGCTCTTCCCGTCTCGTTGTAGCGGCCCGGCTCAAGCGGAGCGGCGCCGTACGGCTAGTCCCATTCGGCCGCTTGCTGACGGTCGCAGAGATCGTTGTGCAGCAACAACTATATCAGTGCTATACACACACTTTGCTGGCGCTTTAGCTTAACTGTCGCCCTGTTGCTTGCGAGAAACGACGCGGAGCCGGCAGATATCCAGCACACTCGCGTCGGGCGGTGGCTGGCCCACCGGCTTAACTGGGAGGATCAGGGTCCTGGGAGAGCACAAACCCTCCCAGTTAACCGCCCGGCCCAGCACCGCAAGCGCTGGGGGACATCCTGACGGCGCCGCTCGTACAACAGCAAGTACCCACCGTTGTTGTTGCTCGAATGTAGGCGGCCAGGTGATCCAGGTACCGCGCCGTGGTACGCCAGCCCATCACGTCGTCGTGGGCCGTCGTGGGCGGCCCGAAGAAGCTGACCATGAAATTGCGCAGCGCCGGGCGATTGGCCATGATGATCACCACCGCGCCCGGCCGCCATTGCTCAAGCGCCTCGGCGGTAGTAAGGAACGAGGGTCCCGGCCCGCCCCGGAGATCGGCCAGCCAGTTGCTGCGGCGGGCGAGCGCCCGTTCCGGGCCCGTCTCGAGGAAGCGGTCCTCGCACTTTTTCGCCTGGCCGGCCGGGTCAGGGGCGATGCAGTATCCGCCGGTCGTCGAGATCGGCTCCCCGGTAAGGGCCTGGAACTCCATCTCGACCGCGCGGTCCAGCGGCAGGACCAGGACGGGGGCGCCGGCCGGCAGGTGCAGGCCGCGTATGACGCTGGTCCAGCCCGGTGGCGGCACGGAGACCTCGTGCGCTGGCACCGGGCGCGGGATGATCGGCACGACAATCGCGACTAAGCCGGCCGCGGCCGCGCACGCGAAGGCGAGTCGGCGCCAGTCCTCCCGCCTACGGATCGTGGCGATGGTCCGATCGGCGGCCAGCGCGAGCACGACCGCGGCGATCCCGTCGGACAAGATGGAGAGCCGGACGACGATCAGCTGGTTGAGGATCGGCAGGTGTTGCAGGTAATGCCAGGGCAGCAGCCAGTCCGGGACAGAAATGCGGCCAGCGAAAGGCACGGAGTGGCCGCCTATGGCAAGCCACTCCATCGCCAGAGCCGACAGGCCCAGCACGCGGATCCGGATGTGCCGCCAGAAGACGAAAGGCAGCGCGATCAGGGCGATCTGCAGCGGCCAGCCGAGGTAGCCGAACTCCTCGATCGGGTGCTGGCCGGTGGCGGCCAGGTACTGCGCGAAGTTCCCGTGCAGCAGCATCGCACTGGGCGCGGTCACATACGCCGACGGCGGGTAACCGTAGGCGAGCACGTTCCACGGACTGCCGTGCTCGGCCAGCGGACCGTGAAACTGAACCCACAGCGCGCGGCCGCAGATCACCAGCGTCACGGCGAGCGCCGTGCCCGCGCCCGCCAACGCGGGGAGCAGCCGATCCGGCGCTTCCCGCGGTCGGCTGAGCACGAGGAGCAGCACGATCACAGTCCCGACGATGGCCGTGTCGACCAGGAGTTCCTCGGCGGTGAAGAGCTGTAGCGAGACGAGCAGGCCGAGCCAGAGTCCGGTGCGCACCGGGCGGCCGCGGCCCGTCACCAGCATGAGCACCGCGTCAATGATCAGCGGCGGTAGCACGGCGAACTGCAGGTGATAGTGGTCCTGGGCCGCCACCGTCATCGCGGGCATGAAGCCGAATAGCGCCCCGCCGAGGGCGGCGGCGGTGACGCTGACCTGCCAGCGCCGCAGCACCACGAACATTGAGGTAGCCGATCCGGCGAAGCCGAGCGTCAACAGGACGGTCAGGCTCGTCACTGGTCCGGCAATTATGGTTACCGGCGCGAGCAGGAACGCGGGCGCGAGTAACGAGGTGTTCCACATCGCGTTGACGCCGCGGGGTGAATTAATTCCCGTTGTTACTAATGCTGGCAAATGGCCGTGGCCGAGGGCGGTCGCAACGTACCGCATGAACCATGTGCTGAGATATATGTCCATGTTGACGTTGCCGTCAACCGCCGTGGGCGCCATCCTCGACGGGTCCGCCCACAGGCGCCAGGTCATGCCGACCGCAGCGACCAGGTAGCACAGCACGATCAGGCCCTGAGCCAGCCGCCCGCCCGGCCGCGACCGCCGCGGCCGCACGCGTTCTGGCGGCCTGGCCGTTACCTGCAGAATATCAATAGCCATTTCTTGCCATCTCGCGCATTTCCAGCCGCCTCGTGCGTTTCTTGCCGTGCGCCGCATCGGCGCTGTATCGGCGCTGTATCGGCGCTGTATCGGGCGCGGCTCAAGCGGTCCGACGGGCCGGCGCCGTGAATCTTACGGAGCACGGATTACGTTACGAATTCGCAGGCTAACGCATGTGGGCCGGACGGCGGGGTACGGAAAGATCATTGTGACTGAATAGCCGATGTTAATACCTTGTTTGATAATGCGTGCTTTCTTTTCCGTTAGGTGATCTGGTGCTCCGCGGGCCGCGAGGCCGGGTATCGCGTCGCCCGCAGCCCGGTGCCTGGCGTGTCCGGCCTTGAGCCGGTACTACCCGTCTTGGGGGACTTGCGGAGCGTCCGGGGCGACGTGCGGAGCGTCCGGGGCGACGTGCGGTCCGACTCGACCCTTGCCCGCGCCCCTCCTACCCGCCGGCGCTCAATCTTCTCTTGACAAGGCGCGCAAGAAATATACAGTTGAAGTTGTACGTTCACTCAAACAGGAGAGCTAGGAAACCTGGGCCGCCGGCCTGGGCCGTGCACAGGAAGGTGACACCGAGATGCT
>JASHOV010000022.1 GCA_030038495.1 Streptosporangiaceae bacterium
GTCCATCAGCACTTCATGCTGGTCCCGGTCTTCACGGTGGCGGAGAATGTCACGCTCGGCGAGGAGCCGGTGCGCCGGCTGACGCTGCCGGGGCTGGGCGGGCGCGGGCCAAACCTGCCCTCGCTCGGACTGCTGGACCGCCGGCGCGCCCGCGCATCGGTGGCCGAGCTGTCCCAGCGCTTCGGGCTTCGGGTCGATCCCGACGCGGTGGTCGAGGACCTCCCTGTCGGCGTGCAGCAGCGGGTCGAGATCATCAAGGCGCTGCTGCGGGACGCTGGCATCCTGATCCTGGACGAGCCGACCGCGGTTCTCACTCCCGGAGAGACCGAGGACCTGTTCCGCATCATGCGCCAGCTGCGCGACAGCGGCCGGTCCATCGTGTTCATTTCGCACAAGCTCAAGGAAGTCCAGGCCGTCGCCGACAACATCACGGTCATCCGCCGCGGCAAGGTGGTAGGAGAACGCCCGCCGACCACCAGCGACGCCGAGCTGGCGGCGCTGATGGTCGGCCGCTCGGTGCAACTGCGCGTCAGCAAGGAGACGGCCACCCCGGCCGGAGTGGTGCTAGACGTCAGGGACCTCAGCGTCGCCGGCGAGAACGGGGCCCAGGCCGTGCAGTCGCTGTCGTTCGATGTCAAGGCGGGCGAGATCCTGGGGATCGCGGGCGTCCAGGGCAACGGGCAGACCGAGCTGTGCGAGGCACTGATGGGACTGCGCCCGGCGACCGGCTCGGTGCTGCTTGACGGCACCGACATCGCCGCGGCGAGCACCCATGACCGGCTGCGGGCGGGCATCGGCTATATCCCCGAGGACCGGCAGGAAGACGGCCTGGTCGGTGGCTTCTCTGTGGCCGACAACCTTGTGCTCGACGTCTACGACCGGCCGCCCTATGCCTCCGGCATTGTCCTCGATCTTGACGCCGTCCGTAAGGCGGCCGTGCACCTGGTGGACGAATACGACGTCAGAACGACGTCGGTAATGACCAGAGCCGGGACATTGTCGGGCGGCAACCAGCAGAAGGTCGTCGTCGCCAGGGAACTGAGCCGGGGAAACAAGCTGCTGCTTGCCAGCCAGCCCACCCGAGGCCTGGATGTCGGCTCGATCGAGTTCGTGCACTCCGAGATCGTCAAGCAGCGCGACCAGGGCGTCGCGGTGGTCATTGTCTCCTCCGAGCTCGACGAGATCTACGCACTGTCGGACCGGATCGCGGTCATGTACGAGGGCAAGATCGTCGGCTTCTGTGCGCCGGACGTCCCCGAGGAAGAGCTGGGCCTGCTGATGGCCGGCGCCGGGGTCGCCGGTCCGCCGGGTGACGGCCCTGTGCCCCGCCAGCGGCTGGACGCTGATGAGGCACTCGAGCTATCAGCCGCTTCCGGCGAGCCGCGAGACGAGGAGCCTGAGCAGTGAGCGACATTCCGGCGCCGCCGCCTGACTCGCCCGGGCCCGAGCCCGAGCCGGCGCCAGCCGCGACTGGCCAGAGCCGGGCCCGGCTGACCGGCAGCGTGATCATCCAGGCGATCACGCAGGGCAGTTCCGCCGTGATCACCATCCTCGCGATCTTCCTCGCGCTGGTGGTGGGCGGCGTCCTGATCGTGTTCAGTGATCCGGTCGTGACCAGGGCCTGGAGCTCTTTCTTCGCCAATCCCGGCTACGCGCTCGGGCAGACGTGGGACTCGGTGTCCTTCGCCTACTCGCAGATGTTCGAAGGCGCGATCCTGAACCCTTCGACGATCAGCGCGGCAGCCCACGGCGGCTCGATCGCGGCGATCTTCTATCCGCTGTCATCGACCTGCGCGCAGGCCACGCCGCTCATCCTGACCGGCTTGTCGGTAGCGGTCGCGTTCCGGTGCGGGCTGTTCAACATCGGCGCGGCCGGCCAGTGGGTTGGGGGCGCGGTCGTGGCCACCTGGCTTGGCTTCGGGGTGAGCCTGCCGCCGGTCATTCACGTCGTCGTCTGCGTGATCGGCGCCTTCATCGGCGGGGCCGTGATCGGCTGGTTCGTCGGCCTGCTCAAGGCCAGGACCGGAGCGCACGAGGTCATCGTCACGATCATGCTGAACTACGTCATGTACGACCTGCTCGAGTATCTGCTGTCGCACCCGGCCATGCTCCAGCAGCCCGGCCAGACCAACGAGATCGCGCCATTCATCGCCAACGACGCCAACCTCGGCCATGTCGGCGGCCCGCCCCCGCAGGTCGGGGTCGGCTTCCTGATCGCCGTGGCGGCGGCGCTCGCGTGCGCGTGGCTGCTGGCGCGGACAACCACGGGCTTCCAGTTCCGCACGGTCGGCGCCAGCCCGAGCGCGGCCCGCACCGCCGGGATCAACGTCGAGCGGTCCTGGATCCTGGTAATGCTGCTGGCCGGCGGGCTCGCCGGGCTGTCGGCAGCCGCGGTGGTGCAGGGCACGAACACGCAGCTGACATTCAACAGCTACGGCACCTACGGTCCGGACGGGATCACCGTGGCTCTGCTCGGCCGGGCCCGGCCGATCGGAGTGGTGCTGGCCGGGCTGCTGTTCGGCGCCCTGCATGTGGGTGGCACCTACGTCGAGGCGGCCACGCTCGGCCAAGTACCGGCCGACATCGTCCAGGTGCTCGAGGGACTCGTCGTCCTGTTCGTGGCCGCGCCCGCGCTGATCCGGGCCGTGTTCCGGTTGCGGACAACCGCGGGCACCGGCATGGAGGCCGTCGCGAAAGGGTGGAACGGGTGACCACGCTTGCTGTCGCGGTACGCGCGCCGCTGACTACCGAACGCCGGCACGTGGCCGCGGTTACGTTCGCGGTGCTCGGGCTGATCGACATCCTGGTGTTCGGCATGCTCGCGCACGCCGGGGACGCGGGCTTCGCGCTGTCCCAGTCCGGACTCGGGGTCAACATACCGATCATCAGGGTGCCGGCCGCCCCGGCCTGCTACGTGCTGGGCGCGCTGTGCCTCGGCCTCGCCGTACTCCGGGCCACGGTGCCGCTGCGCCAGCGGGGCAAGCGGATAGCGATCGCCGTCGCGCTGCTCTGCTTCCTGCTTGCGCTGCTGTGCTGGGCCGACGCCGGGGCAATACCCCTCAACGTAATCATCATCATGCAGGGCACCTGGATCGCCGCTATCCCGCTCGTGCTGGGCGCGCTGTCGGGCTGCCTCTGCGAGCGGTCCGGGGTGATCAACATCGCGATCGAGGGCCAGTTGCTGTTCGGGGCGTTCAGCGCAGCGATCGTGGCCAGTGCGTTCGGTGGCGTCTGGGCCGGCCTGGTCGCCGGATCGCTGACCGGGGGCCTGGTCGGCCTGGTGCTCGCGGTGTTCGCGATCACGTTCCTGATGGACCAGATCATCCTGGGCGTCGTGCTCAACGTGCTGGCCCTGGGGATGACCGACTACTTCTTCGACCGGCTGATGTCGACGAACCCGAACTACAACACCGGCAATACCTTCGGCGCGATCAAGATCCCGGGACTGGCCCAGATCCCGGTGATCGGGCCGATCTTCTTCGACTCGAACATCTTCCTGTACATCACCTACGCCGCGATCATCGTGATCCAGATCGCCATGTTCCACAGCCGGTGGGGACTGCGGGTGCGTGCGGTCGGCGAGCATCCGACCGCGGCCGACACGGTCGGCATTCCGGTGCTGTGGACCCGCTACCGCAACGTCATCCTGGGCGGCCTGATCGCCGGCATCGGCGGCGCGTTCCTGACGGTCGGCTCGGTCGGCCAGTTCACCACGGACATGAGCTCAGGGTTCGGATACATCGCGCTGGCGGCCCTGATCTTCGGCCGCTGGACGCCGCTGGGCTCGGTCGGCGCCGCGGTGCTGTTCGGCTTTTCCCTGGAACTGGCGCTGGTGCTGCCCACGGTCAACCCGGTGCTGCCCGCGCCGATCATGAACATGGCGCCCTATGTCGCGACGATCATCGCGGTGGCCGGCCTGGTCGGCAGGGTCAGGGCGCCGAAGGCCGACGGCCAGCCGTACGTGAAATCGTGACCGGCCCCTTGGAGATCGACTGGGTGGCTCTTCGTACGTCGGCGCGAGAGGTCGCGGGACGCGCGCACGCGCCCTATTCCGGGCTGCGTGTCGGCGCGGCCGGCACCGACAGGAACGGCACCATCGTGATCGGCTGCAACGTGGAGAACGCGTCCTTCGGCCTCACGCTCTGCGCCGAATGCGGACTGGTCAGCGCGCAGCGCGCCGCGGGCGCCGGGCCGCTCGTCGCGGTCAGCGTGGTCGCGGGCGACGGCGCACCGCTCGTGCCGTGCGGACGCTGCCGCCAGCTGCTCATGGAGGCCGGCGGCCCGGACCTGCTGCTTGATGCCGACCCGAGGCCGCGTCGCCTCGGCGAGCTGCTGCCGGCCGCATTCACCGGCGACGACCTGACCCAGCGCCGGGACGGGAATGTCTGACGTCGTCGACCTGATCCGGGTCAAGCGCGACGACGGCCGGCTGGCCGAAGCGGATATCGCCTGGCTCATCGGCGCGTATACGACCGGGGCCATCGCCGACGAGCAGATGTCGGCGCTGCTGATGGCGATCTTCTTCCGCGGGCTGGACTCGGCCGAGCTGACGGCCTGGACCGACGCGATGATCAGCAGCGGCGAGCGGCTCGATCTCGCCGGCCTGACGCGGCCGACCGTGGACAAGCACTCGACGGGGGGCGTCGGCGACAAGGTGTCGCTCATCCTGGCGCCGCTAGTGGCCAGCTGCGGCGCGGCCGTGCCGCAGCTGTCCGGCCGGGGCCTCGGGCACACCGGCGGCACGCTGGACAAGCTGGAGTCGATCCCGGGCTGGCGGGCGAGCCTGTCGAACGCGGAGATTGTCCGGGTGCTGGGCAAGGCCGGCTGCGTGATCTGCGCGGCCGGTGATGGTCTGGCGCCCGCCGACCGGCGGCTCTACGCGCTGCGCGACGTCACCGCCACCGTCGAGTCGATACCGCTGATCGCCAGCTCGATCATGTCCAAGAAGATCGCGGAGGGAACGGCGGCCCTGGTCCTGGACGTCAAGGTCGGCAGCGGCGCGTTCATGCCGGACATCGGGTCGGCGCGGCGGCTCGCGCACACGATGGTCCAGCTCGGCAATGCCAACGGGGTCAGCACCAGTGCGCTGCTGACCCGGATGGACGTGCCGCTGGGCCGCGCGGTGGGCAACGCGGTCGAGGTCGAAGAAGCCGTCGCGACGCTGCGCGGCGAAGGGCCGCCCGACCTGCTGGCCGTCACGCTGGCGCTGGCCGAGGAGATGCTCCGGCTGGCCGGGATCTCCGCCGACCCGGCCGCGGCACTGGCCGACGGCCGGGCGCTGGCCGCGTACCGGGCGATGATCGCCGCGCAGGGCGGCGACCCCGATGCCGCGCTGCCGGTCGCCAGCCACCGCGAGG
>JASHOV010000240.1 GCA_030038495.1 Streptosporangiaceae bacterium
CGGCGGGCAGCCCGGATGCCGGCGCCGCGCAGACGGCGGCCGCCGGGGCGCCGGCCAAGCCCGAGCAGCTGACGCTGGCAGCGGCGACCGACGCGAGCTACACGCTGCCGCCGGTGGCGCTGCTCAAGCCCGGCTCGGTGCCGCGGGCGCGGACGCGAGCCAACGACAGCATGGTGGAGGCGCTGTCCGCGGTCCTGGAGCAGTTCGAGGTGGACGCGCAGGTCACCGGGTTCACCCGCGGGCCGACGGTGACCAGGTATGAGATCGAGCTGGCGCCGGCGGTCAAGGTCGAGCGCGTCACCCAGCTGTCCAAGAACATCGCCTACGCGGTCAAGAGCGCGGACGTACGGATCCTGTCCCCGATCCCGGGCAAGTCCGCGATCGGCGTCGAGATCCCCAACACCGACCGGGACGTGGTCAGCCTCGGCGACGTGCTGCGCTCGCCCGTGGCCGCCACCGACCACCACCCGATGGTGGTCGGTCTCGGCAAGGACGTCGAGGGCCGCACGGTAGTGGCTAACCTCGCCAAGATGCCGCACATGCTGATCGCCGGCGCGACCGGCTCGGGCAAGGCTCTTGCGCTGGATACGCCGATTCCCACACCGGCTGGCTGGAAGCTAATGGGCGACCTCCAGCCCGGCGATGAGGTCTTTGATGAGCGAGGTCAGCCCTGCTGCGTTCTCGCCGCCACCGACGTTATGTATGGTCGGCCTTGCTATGAGGTGGAGTTTTCTGACGGGACTGTCATAGTCGCTGACGCTCAGCATCAATGGCGCACCATTACGGCACCAGGTCGTGCGCGCAAGGGCAGGCCGCCGCGCGGAAGGCCCTACTGGTCAGCCGAGGTAGTTGTCCGAGTGGCGGCCAGGGCAGCCGAAGTCCAGCTGGAGCCTGATCGCCTCGTCACGACGGCCGAGGTGATCGCAGACGTCGGTCCGGAGCTGCGCGGTCACGTACACAAGATCGCCTCTCGGCTGCCGAAGGAAGGCCGGAACGCCATGCGCGGCTACCTGCGGTCCGGCAGCAGTGTTCTGTTCTGGGCACAGACCTACTCGCGCCAACTGCTGTACAAGGCGCTGGCCGAGCACATTGCCGCGGCCGCGGGCTCCGCGCAATTGCGCCCGCGCGACATGGCGCCTGTGACGACGCAGCAGATGGCGGCGTCCCTGCGCGCAAAGGGCGGCCGGTGCAATCATGCAGTCAAAGTCTGCGGTCCGCTTAGATATCCGGACCGCGATCTGCCGATGGCTCCCTACACCTTGGGGGCCTGGCTAGGAGACGGAAGCTCCCGGCACCCAACGATCACATGTGCTGATCCCGAGATCCTGGACGGTATCCGGGCAGACGGCTACCGGGTCACCAAATGCGCCGACGCCCTGGCGTATGGGATCGCCACTGCTGGTAATGGGCACATCGGGATGCGCGCGCTCCTGCGGTCACTTGGCCTGCTCCGGAACAAGCACATTCCCGAGCAATACCTGCGCTCGTCGATTCGGCAGCGTCGCGCGTTGCTCGCAGGCCTGCTTGACACCGACGGTTATTGCACCGCGTCGGGTTCCGTTGAGTTCGCGAATGCAAACGCCCGCCTAGCGGCGGATGTCTTGGAACTGGCTCTGGGCCTGGGCTACCGCGCCACCATGCGCGCAAAGCCATGCCGAGGTCGCCGACCCGAGACGTCAGTCGTCTACACCGTGGCCTTCCGGCCCGGTGATCCGGTATTCCAGGTCACACGCAAGTTGGAGGGGCAGCAGCCGGTCAGGCAAGACAGCACAGAAACGCGGCGATACGTCACTGACGTGCGACCGGTGGCTTCGGTCCCGGTGCGGTGCATACAGGTCAGCAGCCCGAGCAGCCTCTACCTGGCGAGCCGGGCCTGCATACCGACGCATAACTCGGTATGCCTGAACGGGCTGATTACCTCGACGCTGCTGCGGGCAACACCGGACGAGGTGCGGATGGTCCTCATCGACCCGAAGCGGGTCGAGCTGGCCGCCTACGCCGGGATCCCGCACCTGATCACGCAGATCATCACGAACCCGAAGAAGGCATCCGACGCGCTGCAGTGGGTCGTCGGCGAGATGGACCGGCGGTACGACGACCTGGCCGCGTCCGGGTTCCGGCACATGGACGACTTCAACAAGGCGGTTCGGGCGGGCCGCATCACGGCGCCGCCGGGTAGCGAACGAGCCTACGTTCCCTATCCGTACCTGCTCGTGATCGTGGACGAGCTGGCCGACCTGATGATGGTGGCACCCAGGGACGTCGAAGACGCGGTGGTCCGCATCACGCAGCTGGCCCGTGCGGCCGGAATCCACCTGGTGCTTGCCACCCAGCGCCCGAGCGTGGACGTGGTGACCGGCCTAATCAAGGCCAACGTTCCCAGCCGGCTGGCGTTCGCCACCTCGAGCCTGACCGACAGCCGCGTCATCCTCGACCAGCCCGGCGCGGAGAAACTGGTGGGCCAGGGCGACGCGCTGTTCCTGCCCATGGGCACGAGCAAGCCGATCCGGCTGCAGAACGCCTTCGTTACCGAGAAGGAGATCCGCGAGATCGTCGCCCACTGCAAGAAGCAGGGCGAGCCGGCCTACCGGGAGGATGTGGTCGCGCCCGAGGGCAGGCAGCGGGAGATCGATGCCGATATCGGCGACGACCTGGACCTGCTGATTCAGGCGGCCGAGCTGATCGTGAGCACGCAGTTCGGCTCTACCTCGATGCTGCAGCGCAAGCTGCGGGTCGGCTTCGCGAAGGCGGGCAGGCTGATGGATCTGCTGGAGAGCCGGGGCGTGGTCGGCCCGAGCGAGGGATCGAAGGCGCGGGACGTGCTCATCAGGCCGGACGACCTGCCCGGACTGCTCGCGTCGCTGCGCGGTGAGAGCTAAGCCTGCCCGCGGATTGACAGTTGGCAGTGCGGGCCCCGCAGCGGGACACTTGTACCGAGCCACTCCGATCCTTAGCGGTTCTCAAGCAAGCCACTCCGATTCCCGCCCGGTCCTCGCCGGAGGGTAACGGGATGTCTACACTTGGTGACCGTTCCCTCGTAGGGGGTTAGGGGGAGCCAACTGTCGGGTATCTGCGCCCCGCGGCCCGGGGTGGGACGCAGCATGAATAGTGGAGGCACCGCGTGAGCATCGGTGACGCCCTGGCGGGCGCGCGCCGCGAGGCCGGTCTCACCATCACGCAGGTCAGCCAGCGGACCTGCATCAGGGAGACGATCGTCCGGGGGATCGAGCGAGGCGACTATTCCGCCTGCGGCGGTGACTTCTACGCGCGCGGCCACATCCGCAGCATTGCCCGCGCGGTCGGCCTGGACCCTGAGGAGCTCGTACGGGAGTACGACGCGACCCAGGCGTCACAGCAGCCGATCACGGCCGCGGACGTATTCCAGCCGTTCACTCCGGTCAAGCTGAAGGAGCGCCGGCGGGCGAACTGGTCCGTCGTGCTGCTGATCGGCCTGGTCGCGGTGCTCGGCATCGCGGGCTACAAGTTTGTTGGCGGCCGCAACTCGCCCGCCAAGCCCGCGGCGTCCACCTCGCCCGACCACCCGCAGAAGACACCAAAGCCCACCACCGCCCCGGTCGTCCACAACACTCCGCCCACGCACGTCCGGCTGACGCTGATCGCCACCGCGGGCGCGGAGACCTGGTACGAGTTCACGACCTCGACCGGGCAGACGTTCCAGGGCTACATCGGCGGCACGTATCCGGACAGGGTCACCAAGACCGAAAAGGACTCGATGACGCTGCAGCTCGGCAACCCCGGCGGGGCAACGCTGTACCTGAACGGCAAGAAGCAGACCCTCATCACGACCCAGCCCGAGACGCTGCTGTGTAACAGGAACACCTGTACCCAGACCACCTAAGCCAGCCACGGCAGGCCGCGGGTCGGCAGGCAGCGGGTGCCGCGGGGCCGTGCTGGTGCGCCCGCACGGCGACGATTACCGTAGTCTGCGGGTGTGCCGTCCAGCCAGCAGGAAGCCAGCTCCGCCGACCGCAGCGTGAGCCTGGTCACCCTGGGCTGCGCCCGGAATGAGGTCGATTCCGAGGAACTGGCCGCCCGGCTGGAGCATGGTGGCTGGCGGCTGACCGACAGCCCCGAGGACGCCGATGTCGTCCTGGTTAATACGTGCGGCTTTATCCAGGCAGCCAAGCAGGAGTCGATTGACGAGCTGCTCGGCGCGGCCGCGGGCGGCGCCAAGGTCGTGGCGGCCGGCTGCCTGGCCGAACGCTACGGATCGGGGCTGGCCGAGGCGCTGCCCGAGGCTCAGATCCTGAGCTTTGACGATTATGAGGACATAGCGGCCAGGCTCGATGACGTCGCCGCGGGGGAGCGGTGGGCAGCACACGAGCCCAGGGACCGCCGCAGGCTGCTGCCCCTGTCGCCTGCCAGTCGCCCCGCCAGCTCGGGCCCGCGGCAGCCGGGCCATGGCGTCATCGCCGACCTGCCGCCGGGCGTAGCCCCGGCGTCGGGACCGCGCGTCCTGCGGCACCGTCTCGGCGGCGGGGTGGTTGCGCCCCTGAAGATCGCATCCGGCTGCGACCGGCGGTGCACATTTTGCGCGATCCCGGCCTTCCGCGGTGCCTTCGTCTCCCGCCGCCCCGAGGACCTGGTGACCGAGGCGGGCTGGCTGGCGGTGCACGGCGCGCGCGAGCTGCTGCTGGTGAGCGAGAACTCCACGTCTTATGGCAAGGACCTCGGCGACCTGAGGCTCCTGGAGACGCTGCTGCCGCAGCTAGCCGCCGTCGAGGGTATCTGCAGGGTGCGGGTGAGCTACCTGCAGCCAGCGGAGGTGCGGCCTGGCCTGATCGAGGTGCTTGCGGGTACTTCCGGCGTGGCGCCGTACTTCGATCTGTCCTTCCAGCACGCCAGCGGGCCAGTCCTGCGCTCCATGCGGCGGTTCGGGGACCGGGACCGATTTCTGCAGTTGCTCGAGCAGGTTCGTCGGCTCGCGCCGGCGGCGGGCGTGCGGTCCAACTTCATCGTGGGCTTCCCCGGCGAGACCGATCAGGATCTGGCCGAACTGCAGGACTTCCTAGCCGAGGCCCGGCTCGACGCCATTGGCGTCTTCGGGTACTCCGACGAGGACGGGACCGAGGCGGCCGGCCTGCCGGGCAAGCTCCCCGACGACGAGATTGCCGCCCGGGTCGAGGATCTGGCCGGCCTGGCCGATGAGCTGATGGCCCAGCGGGCCGCGGAGCGCATCGGCGAGCAGGCCGAGGTCCTCATCGATGAGGTGCTGGAAGACGGCAGGTACCTGGGCCGGGCCGCGCATCAGGCCCCGGAGGTGGACGGCACGACGGAGGTCGTCAGTGCCGAGCCGCTTGCCGCCGGGGACCTGGTACTCGGCGTGTTCACCGCAAGCGACGGTGTTGACCTGGTCGCCAAGGCGAAGGGCAGAGCAGGCGCCGGGCCGACGGGCACGCCTTGACCCAGCCGGCGGCTGACGTGGGCGGGGACGGGGTCACCGAGGCTGGCGCAGCAGGCGCCGCTCCCGGCATCGTGAACGTGGCCAACGGGCTCACCGTAGCCAGGCTGCTGCTGGTGCCGGTATTCGTGTGGTTCCTGCTCGCCGGGGGAACGAGCGGGCGGACGGTTGCCTTTGCCGCCTACGCGGTCGCCTCGGTGACCGACCTGCTCGACGGGGAGCTGGCCCGACGACGCGGGCTCATCACGGATTTCGGCAAGATCGCCGACCCGATCGCGGACAAGGCGCTGACGGGCGCCGCGCTGATCACCCTGACCTACCTGGGCGAGCTGGCCTGGTGGGTCACCGCGATTATCGTGGTGCGCGAGCTGGCCGTGACCGGCCTGCGATTCTGGGTCATCCGGCAGGGCGTGATCGCCGCCAGCCGGGGCGGCAAGGCGAAGACGATGCTGCAGATCGTCGCGATCAGCCTGTATGTCCTGCCTGTCCACATCGATCTGATCCGGGAGATCGTGATGGGAGCTGCGGTCGTTGTCACGGTCGTGACCGGCGGTGACTACGTGGCCAGGGCCGTCAGGCTCAGGCGGGCCGTCCGGTGACCGGAGCCTCGGACGTGCCTGGCGCGGGCCTGCCCGGCGCGGAGCTCGCCAGGGCCGCGGTAGCGGCCCTGGGCCGCCGCGGGCAGACGGTCGCGGTGGCGGAATCCCTGACGGGCGGGCTGGTGGCAGCCGCCCTGACGAGCGTGCCGGGATCGTCAGCCGTGTTCCTCGGCGCGATAGTGGCCTATGCCACCCGTCTGAAGGCCGATCTACTCGGCGTCCCCGCGGGCCTGCTTGCCGATAACGGGCCGGTGGACGAGATGGTCGCGGCCGCGATGGCCAGCGGGGTCAGGGAGCGGCTGGGGGCTACCTACGGCCTGGCGACGACGGGCGTGGCCGGTCCCGGGCCCGCCGACGGCAAGCCCGCAGGGACGGTGTTCGTGGCGATCTGCGGGCCAGGCCCGTCCGAGGTACCGGGGGTGCCTGGGCTCAGATCGGACGTCTACGGGCTTCGGGAGCCAGGGGACAGGGAGAGCGTGCGGGCAGCCTCGGTGCGGGCCGTGCTATCGCTGCTGGTCAGCGCCATGCCGGAAGATATATCTTGATTACAGTGTTACGAGCCGGTGAACACGCTGCTGCGCCCTCTCCCGCACGGTCAGTGAGGACAGGTACGGTAGAGGCAATAGCGGAAAACCTCAGGGAGGGGAGCGCGACGATGGTCCTGCTTCGTCAGTTGCTCGGTGACGCGCTTCGGCGACTGCGCCTGCGCCAGGGTCGCACCCTACGCGAGGTTTCTGCCGCTGCCAGGGTGTCCCTTGGATACCTGTCCGAGGTCGAGCGCGGCCAGAAGGAAGCCTCCTCCGAGCTGCTCGCGTCCATCTGCGGCGCGCTCGGGGCACCGCTTTCGCAGGTGCTCCGCGAGGTCTCCGACAGCTTTGCCCTGGCCGAACTGCAGAACGAGCCGGACTTCGTTGTGCCGCACGAGCCCGCGCTGGCCGGTCCGGGCCGGCCAGAGTCCGCCGAGGCCAAGGAGCAGGTGCCCGCGGGGTCGGCCGTTTCGCACCGGATCCACGCGCCGGTTCGGGTGCCGCAGCCCGCCAGGCAGCGGCTGGTCATTCCGGGCAAGCCGCGCAAGCTCACGGTCCGGACCGCCGAGCACCTGGTGCCGGCGCCCGAGCCGATGATCGAGCAGGTTTCGCTCAAGGGCAGCGAGGAAGGGCCCGGATTCGACACGCTCACCCGCGATATCACCAATATGGTGCCCGTCTAGATCGTCCAGACTGCGCCCGATCGGGCGCATGGGACTGCCCGCCACGCATGCCCTGCTGGCGGGCAGTATCAGTTTGGGGTGTGAGACGTCCAGGCGGCCGGGTCCTCGGCGAGCTTACGCACCGAGGCGGGCAGATGGCCGGAGACAATGTCCTCAAGCGTGACTTCCTCGAGGATGGCCCGCTCGTTGGCCCGCAACGCGATCCATACCATCTGAAGGGGCTCCGCCGCGCCCACGTAGCCGAGGTTCTCGGGCCGCTCCCCGCGCACGCCCAGCAGCGGACCGTCGATGGCACGGATGATGTCCGCCAGGGAGATCTCGCTGGCCGGGCGGGCCAGCCAGAAGCCGCCGTCCGGACCGCGCTGACTGCGGACCAGCCCGGCCCGGCGCAGCTGGGTCAGGATGGCCTCGAGGAACTTGCCGGGAATGGACTGCGTCCGCGCAAGCTGGTCGGCCGTCACGTGGCCGCCGTCTGAGGCAGCCAGCTCGATGACGGCGCGCAGGGCGTAGTCGGAGCGCGCGGACAGTCGCATATGCAGCATTCTCCAGTACTGTGGCAGTTATCGCAGGTAAACGGCCTGCGAAGCTCTGTGGAGTCAGGGAAAAGTCAGAGTCAGAGTTGATCACCATGCCCAGCCGTCAGGGGACCATCCTAAAGAAGTGCTCGTGCGCTGATCAGCAGCGGTGCAGTCACAAGTGGACGCTACGTTACTGGGCTAACGGGCGGCAACACGAAACGAGCTTTGCCGACCAGATTGATAGCCAGGGCCGGGTCCGCTACGGGTCGGGTAAGCGGCTTGCCAGGGATGCTCAGCTCAAGATCGCGCACGACAAGCGCGCCCAGGTCTTCATCGATCCGAAACTGGGCAACGCGCGGTTCCGCGATGAATGCGAGACGTGGATCAGGCGGCATCCGGGCACCGAGAACACGAAGAAGGCGTACGAGAACATCCTGAATGCGCATGTCGGGCCGGTCCTGGGTGACCGGACGCTTGCCGCGGTGGCGAATGCCCGTGATGGTGTGCTGGACCTGCTGACGGTGCGACTGGGCGAGGGCAGCAATTCGCGGCGGAACATCGCTCGCGCGCTGATAACCGGAGTGCTAGACGAGAGCGTCCGTGCCGGCAAGATCCCGATGCATAGGTGCGGCGACATCGCCTTGCCTGACAACGGCCACGCCGACGGGCACGACGATTTCATCTTCCCGTCGCACGCCCAGCTCGTCATGCTCGCGGACGGCGCCGGCGATCCGCCGAAAGGCGGGATCAAGCATCCGCTGACAATCTGGCTGATGCGCGGATGCGGGCTGCGCATTGAGGAGGCTCTGGCCGTACGGAAGTCATGCTTCCGCGAAGGCGGCAAGGTGCTCCGCGTGTTTGAGCAAGCGAGCCGCGACGGCCAGAAAACGACGCCGCTCAAGCACCGCAAGGCCGGTGAATACCGAGATGTGCCCGTCCCGTCCTACCTGTGGGAGATGGTGAAGGGGCTACCTGAGGGCTACCTGTTCCGCGCCGACGGACTGTTCCCGCGCTATGACTCATATCGCGTGTCGTTCAACTCCAGCGCCCGGAAGGCGGGCATCCCGAAGGGATTCACGGCACACAGCCTGCGGCATGCGTTCGTGTCGGCCCTGCTATCGCGCGGCGTGCCGATTACCGACGTGGCGCAGTGGCTGGGCCATCGCGATATCAACATCACCTACGCGACCTACGGACACCTAGTGCCGTCATCACTCGGCAAGGCAACGGACGTGCTGAACGCGGAGTATGCCGAGTGGACCGAAGCAGCTTAGCTCAAACTCCGCGCTCAGCAGTGAGATTGCCCTGCCCGACATTCGGCCGAGCAGGGGCAATCGGTTCTCAATCAGGGCTTTCTGACGGTCGATCCACGCTGCCAAGTCGCGCTCGCGCCAGCGTAAATGCTTGCCGCTCCATTCCCGCTACTT
>JASHOV010000241.1 GCA_030038495.1 Streptosporangiaceae bacterium
TGGCTTGGGCGAGGGCGGCGTAGGCGTGAGCGCATTCGGCGCAGTAGCCGTCATCGATGGTGATGGCAATCTGCCTGGCTGTCGCGGCCGCGGGTGGCCCCTGCCAGAAGACTTGTGACGGGCCAGGCGCCGGTGACGGGATCGGAGGCAGTGTCATCGGGGCGGCCGTTGCCGGCACGGCGGCGGGATGCGGGGAGCGGTTTCGGTGACTGGCTGCGGTCGCGGCCCGGCCTGGCCCCGCATCGCAGCCGGCCAGAACGCTGGCGACACCGAGCCCGAGTAGACCGAGGAATGCGCGGCGGTCGATACCTAGGCAGTGCGGGCAGGTCATGGCGTCGTGGCTCCCGACTGGGACAGGGCGGTCGGAGGGAGACGGCCGCATAAACGGCGAGGTGCTCCCGTGACTCGGGGACCCGCGCCGCCCGCGCGGCGTCGCTCAGTAGAGTGGCGGGCCGCCCGGAACGTGACCTCCGCCGCGAAACCGCCAGCGCGGCAGCTCGCAACCGGCAGAGCCGGCGCGGCCGGGCTCGTTCAGGCCGGCGGTACGCCAATCCCGGACCAGTCGAATGCCTCGCCGATCTTCTGCAGCAGGCTCCTGGTGGGCGCGTCGCAGAGTGCGCCGCGCTGACCGGCCAGGTAGCAGTCGCGGGCAGTAACTCCTAGGTCCCTTGCGACCGCGTAGTCGGTGGTCAGGTCCGTGCCGAACATCGCGGGGTCGTCGGTGGACACGGAGCAGGCAATGCCGGCCGCCGCGAGCTGAGGTAGCGGGTGCTCGGCCAGCGAGGCGACCACACCGGTGCGCAGGTTTGAGATCGGGCACACGTCCAGCACCACACCCCGCGCGGCCAGGTCCCTGAGCAGGCCGGGATCGTCGGCAGCCCTGATGCCGTGCCGGATCCTGTCGGCGCGCAGGCCGTCGAGCGCTCGGCGAATCGATGCAGGACCATCCGCCTCGCCCGCATGCGGCACCGATCCGAGCCCGCCATCTCTGGCGATCTCGAATGCCCGCTCATACGCCGCGGACGGGTATTGCGCCTCCGCGCCGCCAAGCCCGATGCCGACCACGCCGCGGTCGCGGTGAGCAACGGCGTACTGGACAGTCAGCTCCGCGATTTCCAGCGGGCAGCCGCGCGCGATGTCGGGTGTCAGCCGGACGTGTACGCCATGCTGTTCGGCCGCCTGCTGGGCACCGTCGCAGTAGCCCGCGAACACCTCATCCCAGTCGCACCCGCGCTCGGCTGCCTCGGCCGGGGTAAAGATCCCCTCGATGTACGCCGCGCCGTGGCTGGCCGCCTCGGCCGCATAGTCGACCACCACCTGGCGGAAGTCGCGATAGGTGCGCAGCGCGCCGGTGGTCAGTAGCCAGACCTCAAGGAAATGCGCAAAGTCCCGGAACCGATAGAGCTCCGCAAGCCCCTCCACCGAGTCCGCGGGCAGCGCCACGCCGTTGCGCCTGGCGATCTGCAGCAGCGTTTCAGCCCGGACGGTGCCTTCCAGGTGCACGTGCAGCTCGATCTTCGGGAACGTCCCTGGAACTGGTACACCGACGGGAACCGGCACGCCGAAATCGTTCACGAGCGCCTCCTCGACTGGAGGCGCCCTTCGTCAGCTCACGCCAGGACGAGCGTGGCGGGCAGACCCGTCGCAGCGCCTCTCGTCCTGCACGGGCCAGTATGCCACGGTCCGGACCGCTGCCGGAGGGTCGGCACCGCGGGTCAGGACAACGGTCCGGTGACCGTCACCAGCGTCCCGTAGGTGATCAGGTTCCAGACATCTTCTGCCGTGCTGCCGTAGGACGGGAGCTCGACGCAGCCAAGTGACTGGTAGAACCCGTAGCTGGCGCGGGGGAACGCGTGCACGGCGTCGCCGCCGTTGAAGTAGGACACCCAGTAGACAGTGTCGTTGTACTTGGTGCCGTCCGGGTTAGTGCCGGCCATCTGGGTGACCTGGTAGCGCAGGTAGACAGGGAAGGTGCCGTCCGCGGTGGACCGGCCGGCTATGCCGGTGTTCACCGGCGACGTGATCGCCAGCTGGCCGTTGTGATACAGGTCCAGATGCTCGGTGCCTGCCTGTGTCACCCACACGTAGGTGTAGCCGTGCTGGTTCTGCTCGTCCCTGGCGACCGCGGTGAGCAGGTGCGACCACACGTGTCGGCCGGCGTCGCCGTCCATCGTGAGGCCATGGTCGAACTCGAACGTGCGGACCGCGCCGTCGATGATCTCATTGTCGGTCCCGGCTGACCACATGCTGGTCAGCGCGCTTGGGTACCCGGAATCAAATGTGAAGGTGCCGGCCGGCGGGTTATAGGCGGCGGCGAGCTGCGCGCTCGCGTCCGTAGCGGGGATGTCGCCAGCGGGATCCGTCGGCGTCCAGGTCACCGGGATGTAGCCGAGCTGAGACAGGAGCTGATCCAGCCGGAGGACGGAGTAGTCGCCGGTGGTGAATCTGAAGGTCAAGGCAGCGGCCGTTGTCGGGCCGGACGACGGGGGGATGTGCACGGTCACGTGGGTTTCTTCGGTGAAGCCCACCTGCGGGACGAAGGTCGCCTTGTCTGCGGAGACCTGCCAGCTCCCCGCGATGCGGGGAGACGTCGTGGGCAGCGCAGTCGTGTTAGTGATACGTCCCGAGTATGTGACGGTGATCGGGGCGGTGCCGTTCACACCCGTCGACCCGTTGGCCGGGCTGACCGACACCACGCTGACCGCCTCGGCCGTCTTCTTGCGGCTCGCTTCGGTGCTCGACTTCACCGCGGACGCTGTGGTCCTGCCGTGCGAGGAACCGCTCACCGCCACAATGACCAGCCCGCCCGCGATCACCGCCGCGGCACCGGCCGCCGCCGTGGCGATCTTCCAGGACGGCCGTGGCCTGCTGCCCCGTCCCGCCCCGCCCCGCGCAGCCATGATCCTGGTATCCGCGGTCCCGGCACTCGCGGCAGCAGCTCCCGCGGCCGCGGCACTCGCCGCCACACCGCCCGCTAGCGGTTGGGGAATGATGTCGACAACCGTAGCCGCGGGGTCTTCGGCCGAAGTGACGGGCTCGGGCGCGGCGGTCGGTAGCACCTTGGTAACGGTCTCCTGCCGGGAACCGAATCCATCCGCAGGTGCTTCATCCCCGCGGCCGTCGGCCTCCGCCGCGCTGTCATCGGACCCTCGGTCTTGTAGCGCCACCGCGCCGTCCTCTCGCTCGACATGACCCTTTAGCTCCCGCGGTCCAATGCGTCCGCGATCATCCAGTCTAGGAGGCCGATCTCCCGAAATGGACGCCGCGAGACTCGCCTTTTCCGGGCCTGTGCCCAGCACCGCACCCGGCTCGCGATCGCCGCAGTCCGGGCGGGGGAGCGCGGCGCCGTTAGCCGATCGGGCCGTCGCGGAGAGTGTCGGACAGGTAACCGGCCAGGCCGGGGGTAGCCGGGGTGAGGGGAAGGCGGATGGCGGACCCAGGCGGCGCGCCGGGCCCCCAGAGGTCAGGCTGTAACGCTTTGCTGGGTTTCAGGGTCGTCCACGGGAACGCCGGGCGCCAGCCGCTTGAGAGCCTTGGCCGGGTCGAGATCCAGGTAGGGGTAGTGCCGGAGCCCGCGCTTGTGCAGCCGGTACTCGACGCACGTGCGGAGCACGCCGAGCCCGTACCGGATACTGTTGCGCAGGTTAATCGACGAAGAGTCCTCCTGGTACCGCGTCGGGCAGGACAGCTCGCCGATCCGCGCCCCGGCCGCAACCGCCTGCGCGATCATCTGGTTGTCAAAGACGAAGTTATTGGAGTTGCGGTCGAAAGGCAGCGCCGCGAGCAGCTCACCGCTGAAGGCACGCAGGCCGGTGTGGTACTCAGACAGCTTCTGCCCGAGCATGACGTTCTCGATCGCGGTCAGGACGCGGTTGGCTGCGTACTTCCAGCGCGGCATGCCGCTCGCGACCGTGTCCTGCGCCAGAATCCGCGAGCCCAGGATCATGTCGTACTCACCGTAGGCGATCATGGATGCCATCGCCGGAACCAGCAGGGGCGAGTACTGGTAGTCCGGGTGCACCATGACCACTACGTCCGCGCCCAGCTCGAGCGCTCGGCCGTAGCAGGTCTTCTGGTTACCCCCGTAGCCGAGGTTCTGCTCGTGACTGATCGGGTCAAGGCCGAGCTCCCGCGCCAGCATGATCGTCTGGTCGGTGCTGCAGTCATCCACGAGCACGACCTCATCCACTACGGAGAGGTCGAGCTCCGCGAACGTCCGCTCAAGCGTCGCCGCTGCGTTGTAGGCGGGCATTACGACGCCGACCTTGCGTTTGTTCAGCATCCGGTCAGTGTATGGCAACGGCACCTACTTCTAGTACTAGAGTCATATAAGTGACATTTCGAGCCTTATGTTCGATTTTTGTGCGGCGATTGCCCCGACCGACCAGTCCCCGCCGTGCCCGTGACCTGGGTAAACGTTCGCACGGCTAACCCGGTGTGTGCGAGGTCACCACGGAGATTGCGCGCCAAGGCGCGGGCAGGGAGCTGACGGCGCACGCGATGCCCTCGACCCGGGTCGTGCCGCGGCCCGGGTCACGGACATGGGCGTTTCACCGGCTCTTCCTGCGCGGCCCGCTGGCGGAATGTTGCTGGCTGGCGCCGCCCGGGCGGGCGGGCTGGCGCTCGCGGTGATCGGCGTCGGCCGCGAGCTGGTTACCTCGGGGAACGTCAGCCGGCACGGGCCGGGCAGCCGGGCCAGCTGGGTTGTATTCTGACGGGCCAAACCGCCAGCGAAGCGCGGTGCCGACCTGGCTCTGGACGCCCGGCCAGATCGCGGAGACTCCCCGCGCGGCCGGACGGTGATCTTGAGCGCCGGCGTTCCTGAACCCGCCGCAGCTGGCCCAGCCGCTGCCCGACACCGACCCGAGCGCGCTGGCCTGCACTGTGTCCGGGCCGGGCACGATCCCGCCGCCGGGGTCGGTGACGCCGCCCCGGTCGTGACTGCTCCGCCGACGAGCGGAAACACCGCCTTCGCCATACCCTGCGGCGACTGCGGCGAGGGAGACTGGATGCGTGCCCGGTGATGGCGTCCGCGGCATGCGGACGGTCAGGGGGCTGCTAGCCGGAGTACCGCTACGGGTAAGGCTGGCGGCCGTGGCCTGCTGCGCGGCGGCCGCAGGTGCGGGAGTGATGGGTCTGGCCTGCAGCCAGGAGGCTCGAAGCGCCCTCATGTTGCAGGCGGACCAGCAGCTTCGGGCCTACGCTGACCAGCTGACCAGTCAACCGTTCACTGCCATGCCCGCCGGCCCTGGTCCGGGCGGTGCCGCAAGTCGCGCGTTCGTCATCGAGGTTGTGTCCGGAAACCAGCTCGTGATCGTGACGGGCGCGGACGGACGATCTGGCCCGGCACTTGCGGGGATCGCGGCACGTGCGGGCCAGCTCACCGTAGTCCGGGCCAGCGGAGGCTCCGGGCGCTGGCTTGTGGTCGCCGAGCCGGTGCGCTACAGCGCCCAGCGCATCCTGTTCACCTACGGGTCCGACGGCTACTTCCTGCACGTCACCAGCAGGTCCCGGCCGGGCACGGACGGTACTCTCGTGGTCGGGCTTGACCTGCGCAGCGTCAGCCAGGCAATAACGAAGATCACGGTCAGCGTGGCCGCGGTCAGCGCCGCCGCGGTCCTGGTCATTGCCTTCGCCGGCCTGGCGGTAAACCGCGCCATCCTCAGGCCGCTTGGCCGGGCCCAGACCTTGGCGGCCGGTGTCGCTGCGAACGGGCTCGCACGCCAGGTAACGGGTGATGATCCAGCCAGCCTGGCCGGCCGTCTCGCGCAGTCCCTGAACGGAACGCTGAGCCGGCTCGAGGACGCCCGCATGTCCACGGAAGCCGCCCGCGGGTCCAGCGACCGGATGCGCAGCGTCCTGGCCAGCGCCTGCGGCGAACTGCGCCGGCCGGTCAGCGTCGTCCGCGGCTGCGCCGAGTACCTCCGGCTACGGGGACCGCTGACCGCCGGCGAGCTCGACCGCCTGATGAGCCGCATCACCGACGAAGCCGCGCGCATCGACGCGATCATCGATGACCTGGTCGGCACCGGACGTGATCAGCCACGGCCCGCTAGCAGCGCCGAGTCGAGCAGGGAGGATCGTCTATGAGTGAGCCCGGGCAGATCCGCACCTCGGTCGTCGTCGTGGGCGGCGGACCAGTCGGGCTGGGCTTGGCGGCTGCGCTCGGCACGGCGGGAATACGGACCGTGCTGGTGGAACGCGGCCTCGAGCCATCGGCGGTCCCGAAGGGACAGAACCTGACGGCGCGGAGCCTGGAGCACTTCTACTTCTGGGACTGCGCCGATCAGCTACGCGCCGCGCGGCTGCTGCCGCCGGAGTTTCCGATTGGCGGCATCACCGCGTATGAGAGCCTGGCAGGCCAGTACTGGTACGCGCCGCCTGGTCGCGAGACGGTCGGTGACTTCTACTTTCAGCGGGCGGAGCGGCTACCGCAGTACCTGACCGAGTCCGTGCTGCGCCGCCGGGTCGCCGCGCTGGACTCGGTGCTCGGGATGTTCGGGTGGTCGGCCGCTGGTGTCTTTCCTGACGACGACGGCGTGCGGGTCACCGCGGTCGCGGACTCCGGCGCGGAGCGCGAAATTCGGGCCGCTTTCGTCGTCGGGTGCGACGGGGCGCATTCGCTCGTCCGCGAGCAGGCCGGAATCACCTGCAGCGAGGCTGGCCGCGGGCAGCGGATGGTGCTGGCAGTCTTCCGCTCGGCCGACCTGAACGAGAGCCTGGAGCGCTTTCCCAGGAGGACGACATACCGCGTGCTGCACCCGGAACTGCGGGGGTACTGGCGGTTCTTCGGGCGGGTGGACGCGGCGCAGACGTGGTTCTTCCACGCCCCGGTGCCCGCAGATGCGACGACAGGAACCCTCGACATGCGTGCCATCATCGAGCAGGCCGCCGGGTTTGGTGTCGGCTGCGAGTTCGGGTACATCGGCCTGTGGGACATGCGCGTGGACATCGCTGACACCTACCAGCATGGCCGCGCGTTCATCGCCGGTGACGCGGCGCACAGCATTCCGCCCTACGGTGCTCACGGTCTGAACAGCGGGCTTGAGGATGCCGTCAACCTGGCGTGGAAGCTCGCCGCCGTGCTGCGGGGATGGGCCCCGCCCCGGCTGCTGGAAACCTATACCGCCGAGCGGCGCCCGATCCTCGTCGAGACCGCGCAGGCGATCGTGGCCGGGATCGCGGGTGACGGCGCGTTCCTTGAGCACAACAGTCCGCAGCGCGATCGCGGCGAGTTCGAGCGGGCGTGGGGCGGTCGCACCGAGGGTGAGACGCCGCCCGCGTCGTACGAGCCGCATTACGAGGGGTCGTCCATCGTGTGCGGACCGGCAGGCTCGACTTGTGGCGTCCGCGGTCACCACGCACTCGAGGCAAGGCCCGGGCATCACCTGTCACCAGCGCTGCTGTCCTCCGGTCGCAATGTGTTCACCGAACTCGGCCGCGGCTACACACTGATTGCACTGACGCAGGACCTTGCGCCGGTGGCGGCGTTCCGTGACGCCGCTCAGGCCATGCTGATGCCGCTGCACGTGATCATCGACACCTTCGACGGCGGGCGGGCCGCCTACGGACACCGGTACATCCTCGTCAGACCCGACCAGCACGTCGCGTGGACGGGCAGCACGCCGCCGGCCGACCCGGCCGGACTGCTGCGCAGGGTTGCCGGACGGGCTGAGGAATGAGCATTCGCGCCGCCTCGCGAAAATCGACCGCAAGACTACCCTGGCACCATGGCAGCAAGAGTGGACGAGCGCCTTGCGCAGACGTTCGTCGAGCTGGCCGACACCCTGGTCGGCGGCTTTGACTTGATGGATTTCCTGCACATGCTCACCGAGCGGTGCGTGGAGCTGCTCGAAGTGGACGCGGCGGGACTGCTTCTGGCCGACGCCCACGAGGTGCTGCAGCTGGTAGCCGCCTCCACCGAGCAGGCACGAGTCGTGGAACTGTTCCAGATCCAGCACGACGAAGGCCCCTGCCTGGACTGCTACCGCACCGGGCAGCCGGTCATCGTCTCCGACATCTCTGCGGATGAGGCCGCGGACAGCTGGCCGCGGTTTGCCACTGCTGCCGCAAAGATGGGCTTCGCTGCGGTGCATGCCATCCCGATGCGGCTGCGCGATCAGGTCATCGGGACATTAAACCTGTTCGGCACCTCTCCGCACTGCCTGGACCCGGCAGTGGCGCGGGCGGCCAGGGCGCTTGTCGATGTGGCTACCATCGGAATCCTGCAGGAACGCGCCACCCGCGAGCAGGAGATCGTGGCCGGGCAGCTGAGGGTGACCCTGAACAGCCGGGTGATCATCGAGCAGGCCAAGGGCATACTCGCCGAGCGCATGCGAGTGAGCCCCGACCAGGCATTTACCGTGATCCGGGCCCACTCGCGCACCCACAATTACCCGCTCACCCAGCTGGCCGCCGACGTCATCAGCGGCACCGCGGACATGCTCGCCGGCAGTCCGGCCATAACCCGGTCAGACGGTGACCGCCCGACGCGAAACTGAGGGGTCTGCAACGCGGCAGTCACCAGCGGCGCCGGCCCGCAGGCCGCGCCATCTCAACTGGGAGTAGTACTGCGGACTAAGTCGGCATCCCGAGATCCCGTGCGGAAGGTTTTAACGAGTTCGGGCACATTCTTGCTCTCGGAGTAAGCGTATGGCCGCCGGACCAGCGTGTTCAGTGTCCGCCACATGAGGCGCTCATCGTTGAGATCATCGGGAATCTGCATGCCGAAAGCCGCAGCAGCGCCGACCCGGCCATGATCCACGACGGCGCGGAAGGCGGTGTCCCAGTCATCGGCAGAGATCACGGCGAGAAGGTAACTGACTGCTGTTACCGCAACTCCGAGGCCAATGGCGAAGCCTGTCCGTCTCGTCAGACCTTGCAAGATTGCTGCCGCCCCGCCTGCCACCGCGGTCGCGGCGGAACCATAGAGCAGGCACACGAAGAAGTCGACGTTCGTGCGAGCCGACTCGACTGCACTCACCGCGGCAGCAGGTGCAGCTGCTGTCAGGTGGTTCCAGAGCAATTGCGAGTCCATCATGTACCGGTCTCCTGCGTAGGTTTCGAACCGGCGGATGGAGTTGCCGAGCATAGTGGGCGCGACTTGTCTGTCGTTAGCCGGGTAACGCGCGGCCTGCTGATAGAGGAGTCCGGACTTAACGCCCCAGTTCGTGACCGCCACTTCCTGTTGCCTCGCTACTAGCCGCGCGCGCCGGGCCCTGTGGCGTTCGATTCGAATCTCGGCCAGCTTGCGTGGCCAGAGTACGTAGCCCTCCAGCACGCGGTAAAGCGGCGACTGGAGGGCGGCGAGCACGACTCCTGCTACCGCTGCAACTATGAGAATCGTGACCTGGCGGAAGGTGATGGACTCGCCCAGGAAGTGCTCGGCAACGGAGACATGACCTGCGAAGGCAGGAAGTGCTAGGAACGCGATGGCCTGAAGCGCAAGGAAGGTAGGCAGGATCCAGCCGACGAAAAGAGACCAGCGTCCCCCCAGCACGCTGTTGATCAGATCGGCCATCTCGTATCCCTCATTCAGAGGTCCAGTTCTGGATCTCCGGGACCTGGTGACGAGCCCGTCTCCGATGCGACTGGTTCACCGTCCCCCGCCAGCAGGGCCCGGACCTCGGCGTCGCGATAACGCCTGTGGCCGCGAGGGGTGCGAATAGCCGAGAGCTTTCCGCTCCTTGCCCAGCGGGTCACCGTCTTGGGGTCGACCTTGAGTAGATCTGCTACCTCTGCCGGAGTTAGTAGCCTTTCACCTTCGCCATGCGGGTTTTCTGTGCTCATTGAGCGCCCAGCCGTACCTCAGAAAGTGTCCCAAAACTGCATAGAATGGTCCTGTAAATACAGGCGCGTCCCAAGCAAATTGTTATAGCTGGTCAGGCGATCGTAGCTTAGCGAAACAGCCACCTCATTACGCCCACACCATGACTAGTCGCTGGACAGCGGTGGCTGAGGCCGATAGGGGGATGGGTCGTCCTGTTCCGTGGACCGGATGCGATCCGACGGGCCGTCCCGCACCTTGCCTGGCGCGGCATATATTCTTGATGCACCGCTCGAGAGGCGCTGCGACGGGCCTTGTCCGCCACGCTCGGGCGCGGTCCCACTAAAGGGCGCCTCCGAGGAGGCGGACGGTGGAAGCACGCGCGGGCGGCCGCGGCAATGCGCAGGCGGGTATCGTGACCGGGCTCTGGCGCTACCCGGTGAAGTCGATGGCGGGAGAGGCTCTGGCCAGCGCCGAGCTTTCCTGGGCCGGGCTGGCGGGGGACCGCCGGTGGGCGTTCGTGCGACCGGACTCCGAGGACAGCGGGTTCCCGTGGCACACGATCCGCGAGTCTCCTGGAATGTGTAACTACGTTGCGCTGCTGAGCGAGCCCGCGCGCCCGGACCGGTCGCGGGTGCTGGTCCGGACACCGGACGGCGGCCTGTACGACGTGACTGATCCCCGGCTGGCCGCCCAGCTGGGTCCTGGGCTCAGGGTAATGCGGCTCGATCGTGGTGCGTTTGATGCGATGCCGGTATCGGTCATCAGCCGCTCGACGGTGTCAGCTCTGTCCACGCTCGCACGGGTGCCGAGCAACGAGCTTCGGTTCCGGCCGAACGTCGTCGTGACGCTAGATTCGGACGCGCCGTTCGAGGAGGACGACTGGGTTGGATCCGCCGTCCGGGTGGGGTCTGCCGTCGTGAGGATGGACCGCAGGGATACGCGATGCATCATCGTCAACGTGGACCCGGCAACTGGCCGGCCCGGCTCGCGCATGCTCAAGGTGATCGGCAGCACCCGCCGGGCTCGCGCCGGAGTCTACGGAACGACAGTGGTGCCTGGACTGATCCGTGTCGGTGACCCCGTCGTCGTCGAAAGACCACCTCGGGCCCCAGTTTGAGCCGGTTTCGCGGCGAGATGAGCGGCCTGGTGCGGGGCCCGGCCGAGGGCGGTCTGCCCGTCCTTCACAGCCTGGTGATGCGGTATCCGGCGCCCGGGATGGTCTCGATGATGTCCGGCTGCCCGAGCTTTCGTCGCAGCCGTCCGATCGTCACCTGCACGGTCTTGGTGAACGGGTCGGCGTTCTCATCCCAGACCCGTTCGAGAAGGTCTTCCGCGCTGAGCGCACCAGGGGCTGCCTTCATGAGCGCTTCCAGCAGGGCGAATTCCTTGGCCGAGAGCTCTCGTGGCCGGCCGTCCCTGGTGACGACGCGGCGGAGGGGGTCCAGTTCGATTCCGGCCTGACGCAAGACACGGGGATGCGCGGTGGGTTTGCGTCGGGCGAGGCCGCGAACCCGGAGCACGAGTTCGGGGAAGTGGAACGGCTTGGCCAGGTAGTCGTCAGCCCCGATCACGAGGCCGGCCACCCGGTCGCCGGGACTGTCGGCGGCGGTCAGCATGAGGACCATGGCCGGATCGGCGGATTCGGTGATCATCCGGCAGATCGTGTCGCCGTGCAGGCCGGGAAGATCACGATCAAGGACGACCACGTCGTAGCGGTTCAGCTCCAGCTTGGCCGCGGCATCCAGGCCGTCGTAGGCGACGTCGACGGCCATGGCCTGGTCCCGCAGGCCCTCGGCGATGTCGTCGGCGAGGCGCCGCACATCCTCGACCACGAGCACCCTCACCCGTGGGCCCCATTGCGGCCAGGCGGGCTCGCCTGCGGCAGTTCGATGCATGCGCGCAGACCCCCGCCGGGTCGCGGCTCCAGGTCAAGTGTGCCGCGATGGGCGGCGACGATGGCGGCGACGATGGACAGCCCGAGTCCCACCCCGTTGGCAGAGCCGGTACGTTCCGCACCAAGGCGCTTGAAGGGCCGCGACAACTGCTCGACCTCGTCAGCGTCAAGCAGCGGACCTCCGTTTTCTACGACGAGACGAGCAGAGGAAGCATCGGCTTCGGTGCTGACGGCGATGAAGCCGCCAGGCCGGTTGTGACGGATGGCGTTGCCGACGAGGTTGGCCACCATCCGAGCGAGAAGCGTCTCGCTGCCGATGACGGCAGCCCCGGCCAGCCGCGGTCGCACGGTGAGACCGAGGTTCGCCGTATCTGCCATTCGAGCGTCCAGGGCGGCGGACACGACCTCCGGCAGCGAGACCGTCGTGAGCTCGGTCATCACGCCCCGCTGGGCGCGAGCGAGCACGAGGAAGCTCTCGACGAGGCGGTCTGCCTGATCGAGCCCCTCGCGGACCTTGGCGGCCAGGACCGCGGCGTCCTGCGATACGGGCGGGAACTTTGCCTCGGCTACGTCCAGCGACGTGCGCATCATGGCCAGCGGGGTGCGCAGTTCGTGGGAGGCGCTGGCCACAAAGTTCCGCTGAGCGTCAAAGGCATCCTCCAGCCGTCCCAGCAGCCCGTCGATGGTGTCGCTCAGCTCGGTCAGCTCGTCAAGCGGTCCTGGCAACGCGAGGCGCTCGTGCAGATTCTCCTCCGAGATCTGCCGGGTCGTCGAGGTGATCACCTGCAGCGGGCGCAGCGCGCGTCCGGCCATGAGCCAGCCCAGCCAGATCGAGATCACCGCCATGATGACGAGGGCGATGCCGGATCGGATCAGCAGACCATGCAGGTCAGCGGTCTGCTGCGCGAGCTCGATAGTCCTCGGGCTCGGACAGCAATGGCCAAGGGGGGCGTGGGCCGGGCCGTACCGAAACAGCGCACCGAGCGGGATCCGCGTAATCGTAGCGGGAAGGCTGGCGACAAGCAGGTAGGTGATCGCGAGCAACGCCGCGCCTGATACCAGGAACAGCCCTCCGTACAGGACAGTCAGGCGCAGCCGCACCGTGCGACGGGGCATGACGCCACGGGACAAGCGCTCCCGCAACCGCGCCACCATGTGGCTCCCGCCGGGCCGAGGGCCGGGGAGCCCTGTCGTGACGACACTGCTGTCCATCTCATCATTCCTGCTCAGGGGCAGCTCCGAGGACACGAGGCAATACGGGGCCAAAGTCCCAGGACTGCAGGATGCCCGATGCCAGGTAACACGGCGGTAACAGGGCGTGTTGACGCCCTGTTACCGCCGCCGCCGTACAACTTCCTCAGCACCGATCTCCAGGAGGAGGGACGACGACATGTCCTCAGCGGCCGCCGGGCCACTCACCGGCAAGACGAGACCCCGGCATCGGCTTTGGCGAGGTGGCGTGCTGGCCGCCGCGTTCGTCGCCGCCCTCGGACTGGGGCTGGCTGCCTGCGGCTCGCCGCATGCGCCGAGCGCGTCGAGCGCGTCCGACTCGGCACCCTGGTCCACTGCCAGAGTCATCGCGTACGCCGAGTGCATGCGCGCCCACGGCGTCACGAATTACCCCGAGCCGAGCAACGGCGACAGTGACATCAGCATCTCGGGCACCGGCATCAACATGGGCTCCGCGACCTTCCAGTCCGCCAGGTCGAAGTGCTACCAGCTCCTGCCCGGCGGCGTACCGAAGACGCACGCCACCAAGCAGCAGATCACGCAGGCGCTCGAATCCGCCCAGTGCATGCGGGGTCACGGCTTCCCGGACTTCCCGGACCCGATCGTCACCGCCACGCCACCATCCTTCGGCGGCGGCACCCCCTTCGGCGGCAGCAGCCCCGGCGCGGCCAGCGGCGTCTCGGGCTACAGCGAAACGTACAGCAACGGGATTTTGCTCAAGGTCCCGAACTCGATCGACGTGTCCTCTCCGGCCTTCCAGGCAGCGGCGAAGGCCTGCGGCTCCCCGCTCTACGTTCCGGGCGGCGAGTCCGGTTGACGCACAAGATCACATCACTGAGCCGCGGCTGGATAGCGGCCGCCCTGGTGGTCGTGCTGGCGGCAGGCGGGGTGGCGGGGGCCGATGCGGCCGGGGCGTTCCGCTCGCCGGGGCAGGCGGTGAGCAACAGCGGGTACGCCACCGGGACGGCCACGGTGACGCGAGGGTCGCTGACCGCGCAGACGCAGGAGACAGGGACGCTCGGGGACGCGGGCTCGTACACGGTGGAAGTCGCCGGGTCGCCGGGTTCGGGCGGGCCGGCCTCCTCGCCGTCAGGGTCGGGTTCGGGGGCCGGCACGTTCACCTGGCTACCGTCGGCCGGCCAGACCATCCGCCAGGGTCAGACCATCTACCAGGTCAATTCCGCCCCGGTGGTGCTGCTGTACGGCAGCGTTCCGGCCTACAGGGACCTGTCGGAAGGCATGACGGGCACGGACGTGAGGCAGCTGAACGCTGACCTGGTCGCGCTGGGCTACGCCACGGCCGGAGCGCTGGGGTCGCGGTCGGGCTGGGACTACTTCAGCGGCGAGACCGCGGGCTCGCTGGAGTTGCTGCAGGCGCACCTGGGGCTGGCACAGACCGGGACGCTCCCGCTCGGCCAGGCGGTGTTCCTGCCCGGCGCGATACAGGTAACCGGGCTGGGCACCGGGGTGGTGCCGGGCAGCGCGGCCACGGCGGGCTCCACAGTGCTGACCGCCAGTTCGCTGACCCCCGTGGTGACCATCGACCTGGACGCTTCCATGGAGACCGAGGTCGCGGTCGGCGCCAAGGTGTCGGTCACCTTGCCGGATGGTGCGGTCACGCCGGGGGTGGTCTCGTCGGTCAGCGCCGCACCGGCATCGTCCTCGTCGACGTCCGCGTCAGGGAGCGGCAGCGGATCGAGCGCGGCGACGATCACGGTGGTCGTATCGCTCAGTGACCTCAGAGCGGCCGCGAATCTGAACCAGGCCTCGGTCCAGGTGACGTTCACCACCGGCGGCGTAAGCAATGTGCTGATCGTCCCGGTGGACGCGTTGCTGGCCCGGCCCGGTGGCTACGCGGTCGAGGTGACCGTTCCGGGTGGCCATCGCCTCGTGCCGGTGACGCCGGGCTTGTTCGACGACGACGCCGGCACGGTGCAGGTAACCGGGAACCTGACGCCCGGCCAGCGTGTGGTGGTGCCGGGAATATGACCACGAAGATTCTGCCCGCCGGGGCTTCGATGGCGGCCACGGCCGGCGCGCGGGAACCGGTGCTGGAGCTGGTGACTGTGACCAGGGTCTATCCGGGCAGGCCACCGGTTTCCGCGCTGCGAGGCGTGAGCGTGCAGGTGGAGGCCGGCGAACTGGTCGCGATACTCGGGCCTTCGGGGTCAGGCAAGACCACGCTGCTGCACCTGGCCGGCACCCTGGACCGGCCGACGGCGGGGACCGTCCGCGTCGGCGGCCAGGACGTCAGCACTCTGGGCGACCGGCAGCTGGCCGGGCTGCGCGCCTCCAGCATCGGGTTTGTGTTTCAGCAGTTCTTCCTGGCCGAGCACCAGAGTGTGCTCGGCAACGTGGCCGACGGGCTGCTGTATGCCGGGGCTGGCCGGGCCCGCCGCCGCGAGCTGGCCGCGGCCGCGCTGGCACGGGTGGGGCTAGACGGCAAGCTGAGCGCAAAGCCCACGCAGCTGTCGGGGGGCGAGCGGCAGCGGGTCGCGATCGCCCGGGCGATCGCGGGGCAGCCGGCGATCGTGCTGGCCGATGAGCCCACCGACAACCTGGACCAGGCCACCGGCGCGGCCATTCTGGACCTGCTCGGCCAGCTCAACCAGGCCGGCACCACGATGGTGATCGTTACCCACGACGAACACGTGGCCGCCCGGATGCGTCGCCGGATCCGGATGCTCGACGGGCGGATCGTCGCCGACACAGCCAGGCCGGAAGGAGAAGCCCGGTGACGACGACGCCGTCAGCGCAGCGCACCGCACGCACCGCGCGGGCTGGTCGCGGCCCGCGCCCGGTCCGGCTGCGCCCGACCGACCTGGCCCGGCTGGCCACCGTGGGCCTGCGCACCCGCAGACTGCGCGCCGCCCTGTCCGCGCTGGGCATCGCGATCGGGGTAGCCGCGATCGTGGCCGTGCTCGGCCTGTCGTCGTCCTCAGCCGCCGGGCTGAACGCGGAGATCGCCGCGCTCGGCACCAACCTGCTCACCGTCCAGGCCGGCCAGGACGTGAATGGCACTCCCGTCGAGCTGCCGGCCGCCGCCCCGGCGATGATCTCCCGGCTGAACGGCGTCTACCAGGTCCAGTCCACCGGCGCGACCAGCGCCAACGCCTATCGTTCCCCGCTGATCCCCTCGGTCGACACCAACGCGCTCACCGTCGACGCCGCTACCCTTGGCCTGCCCGCCACCGCCGGCACCGGCCTCGCGCAAGGCGAGTTCCTCAACGCCGCCACCGAGCACCAGCCGGTCTGCGTGCTCGGCGCCGCCGCCGCCCAGCTGCTGGGCATCGACCAGGTGTTCCCCGGCGAGCGGATCTGGATCACCGGGACCGGCGCGAACGGCAACGGCAGCCTGTGGCTGTACGTGGCGGGCATCCTGCGGCCGGACGTGCTAGCTCCGGATGTCGACTCCTCGGTCCTGGTCGGGTACCCGTTCGCCGAGAACTACCTGTCCTTCAACGGCTCTCCCGCCACGATCTACGTCAAGGCGACCGGCGCCTGGGTCAACTCCGTGTACGGCCTGCTGGCCGACCAGGCCAACCCGCAGGACCCCGGCGCCGTCGACGTCTCCCAGCCCTCCAGCGCCCTGGTCGCCCAGGCCGACGCCAAGAGCGCGTTCAGCACCCTGTTCCTTGGCCTCGGGGCGGTCGCCCTGCTGGTCGGCGCGATCGGCGTGGCCAACATCATGGTGATCTCCGTCCTGGAGCGCCGCTCGGAGATCGGGCTGCGCCGCGCTCTTGGCGCCACCCGCGGGCACATCCGCACCCAATTCCTGGCCGAGGCGATTACCTTGTCGTTGATCGGCGGTGTCGGCGGGGTCACCACCGGTGCCGCGGCTACCGCGATCTACGCCCACGGCAAGGGCTGGGCCACGGTCATCCCGACCGGAGCCTGGGCCGGAGGCCTGGCCGCCGCGCTGCTCATCGGCGCTCTCGCCGGGCTGCTGCCCGCGGTCAAGGCCGCCCGCCTCTCCCCGACCCAGGCCCTGTGGTCCCTATGACGGCGAGAATGCGTGGCTGGTCGGGAACGGTGACCACGCCCAGTTACGGAGGACCCGACACCGGCCGCGGCCGTTGTCACTCGCTGTCACTGCACGCGATCCAGCGACGGCTCGGGATGTTCGCCGAGGTACTCCACCCATGCACGCTTCACGCATTGGTAATGCGTGGAGGCCTCGACCAGATCCATGAAGTTGCTGATGTTCGCGTCGAACCGCTGTTGCAGCTGCTCGTCGGCGATGCGCCCTTCAGCGGTGAACGCCAGGTGAGCCTGGGCGAGCGAGAACATGTCCGGATACAGCCGCGAGCCGAGGTGCTCAAACGGGACGCGCAGCGCCCACAGGCCCCGGTTTCCCCCGCCCATCGAGGGCGATGCGGACATGAGCAGCCCGTGCCGCTCGTTGAACGGCTGGGGCTGGTAGCGGGACACCCAGTCGATGGCGTTCTTCAGCGCCCCCGGCATCGACGCGTTGTACTCCGGTGAGGCCACGACGAAGCCATGGCAGGACTCAAGCCGCCGCCGGAACTCCTCGGCGCCCGGCGGGAAACCCTCGTCGCGCTGGACATCCTGGTCGTAAGACGGGGCGTCGAAGTCGCGCATCGCCGCAACATCGACGTCTCCGCCGCCGGCCTCGATGGCCGCCGCTGCCAGCTCGGCAAGCCGCGTGTTGAGTGAGTCCCGGCGCAAGGACGCGGAAAAGACCAGGAAACGAACGGGCTGACGAGGCTCGCTACCTGGCATCGGCGGGCCCAAGCGCGCGACGGCGGAAGCCTGCTTCCGCGCGGCCGAGACGATGGCACGTACTCCAGATGGCCACGGGACCCCCTCCCGGTGACAGATAAACGCGGAGTCTATCAACCTTCTGCGCGATCCTCAGCGACGGCGAGCGCAGTACCGACCTGACGCCTGGCCCGATGCCCTCGGTGCCGCGCTGGCCTTCCCCGGCCCGCAGGCCATCCCCGGCGCAACCGATCGGCGGCTGGCGACGGACGCGGGCGCTATGGTGGCGTCGTGGTGGGCCACTATGGGAGCTTCTTCAGCGCAAGCGCGGGCGCGTCCGCTGCCATCTTGGGGTTGCTGGTCGTCGCGGTATCGGTCGTCAACGCGGACGACGCGAACCCCGCAACCCGGGAGCTGCGAACTGTGCTGGCGGGGAGCGCGTTTGTTGCCCTGGTCGATATCTTCATCGTCTCGATCGTGGCGCTGACCGGGGGCTCAAACGTCTTCGGGCTATCAAGCCTTGCGATGGCAACCGTCGGCCTGCTGGCCACCATACGGCTGATACCGAGGGCAAAGCGGGCCGGAAACTTCTCCCGCGACTCTCGAACCAGAACGCTGAATATCGCCTTCGCGGCGATTTCAGCCGGAGCCTACTCAGCGCAACTCGGCCTGGCCGTGGCGCTCCTGGCGAACACCCGCAGTGCCGCGCTGCAACGTGCCCTGGTCCTCGTCATCGTGGCTTTGTACTGCAGCGCCCTTGGTCGCGCATGGGTGGTCACCGGGATAAGCCGGCGTGTGCCTGGCGGCCCTGCCAACGCTGAGCCCGACGCCGACGGCGAGCCAGCGGCGCCGGTTGCGACGCCGTTTTGACCCTGTACGGCGCACTCGGCCCAGGTTGACGTGGGCCGAGGGACGATGATCAGGCGGCAGGACCGGGTCGAAGCGGCCGGGTGAGGCGGCAGCGACGACACCGCCGCCGCCACCGGCTGAGCTACCCTCACGGAGCAGGAATGAATAGTGCCTCGAAGGGTGGGTCGCCAACGGTCGTCTGGACGTGCCCCGTCCCTGACGTGTCCTCCAGCAGGAGAAGGTCGCCGGCCCGGAACTCGCGGCTTGTCCCGTCCGTCACCGCAACCCGGAGCGCTCCTCGCAGCATGACGACCCACTGCCTTCGCGGGGCCGGATGTGGCCTGCCCTCGAACGGCCCGGTGCGCAGATATGTCACTCCGGCCGTGCTGGGTATCGGGCCGGTCAGCATCGGCGGGGTGCCTTCGGCGATGTGCTGCGTTGAGAGGCTCACCTCACCGTCGGAGAAAGACGATCCGCCGTCCTGGTTCGCGACGACAATGGTAAATGGCTGTGTATCGCTCATTGCGTATTCTCCCTAATCAGTGGATGCGGGACGAGCCGGCCCGGTGAACTGGTAGTCGTCGATTATGCGGCCATCCTCGCTGAGGATAAGGAAATCGAAGCCTATGGCTACTGGTTCGCCGCCACCTGCCGGGGCCATGTCCCAGTTGAACTTGACTGCATTATGGTGCCCGGTGGCGTTGCCGCAGGAGCGGAAGATCATTCCGGCGTCCCGGATCCATTTGTTGTGCGACTGCTCGATGCGCGCCGCGAGGGCGTCGTGGCCCCGCGCCTCGATGCTGTCGGTGAGATTCGCTCCGTTCTGGGTCCATAGCTCGGCGATCTGGCGGCGCCTTGACTCGGGGTCAGGGTCATTCCAGACCGCCACGTAGCGCTCGGCTAGCTGGTTAAGAGTCATGCTCGCGGTCCTCTCGTGGTTCACGTTCGGTTGAGCTTCGGTGGCTGCCTGCTGATCGTGGCGGAACCCCCTCGATGGTGGTGCTAAGAGGGGGGCGCCCGGATAGGGCAAATGACGTAGCTGCAGCGGGCGGGCGACGTATTTCGCGGCAGGCGGACGCTCAGGGCCGCCTGGAGAGCCAACCCGAGATGTCGGTACCCACGTCGGCATCGCAGCGAGGTCGCCAGAGGAACTCGGCCGCAACGCTGGCGCCGCAGCAGCAGGTCGTACAGTTCGCTGCACGGACGGCATTCCGCGACCTTGACGTGGCCTGGGCACGGTGCGAAACCACCGCTGACGTGTTCGGACGCGGACTGAGGGTGGCGAAGAACGCCGAGCCGACGGCGGCGACAGCGATCGGGACACCGATGCGCTGCCCGGTCTGATGGAAGCCGGGTGCGGCGCCGGCCTATCGGTCTCGGTCATATGGCTAATGGGTCAGATGATTGGTTTCAAGGGCCCGGTCCAGGTTGGCGATATGTTGCGCATTACCTGGTCATGAACACGCCATTAGCTGGTGCGGCAAATTCAGCGGGCCGGAGGGTAGCCTGCTCTGAAGACGATCACGGTGTCGTCTCATGCCTTTGATTAGCTTTCGGGGTTCAGGCTAATGTCCTCAGATTCGATCGGTCCTTCTGCTTGGGAGGAGCGGGTTACGCAGCCGACCCGCAGGTCCTTTGTTGCCGGTGGTATTGCAACCGCTGGCCTGGGCGGGCTCGTGAGTGTGCGACGCCCCGAGAAGCCTGTCGTCGGCGGGATGCGCGGCGGCAGGGACCCGTGGGAAGTCCTGGCTCGCAGCATCTCCGGACGGGTCGTGCGGCCAGGCGAGGCTGGCTATGCCGCGCTGGCCCTGCCCTACAACCTGCGCGCGGCCTCGATCCGGCCGGCTGGGATTGCGCTGTGCCGCAGTGCCAGGGACGTGGCGACGTCCATCAGATGGGCGCGCAGGTACCACTTCCCGCTGATCGGCCGTTCGGGCGGCCACTCTGCTGGTGGCTACTCGGTCACCACCGGCCTGATGATCGACACCCACCTGATGAGACAGGCCACGTTCGACACCAGGACGAGGGTGGCCACCATCGCTGGCGGTGTCTTGAACGCCGGCGTCTATCAGGCCTTGCAGCAGCACGATGCCACCATCACGCACGGGCGCTGCCCCACCGTCGGCGCGGCGGGATTCCTGCTGGGCGGAGGGATCGGGTTCAACATACGGACGCTCGGCATCGCGAGCGATGCCGTGGTCGCCAGCCAGCTCGTGACCGCTTGCGGCGAGATACTGACGCTCGATGACCATCAGAATCGCGACCTGTTCTGGGCGTGCCGCGGCGGGGGCGGCGGCAACTTCGGGATCAGCACCTGCTTCAGCATCCGCACGGTCCACGCGCCCCGCTGGGTCACTGCCTCGCGTGTGACGTGGACGAAGAAGATCGACCGGGTGCTTCCGGCCCTGCTCCGGGCGTTGTACGAATCGCCGGTCAGGCTCGGCACCTGGACCACCCTGGATGCGGTGACTCCGCAGGAGCTGGCGAAGGGGAAGGACGTATCGGTCTTCTTCGAAGGCCAGCTACTCGGCACGCCAGCTGAGCTAAGGCACATACTGGCGCCGGTCTACGCGGTGGAGAATCCGTCCGAGTCAACGATCAGGAAGATGGGCTACTGGGACGCGCAGCGGAACTTCTTCTCGGATCTTCAGAAGCCGGCAGAATTCCAGAATCGTGGCTTTTACTTTCACCGACATATCAGCGACGAGGCGATCGGCGTCATGCTCTACTGGCTCAGACGATGGCCCGGGACTTCGATCTACGCGCGGGTGTCGCTCTTGCGGACCGGCGGCCGGGCCAACGCCGTCCGGCCGGATGCGACAGCGTTCGTCCATCGCGACAATCAGTGGTACATGGTGTGGTACCTGAAGTGGGGCGAAGAAGACTCTAAGGCCCTCGTCGCCGAGAATCTCGCATGGCTGAGTGCCTTCTATGACGCGATAGCGCCGTATGCTCTCCCGCAGGCATACCAGAACTTCATGGATCCGTCGCTGAAGGACTATCTGCTTCACTACTACGCAAGCAACCTGCCCCGGCTGGAGCGGATAAAGTCCGTTGTCGATCCGACCCGGGTCTTCAACTTTCCCCAAGCCATCCCGCCCGGGCATCGTCACCGGTGGCAGTGAGCGTGCAGGAGGAGCGAGTGCGCGTGCTACATGTTGACCATGGCGTGGACAGGCGCGGGGCCCGACGGTTACTGGGTGAGCGACGACAAGGCACTGCTGGACACCGAGCGGGTGCACGGCTGGATGAGCCGCGAGAGTTACTGGGCGGCCGGCCGGACCCGTGAGGTGACAGAGCGCTCGATCGAGCACTCGCTGTGTGTCGGGCTGTATGCGCCCGACGGCGCCGGCCAGGTTGGCTTCGCTCGTGTCGTCACCGACTACGCCACCTTCTGCTGGCTGTGCGACGTGTTCGTTGACGCGGCGCACCGCGGCGCGGGCGCGGGCACATTCCTGGTCCAGACTGCCCTTGGCCATCCCGACGTGGCGGGGCTGCGGACGGTGCTGATGGCCGCGCCGGAACGCAGCTTGTACCGGCGGCTGGGCTTCGGCACGCTGATCCGCGCAGAGCGGTGGATGGAACGGCCCTCGTCCGCCAGCTGATATCAGCGCCACCATCAACACCCGCCAGCGACCGGCCAGCTGATGTGAGCACGTTCACGCGAGCGTCAGGCCCGCCGTTCGGCCGGCGGTCGGCGCGGGGCTTTGGGATCTTGCCGTCCGTCAGTCGGTGCACGCCGATCCGGTGGCCTGGCTCCGTCTTCAGCTGGAGGCGGCCAGTCGCTCGATGCGCGCCAGGACCGCGGCGGAACCGTCCTCGTTTGCGATCCGGCGCGCCAGGCTGGCCGCACGCTCCCGGTAACCGGGTTCCCCGAGGCACTCTCGCAGGGCGCCGCTGAGTGCTTCGGCGGTCAGCTTTGCGAAATAGACAGGCTCCGGGGCCACGCCCAGGTCATGGAGCCGATGCGCCCAGAACGGCTGGTCGGCGAGCACCGGCACCGGGATGGCCGGCACGCCGGCCCGCAGGCCCGCTCCCGCGGTCCCGGCACCGGCGTGGTGGACCACCGCTGCGACCCGGCGAAACAGCCAGTCATGCGGGAGGTCCCCGACGGCTAGGATCTGCCCGCCGGTCCCGGTCAGCCCAGCCCAGCCCGCCTGGACGACGGCCCGCACGCCGGCCCGGGTCACCGCGTCCGCGATCACCTGGCTGAGGTGCTCGCCCTGGCCTGGGGCCATGCTGCCGAACCCGATGAACACCGGCGGCGGGCCCGCGGCCAGGAAGTCAACCAGGCCGGGGGGAGGCTGCCAGCCCTCAGGCCGGGCGGGCCACCAGTAACCGGATACCTCTGCTGCTGATGGCCAGTCAGCCGGACGGGGCACCACCAGCGGGCTGAAACCATGGCAGACCGGCCAGGCGGCGCCGTCCGCAAGGTCGCTGCCGCCGGCCGGGCCGGGCGGCAGGCCCAGGCGACCGCGCAGGCGCGGCAGGATCCCCGCGTACAGCGACCCGGCCCTTGCCAGCAACTCGCGCCCGGCGGCCAGGTTCGCGGCCGGGCCCGCGTCACCAGGCTGGGGCA
>JASHOV010000242.1 GCA_030038495.1 Streptosporangiaceae bacterium
GGCGCGACCCGCAGTCTGGCCAGCCGGCGCATCAGTCGCCCTCGTCCCCGGCGTCCTCGGGGTCCACGCCGAGCACGGACTTGAACTTGCCCAGGCAGGTCTGCAGCTCGGCCAGCTGCGCCGGGCTCGAGTTCGTCGTGTCGTACTCGATGCCGTACATCACATTGAGCGTGTTCCACTTGGCCGGCAGCGGCAGCGGCGGGGTGTCGGCGATGTGCGAGCACGCCGCCCGGACGTGCAGGGCGGTCGCGGCGGTGGTGTTCGGGCTGAAATCGACGGTCATCCACTGCTTGTCGAGCGCCTGGTCCATCTTGGCGCAGCCGGTCAGGCCCGCCACAAGAAGGCCGGCTCCGGCTGCGATCGCGGCCAGGCGAAGGCGCAGCGGCGCCTGCTGTCGTACTCGCACGACCGCCACTCTACGGCGGGCTGAGCAGTCCCTGGCGCGGGGCCGACGCCGCGGGCCGTCCTGCCGCCGGTTGCAAGCGCGAGGGCAGGCAGGACGTGTCAGGCTTGCAGTGCCGCGCCGCGAGCTGGCCGGGGTTCGCGGCAGCAGCTAGATGTGGAGGTCTGATGGCTGACCTGATAGAGGATTACGCGCTGATCGGCGACATGCAGACCGCCGCTCTTGTGGGCCGGACGGGCTCGGTGGACTGGCTCTGCCTGCCGAGATTCGACTCCGACGCATGCTTCGCCGCGCTGCTCGGGGACGACCACAACGGGCAGTGGCGGATCTGCCCCACCGCCAGCGAAGGCCCGGTGCCCCGGCGGGGCGAGGTCAGCAGGCAGTATGTGGGCGACTCGCTCATCCTGCAGACCGACTGGCAGACGATGAGCGGCACGGTCCGGGTGCTGGACTTCATGCCGCCGCGCCAGGACATCGCGCCTGTGCTCGTGCGGATCGTCGTGGGCATCGAGGGCGCCGTCGAGATGGAATCGGTGTTCCGGGTCAGGTTCGGCTACGGGAAGGTCACACCGTGGGTACAGCGGCACAACGGCATGATCCGGGCGATTGCCGGACCGGATTCTGTCTGCCTGCGCAGCCCGGTCCGCATGGCGGGCAGGAACATGGCCCACGAAGCCGCGTTCACCGTGAAGGCGGGTGACCGGGTCCCGTTCGTGCTGACCTGGCATCCCTCCCACCTGCCCCTGAGCGAGCCAGTCGACGCCGAGGACGCGCTGGAAGCGACCACGCGGTTCTGGTCGGACTGGTCCTCGGGCTGCACCTACACCGGCACGTACCGGGAGGCCGTGATGCGCTCCCTGATCACCCTCAAGGCGCTGACCTACGAGCCAACCGGCGGCATCGTGGCGGCGCCGACCACGTCACTGCCCGAGGACATCGGCGGCGTCAGGAACTGGGACTACCGCTACTGCTGGCTGCGCGACGCCACGATCACGCTGGAGGCGCTGCTGCGCACCGGGTACACCGAGGAGGCCGACCGGTGGCGGCAGTGGCTCGGCCGCGCGGTCGCCGGCGACGCGAGGGACGTCCAGATCATGTACGGAGTAGGGGGCGAGCGCCGACTGGCCGAATGGGAAGTCGGCTGGCTGCCTGGCTACGAGCGCTCGGCGCCCGTCCGGATCGGCAATGCCGCCGTTGACCAGCGGCAACTCGACGTATACGGGGAGGTCATCGACGCGCTGACGCTCGCCAGGCAGGCCGGCTGTCATTTCGACGAGCACAGCTGGAGCCTGCAGCGTCAGCTGCTTGATTTCCTCGAGAAGCACTGGCACGAGCCCGACGAGGGCATCTGGGAGGTGCGCGGGCCCCGCCGCCATTTCGTGCACTCCAAGGTGATGGCCTGGGTCGCCTTCGACCGCGCGATCCACCTGATGGAGCAGGGCCACGCCGGGCCGCTGCAGCGCTGGCAGTCGATCCGGGACGAGATCCACGCCCAGGTCTGCGACCAGGGCTACGACAAGGCCCGCGGCACCTTCACCCAGTACTACGGGAGCACCGAGCTCGACGCGTCCGTGCTCTTGATCCTCGAGGTCGGCTTCCTGCCGCCCGACGACGAGCGGGCCATCTCGACGGTCCGCACGATCAAGCGGGAGCTCATGCGCGACGGCCTGGTGCTGCGCTATACCCAGCCCGCCAAGGCGGTCACCGGCGGCGGCCTGGCCGACGTGGATGGCCTGCCCGGTGCCGAGGGCGCCTTCCTGGCCTGCAGCTTCTGGCTAGTCAACGCCCTCTACGAGATCGGGGAGCGGGACGAGGCAGTGGCCATCTTCGAGCGCCTGCTCGCGCTGCGCAGTGACGTGGGCCTGCTCAGCGAGGAGTACGACCCCCGGTACGGCCGCCAGGTCGGAAACACGCCGCAGGCGTTCAGCCACGTGCCGCTGATCCAGGCCGCGCTCAACATCGAGGGTCACGCCCGGCACCACACCCGGCGGCCGCAGCGCCGCAAGCGGCCCGCTGCGGGCGGTGACCAGGCAGGCAGCTGACTGACCGCGGGCTGGCATACGTACCGGTCCAGGCGACGGGCATGCGGCCGGGTCCGGGCCGGGCACCGCGCGGGCAATGTCACACTGATGGGTAGCCATGCCACCCCGCCCGTACATTCTGGTCGTAAACGGCCGTAAGGTCCGCCAGCCGGTCTTCGTGATCGGCGCCCCGCATTCGGGCGCGGACCTGCTGGGACGCGCACTGAAGCGGTCACCGGAATTCCACCTGACGATCGGCCAGGACGCGGTCCAGAGCGTCGTTTACGCGTTCGCCCGGAGTCCGTCGATCCAGCGCGGCCGCACCGACGCCGCGGCGACCGTGCTGCGGGATGCCTTTGCCCAGGCGTGGCAGATCTCCGCGACCGCCTGCCTGACCTGTTCGCCGCTATGCCGGCAGGCCGGACAGGTGAACGGCGCGGCGTGCTGCGTGGCCGAGCGCGATATCGCCCGCTACGGCGATGCCAGCCCGGACCTCATGTACTGCGCCGAGGGCCTGGTCGACGCGTTCCCCGACGCCAAGCTGATCCAGATAATCAGGGACGGCAAGGATGTCGTCGCGGGCATGCTCGGCGACCCGCAGTCGCTGTCGTGGTTCAGGCCGGGCATCGCCAACGTCGAGTCCGAGTTCCCGAACCCGTTCTACGGCGTCGAGACCGATGAGGACCAGGCCGCCTGGCCTGACCTCACCCCGGCGGGGAAGTGCGCCCTGCGCTGGCGCGGCTCCGTACGCGCGATGGCCCGGCTGCGGGCCAGCATGTCCGCCGAGCAGCTGACCACCCTGCGCTATGAGAACATGATCCGCCACCCCGGGCCGACTGCGGCGGCAGTGTCCGATTTCATCGGCAGCAAGCTGGCGCCGATTCCCGTCCGCCAACCTGGGCCGACACAGCCGCGAAGGGACACCAGGCCCGGTCCCGAGCCGGGCGGGTGGCGCAAGGTCCTGACCGCGGCACAGGTCGCGGAGGTGGCGGACGTGGCCGGACCCGAGCTGCTCAGGACCGGCTACGGCCAGTGATTTTTGGCGCACAGAGCCGCAGCGTGAATCAGCCCGCAGGGCCGGATCGCCGGGCGGTTCCGGCGGGTGGAGCCGTGGCGGCGGGCCCCGGGCTGACGGGCCACCGCCTCTATGACTGGGCCCGGTAGCGATCGAGCCGGGCGCAAGGGCCGGCACTGGCTGCCGATCCGCCGCAGCGGACGCACCGGCGAGCTGGCCTGGTACCGCTGCTGGTCACCCTGACCATGCTCGCGCTGGCGTTCCTGACCATCGCCGCCACGGCCAAGGACGAACCGCACCCTTCGGCCGCCGGGGCTACGCTGGTCCGCCTGGCGCCGCCGCACCCTTGAGGCAGGGCCGGCACCGAGCTGAGCGAGCGCCTGCACCGCCTGCTAGCCATACTCGAACCCGTCAGCGCGTCCTGGCTGTCCGGTCGGGTCGGCATCCCAGGTGTGCCGTCGACCAGCACAGGTCGGCCAAGGGTGATGCGCTGATCTCGGTTGCGGATGCGGCGGCCCACCGCCACGATGAGCGCATGCTGGACCTCGACCTGTTGCTGGATGCGGACGGCCGAGACCGGCTCGTCGCCCGGTTCGGCGAGGAAGTTCGCTCGTGGCTGGCTGCGTTGCCCGGGCTGGTCGAGCTGTGCTGCCAGCGTTGGCACCTGGAGCTGGATGAGGTGGTGCAGGGCAACGGGTCCTGTGTCTTCACCGGCAAGCAGCACGGCGACCGCGGCGTTGTGCTCAAACTGACGCCAGATCTGGCCATCGCGGCGGATGAAGCACTGGCACTGCGCGCTTGGGCGGGCGCCGCGCATGTGGTGGATCTTATTGACGCGAAGCTGGATGCAGGAGCCCTGCTGCTGGAGAAGATCGAGCCGGGGACCAAGGTCAGTGACCAGCCGGAACTCCCTGGAGCCAGTGAGATGGCCGAACTGCTCACCGACCTGCGGTGCACCCCGGGCGACTATGTCGGGCAACTGCCCACACTGGCACAAGGCATGGACGCCCTGTTTTCCCGGACCGGCGGACGGCTCAGCAACCCACGGGTAAGTCCACTGGTCGCACCGAGCCTGCTAACACACGGACACCGGCTGGCCCGTGAGCTCGCCGCCGCCGGCGGCGCCCCCGGACTGCTCCACGGAGACCTCCACCTCTCCAACATCCTCCAGGGCGGCCCTCGGCGGGGACTCGTCGCCATCGACCCCGGGCCCCGCCTGGGCGACCTGGCGTGGGACGCCATCGAGTGGACCCTGGGCCGCGCCACCAGCACAGCTGAGATCCACGACCGGGCCGGGCAACTCTGCGCCCTAGTCCCGGCCCTGGACCGCGACAGGCTCTGGCGCTGGTGCCAGGCCACCGCCGCGGTGATCGCCGTCCTGCAACTACGCCGCCGTCCGCCGGACGACACCACACGACTCTTGCTGCAGCTCGCGGCCAGCACAGCATGAGGCGAGGCTCGTTACGTCAGGTCGCCTTTCACTGCCGGCCGCCGAGGATCGCCCTGGCTGCCCGGTTGGGTAGGCATCCCTGGCGTGCAGTCGGCCAGCACCGACCACCACCCACATCAGCCTGCGGAATCCGACCGCAGGGCAGGAGTCGCGACTTGCGGGGGCCTGCCCAGGCTTCGCGGGAAGTGGTGGATTGCCCCATGGAATCGATGACGTTTCGTGCGCCCATCGGAGCGGAGCTTCCCTCAGGTCTCCCATAGCTCGCTAGGCGACGGCGGGCTCCTGCCGGGCGAACTGGGTCTGGTACAGGTCGGCGTACAGGCCGCCGGCCGCAAGCAGGTCCGCGTGCGAGCCCCGCTCAATGATCGAGCCGGAATCCATGACCAGGATCTGGCCGGCCTCCCGGATCGTCGACAGCCGGTGCGCGATGACCAGCGAGGTCCGGCCGGCCAGCGCGGTCTTCAGCGCCCGCTGCACCGCCGCCTCTGACTCGGAGTCCAGATGCGCCGTGGCCTCGTCCAGTACCACCACCGACGGCGCCTTCAGCAGCAGCCTGGCGATCGCGATGCGCTGCTTCTCGCCACCCGACAGCCGGTAGCCGCGGTCGCCGACCACGGTGTCCAGGCCATCGGCCAGGCCGGACACCAGGTCCCAGATCTGCGCGGCCTGGAGGGCCAGGACCAGCTCGTGCTCGGAGGCCTGCGGCCGGGCGTAGAGCAGGTTTTCCCTGATCGTGTCGTGGAACAGGTGCGCGTCCTGGGTGACGACTCCGACGGTGTCGTGCAGCGAGGTCAGGGTTACGTCCCTGATGTCCTTGCCGCCGATCCTGACGGTGCCTGCCGTCGGGTCATACAGCCGCGACACCAGGTGCGTGAGGGTCGTCTTGCCCGCCCCGGACGGTCCGACCAGCGCGGTCAGCTTGCCGGCGGGCGCGACGAAGCTGACGTCGGCCAGCGCCTCGTGGTTCGTGCCGGTCTTCTCCGGCGCGGGCAGCGCGATGGACTCAAGCGAGGCGAGCGAGACCTCCGACGCCGCCGGGTACCTGAAGCTCACATGATCGAACTCGATGTCCGGCGCGGCTCCCGCCCGCGGGCGGTCCCCGTTGCCCGCCGCCGCGAGCAGCGGAACGGCGTCCGGCCGCTCGGAGATCAGCGGCTGCAGGTCGAGCACCTCGAAGACCCGGTCGAAGCTGACCAGCGCGGTCATCACGTTGACCTGCACATTCGACAGCGACGTGATCGGCCCGTACAGGCGGCTCAGCAGCAGCGCGAGCGCCACCAGCTCGCCCACCTTGAGCTCCCCGCGGATTGCCAGCCAGCCGCCGAGCCCGTATACGACCGACGTCGACATCGTCGCGAGCAGTGCCAGCCCCGTCACCAGCGCGCTGCCCCACAGGGCCGTCAGGACGCCGATGTCGCGCACCCGGCTGGCCCGGCCGCCGAACAGCTCCTGCTCGTCGGCGGGCCGGCCGTACAGCTTCGACAGCATGGCGCCCGCGACGTTGAACCGCTCGGTCATGGTCGACCCGAGCGCCGCATCCAGCTGCATGGATTCCCTGGTCAGCCGCTGCAGCCGGCGGCCGACGCGGCGCGCGGGATACAGGAAGACCGGGATCAGCACCAGGGCGACGACGGTGACCTGCCAGGACAGCACGAGCATGGCCGCCAGCACCAGGATGAGCTGCAGCGCGCTGGACACCACCGACGACAGCGTTGAGGTGAGCGCCTGCTGCGCACCGATGACGTCGCTGTTCAGCCGGCTCACCAGCGATCCGGTCTGCGCCCTGGTGAAGAACGCGATCGGCTGCCGCTGCACATGCCCGAACACCTGGGTGCGCAGGTCGTAGATCAGCCCCTCGCCCACACGGGAGGTGAAGTACCGCTGCACCACCGACAGCAGCGCGTCGAAGATCGCCAGCCCGGCTACCGCGGCCGCCACCCCGATCACGACCCCGCTGTCCTTGCGGAGAACACCCTGGTCGAGTACCACCGCGAGCAGCAGTGGGTAGGTGACGGTGACGACCGCGTCGAGCGCCGCGGCCAGCAGGAAGATGACCAGGTCAAGCCGGTACGGCCGGGCATACCCGGCAATCCGGCGCACGGTGCCTGGCTTCAGTTTCTGCTTGGTGACCGAGGGGTCCCGCGAGAACCCGCGCATGGCGTGCCACTGGTTCATCATCGTCATGCTCGGTGAACCTAGCAGGGCGCCGGTATCATCCCTGGTCCGCTGTGGGCGAACCAGGCGGCCTCGGCTAGCGCCGGGCGCTGGCGCTCAGCAGCCTGCCCTGTGCCTGCCGCTCGGCGGCCGCCTGCTGGTCAAGCGTGTTACCCGCGGCCTGCTGGAGCAGCGCCTTGGTCTCCCGCGCGGCGGCGGCATCGGTCGACAGGAGGGCCGCGGTCAGGTCCGCGACAGCGGCGTCCAGCTCGCCCGCGGGCACGACCAGCTCGGCCAGCCGGAGTTGCCCGGCTTCCTGCGCCCCGACGGTCCGGGCCGTGAGGCACAGCTCGATCGCCCGTGGCAGCCCGACGATCTCCACCAGCGGCTTGGTCCCGGTCAGGTCGGGTACCAGCCCGAGCGCGGGCTCCTTCATGCACAGCTTCGCGTCATCGGCCAGCACCCGCAGGTCGCAGGCCAGTGCGAGCTGGAATCCGGCGCCGATCGCGTGGCCCTGTACGGCGGCGACCGAGACGAACGCCGGATTGCGCAGCCAGGTGTAGCCCGCCTGGAACCCGGCGATCGACTCGTCGAATCCGGGATCCAGGGGGCTCGGATTCCGCTGCTCGCCCGGTACCCCGTCCGCCGTGAACATCCGCAGGTCGATGCCGGCGCAGAAGGACGGCCCTTCGCCGCGGATCACGACCACCCGGACGTGATCGGGTATCTGCTCGCCGACCCTGGCCAGGCCGCGCCACATGCCCGGCGTCATCGCGTTGCGGCGCTCGGGCCGGCGCAGCGTCACCGTCGCGACGGCATCCTCGACGACCAGGCCAAGGCCGGCCGCCGCCAGCTCGCCCGTGTCTGGGTCCACAGTGTCTGCAGACATCCCCGCAGATCCGGAGGTCTTCGGTCAGGCCTTCGCCTTGGCCTTGCCCCTCGTGGCTCCGCCGCGGCCACGCAGGGCCACCCCGCTCTCGCTGAGGATCCGGTGAATGAACCCGTAGGACCGGCCCGTCGAAGCGGCCAGGGATCGGATGCTCTCGCCTGCGGTGTACCGCTTCTTCAGGTCGCCCGCGAGTTTCGTCCGGTCGGCACCGGTGACCCGGGTGCCCTTCTTGAGAGTCTCGGTCACGCGTTCCTCCCGGTGAGCTAACTGGCCACTGCGATACCGTATCTCGCAATGATCACTCATTAGTTTGTGATCGGCTACCTAGACGGCGGCAAAAAGATCATTCAATTTGCCCGCGGACAGCCGGCCCGTATCTACCGGATCTGCCGTCAGGCAAGCGCGACCAGGTCGGCGAGTTCCTCGCTCCACGCGTCCTCCACGCCGTCGGGCAGCAGCACGACTCGCTCCGGCTGCAGCGCGTCAACGGCGCCCTCATCGTGCGTGACCAGCACGATCGCGCCCTGGTAGCGGCGCAGGGCAGAGAGGATCTCGGCCCGGCTCGCCGGGTCGAGGTTGTTGGTCGGCTCGTCGAGCAGGAGCACGTTCGCGCCCGATACGACCAGCAGGGCCAGCGCGAGCCGCGTCTTCTCGCCGCCCGACAGCACTCCCGTTGGCTTGGACACGTCGTCGCCAGAGAACAGGAACGAGCCGAGGATGCTCCTGTGCTCGCTCTCGGCCAGGTCGGGCGCGGCCGAGCGCATGTTCTCCAGGACCGTGCGCTCGATGTCCAGCGTCTCGTGCTCCTGGGCGTAATACCCGAGGCGAAGACCGTGACCGGGGAGCACGTCGCCGGTGTCGGGGTCTTCCACGCCAGCCAGCAGCCGCAGCAGCGTGGTCTTGCCCGCGCCGTTCAGGCCGAGCACGACGACCCTGGCACCCCTGTCCACGGCGACGTCGACGTCCGTGAAGACCTCAAGCGAGCCGTACGATTTCGACAGCCGCTGCGCCGTGAGCGGCGTCTTGCCGCAGTGCGCGGGTACAGGGAACCGGATCCTGGCGACCCGGTCGGGCGCACGGTCCGCGCTGACTCCCGCCAGCAGCTTGTCGGCCCGCTTCAGCATGTTTTGCGCGGCCTTGGCCTTGGTGGCCTTCGCCCGCATCTTGTCGGCCTGAGAATGCAGGGCGGTGGCTTGCCGCTCGGCGTTCATCCGTTCCCGCCGACGGCGGCGCGCGTCGGTCTCGCGCTGCTCCAGGTACGCCTTCCAGCCCAGGTTGTAGATGTCCAGCACGCTGCGGTCGGCGTCCAGGTGAAAGACCTTGTTCACCACGGCGTCCAGCAGCTCGGTGTCGTGGCTGATCACCACCAGGCCGCCGCGGAAATTCCGCAGGTAATCGCGCAGCCAGCTCACCGAGTCCGCGTCCAGGTGGTTGGTCGGCTCGTCCAGCAGCAGGGTGTCCGATCCGCTGAACAGGATCCTGGCCAGCTCGATCCGCCGCCGCTGCCCGCCGGACAGGGTGCGCAGCGGCTGCCTGAGCACCTTCTGCGGCAGGCCGAGGCTAGCGGCGAGCGAGGCCGCCTCCGATTCCGCCGCATAGCCGCCAAGCACGGTGAGCCGCTCCTCCAGGTGCCCGTACCTGCGCACCGCGGCGTCCCGCCGGGCGGGATTCGCGTCGGCCATGCCAAGCTCCGCCTCGCGCAGGCCGACCAGGAGCGCATCCAGCCCGCGGGCGGACAGGATCCTGTCGACGGCCAGGGCCTCCAGGTCTCCGACCATGGTGTCCTGTGGCAGGTAGCCCACCGATCCGCCCGACTGGACGGACCCGGCTGCGGGTTGCCCCTCACTGGCCAGGACCCGGGCCAGAGTTGTCTTTCCGGCCCCGTTCCTGCCGACGAGGCCTATCTTGTCGCCCGCGGCAACCTGGAACGAGGCGCCCTCGAGCAGCAGCCGCGCGCCAGCGCGCAGCTCAACATCGCGTGCGGAAATCATCGGGACTTCGCTCCATGTACCGGGCCGGACGGAAGGCAGACTTCACCCCTGAGCAGGGGCGGCGCGTCACGACAGGAGCGGTTGCATGGCCCGATCTTACCCGAGCGCGCGCCCCGGGCGTTAAGGCCTTTTCGGCCGGACTATTCGGTCAGCCGGATCCGGATCGCCCGGAACGCCCGCGGCGTGCCCTGCAGCACGGCCAGCCGCGGATCGGGCACCGTCAGAAAGCGGTCGACGGCAAGGGCGAAGTACGGCCGGAGCCTGACATCCTCGCGCAGCGCTGCCATCGCGCGCTTGTCGCCGCCGAGGACGACCGCGTCCAGGCCGCCGGAATCCCGTCCGGACCCCCCGAAGGCGCTGAACACTCCGACAGCACAATCGGCCGCGGCCGCCAGCGCCTCGCTGGCCTGCTTCTCCCGCCGCCGGGCGAACCGGTGCTGCGAGGTGCCGCCCGCCGCGCTCCGGCCGTGCACTAGCCGGCTGCCCACCTTCGATGCCACCAGGCGGGCATCGCGGCCGGCGAAGACCCCGGCGGCGTACCCGCCAAGCCGGACGAGCAGCACTCCGACCGTCCGGTCGGCGCAGGCGTGCGCAGCCATCTCCACGCCGGTCCCGCTCGTTCCCGGCGGCAGCGGGGGGAACGGCGGGTGGCATTCCGCCACGGCGCCGTCGGCGGCGCGGACGATCACGACCTCAGGACCAGGCCCGGTGGTCGCACCGCCATGGCGGCTCGCGAACGCATCGAGCCAGCCCGTGATGCGGTCCGGCCCGATATCCAGCCAGCGGGGGGTGCCGCTCTGGCCGTTTTCCATCACTCAGCGCCTCCTAGCGCCTACTATCCGTCAGGTGCCCATCAGGGCCAGACGATCAGCTGAACGCCCAGGACAGGCTCGCCGCCCGCGCGTACGCGCTGGCGCGTACCCCAGCAAGGATTGTGACATGAGCCTCGCGACCGACAATAACGCCGCTGCCAGCAACAATGCCGCCGTGCAGGTGCCAGCGCCGGGAGGCGCGATCCAGACGGGCAAGGTGGAGCGCGCGCTGGCGGCCGCCGTCGAGGATGCGGCCAGGATCGGCGATCTGCTGGATACGCTGCGCAGTGCGCGGCTCTGGCTGCCGTTGCCCGACGACGGCACGCGGGTCGGGGCCGACGGTGCCGTGACGCTGCCGACAGTGACCTACCTCGGCTGCGAGTTCATCCCGGCGTACACATCTTCGGAACTGCTCGCCGAGTTAGCGGACCGCGGCGTGCCCGGCCCGCCGCCTGCGAGCGAGGCCGAGGTGATGCCGCACGCGGTGGTAAGGGCGGCGGACCTGGCCCGGCTGCTGCCACCCGACGTCGGAATCGCTCTGAACGTCGGGGCCGTCCAGAGCGTGCCGGTGTACCCGCAGGCGGTGGCGTTCCTCGCCGCCGACGAGCCGGCCGACGGACGCCGCGTCAGCGTCGGGCCGCTTCCGGTGCAACCCGATGAGCTGCTCGCCGCTATCGGGCGGGAACTAGCCCGAGTTCCGCAGGCCAGCGCGGCATCGGCGGGCTGGCTGTCCGTGCCGTTCGCGGGCGAGGGGCTGCTCATCTCGGTCGCGCTCGACGACCCGTCCGACGCGCTCGCGCGGGATACGGTCGTCGCCGCGCTGGAGCAGGCCGCGGAACGAGCACCCCACCGGGCGACCTATCCGATCGACGTGACCTTCCCCGGCGAGGGCGCGCCGGATCACATCGACAGCTGGATCGCGACCACAGCCGAGCCGTTCTACCTTCGTCACTGAGCGCCGGTGGCCCTACGACGGCGGGAGGAGAATCGAGCCCTTCGCCGTGATCACCGTATGCGTGCTGCCCTTGACCGGCTGGGCGTTCTGGCTCGCGTCGCACTTGCCGTCGTGCTCCCTCGGCAGCGTGCCGGCGGAGTCCGCCGTAAACGTGCCGTAGCCGGTAATCCCCTTGTAGGCCCTGGTCCCCTTGGCGACGGTGAACGTGCCCTTCTGGTCGAACGTGGCCCTGCAGGTCTTGCTGTTCACTGACTGGTAAGTCGTTTTCTCGTCCTTGACCGGATGGGTCACCACGAATATCCCGTCAGGGAACTTGGCGAGTGACTGGTCCTGACCGTTCCCGATACCGGGGAACGTACCGGTCGCGGAGAAGACGCCGGACGCGGTCACCGCGTAGTCGGGATTGCTGGCCGCTGAGTCGGTGCGCAGCACGAACGTCTCCGTTCCCTCCCGAGCGGTGGTGGCGTGGGTCGCGGTACAGCCGGTGATCACGCCAGCTACGGAGACCGTAGCCAGCGCCCCGGCCAGCAGGCGCAGATGCTGATGCATGGAAGTCCTTGGCTAGGCGTACTTGGATGGCTACATAAAGTAGTCACCCGTGTACTCTCCGGCTACGCCATTCACCAAGTTTCGACCCGGCGCTGACCGGAACGTGCCGCAGATGCGGTCAGCGTGCGCTAAATCGCCGGGTCCATGCTCCTCGCGGCGCGGTTCAGCGCGCTGATCACGCCGCGCAGCGAGGCCCGGGTGATAGACGAGCTGATCCCGGCTCCCCACAGCACCCGGTCGCCGACCTGGATCTCTAGGTATGCCGCGGCCTCGGCGTCCCGGCCGGCGGTCAGCGCATGCTCGGCGTAATCGAGCACCCGCACCGGCACGCCGCCCAAGCCGAGATCAATCGCCGACAGCGCGTCGCAGAACGCGGCAATAGGGCCATTACCCGTCCCGGTCATGACGTGCTCGCCCCCGCCGGCCAGCACCGTGCCCGCTCGCACCGTCGCGGTCACCTGCTCCGTCCCGTCCCGGCTGGCCGAAGAGTAAGTGAGCAGCTCGAACGGCTCCGGCTCGAGATACTCGGCCGAGAAGATCCGCCACATCTGCGCGGCATCGACCTCGCCGCCCGCGCTGTCGGTGTGCCGCTGGATGACCTGGCTGA
>JASHOV010000243.1 GCA_030038495.1 Streptosporangiaceae bacterium
CATGCGCACCACCTGTGCTGGCGTGTCAGCAGTTCCGCAGCACGACTGGCTCTGACCAGTCCCGGGCACAGGTCACAGCGTCACCTGGCTCGCCGCAGGCGGGCGCGGCCGGCTCGCCGGGCTCGGGATATTGTCACGGATGTGACCTCACCTGGAGCAGAGCACCTGGACAGCCGCCATCGGGACACCGTCCGGCAGATCTTCGAGCATCCGACCAGCCACAACATCGAATGGCGGGCGGTGACGTCCCTGCTGGAAGCGGTCGGCGCGGTTAGCGTGCATCACGACGGCAAGCTCGCCGTCAAGATGGGGTCTGAGCTGGAGTTTCTCGAGCCGCCGGCCGGCAAGGATATTGACGATCAGATGGTCGTGGACCTGCGCCGGATGCTGACCAAGGCGGGCTATGGCCCGCGCTAGGGCGGTGCGGGCACCGAGCTTGCGGTGACGGTCGCCTGCGCGAACTCAGGAGGCATTTCATGCAATTCGGGATCTTCTCCGTCAGCGATATCACTCGAGACCCGGTGTCGGGGGAGACGCCGAGTGAAGCGGAGCGGATCGACGCGATCGTGCGGATTGCGCAGAAGGCCGACGAGGTAGGGCTGGATGTATTCGCGATCGGCGAGCATCACAATCCGCCGTTCTTCTCGTCCTCGCCGACGACGCTGCTGGCGCACATCGCGGCGACGACCAAGAAGCTGATCGTGAGCACCGCGACCACGCTGATCACGACGAACGATCCGGTGCGCATCGCTGAGGAGTACGCGATGCTGCAGCACCTGTCCAGGGGGCGGATGGACCTCATGCTGGGCCGCGGCAACACCGCGCCGGTATATCCGTGGTTCGGCCAGGACATCCGGCAGAGCCTGCCCCTGGCGCTGGAGAACTACAACCTGCTGCACCGGCTGTGGCGCGAGGACGTGGTGGACTGGGAAGGGAAGTACCGCTCGCCGCTGCAGGGCTTCACCTCGGTACCGCGGCCGCTGGACGACGTGCCGCCGTTCGTGTGGCACGGGTCGATCCGCACGCCGGAAATCGCCGAGCAGGCCGCTTACTACGGCGACGGGTTCTTCGCCAACAACATCTTCTGGCCCAAGCAGCACTACATCCAGCTGATCCGGTTCTACCGGCAGCGCTTCAAGTACTACGGGCACGGCACAGAAAAGCAGGCGATCGTCGGCCTCGGCGGCCAGGCGTACATCGCCAGGAACTCCCAGGACGCCAAGCGGGAATTCCGGCCCTACTTCGACGATGCGCCGGTGTACGGGCACGGTCCGTCGATGGAGGACTTCATGGACCTGACTCCGCTGTCGGTCGGCAGCCCGCAGGAGGTGATCGACAAGACCATGACCTTCCGCGAGAGCTTCGGCGACTACCAGCGGCAGCTGTTCCTGATGGATCACGCGGGCCTGCCGCTCAAGACCGTCCTGGAGCAGCTGGAACTGCTCGGCGGCGAGGTAGTGCCGGTCCTGCGCAAGGAGACCGAGGCCAGGAAGGATCGCCAGACGCGCGCGGCGCCGACCCACGCGAGCCTGGTCAAGGCCAAATACGGCGACGAGGCGCCGCGCCAGCCGCGCCCGAATGCCAATCGGGGCGACAACGTGACCGGCGGATCGCCCTATCAGGACACCATTGCTGAGTCCCAGACTGAGTATCCGGATATCTGAGGGAACGGCAGCAAGCCACGGAGGTGCCGCAGTTGAACAGACCCGCGCGGGAGTCATTCAAGCTGGTGATCATCAGCGCCGGCACCAGCGATCCCTCCTCGACAAGGCTGCTGGCCGACCGCATCTCCGACCGCACGTGCGAGCTGGCGGCCTGCCACGGCGGGAGCACGGCGTCTAGCGTCATCGAACTGCGCGAGATTGCCGCCGACATCGCCAGCGCGCTGGTCTCGCAGCTCATCTCCCCGAGATTGCAGACGGCCATCGACGCGCTGGGCGAGTGTGACGGGATCATCGCCAGCACGCCGGTGTACAAGGCCGGCCCCAGCGGCCTTTTCACCTCGTTCTTCCACATCCTGGACGACGACCTGATCATCGCCCGTCCCGTCGTGCTGGCCGCGACGGCCGGGACGGCGCGGCACGCCCTGGTTGTCGACGATCAGATGCGGTCCATGTTCTCCTACCTCCGGGCGCTGATCATCCCGACGTCGCTGTTCGCCGCGCCGGAGGACTGGGGTGACCCGGCTTTGAACAAGCGCATCGACCGGGCCGCGGTGGAACTCGTGCTGCTGATGGAGAGCGGCTTCGCCCGCAAGATCAGGGATGCGTCCTGGGCGAGCTACCAGCACGAGTACGGCAGCGCAGGCGGGACCGAGACGGATATCGACCTCGACACCGACCTGATGCGGCTCGCGGCCGGGGGAGCCGCGGGTTAGTGCCGGGTCTAGAGCGCGTCGCCTCGCTCAGAGGAAGAACAGCAGGTCGTTCAGACCGGCCCAAATGTTGAAACGTCGCTGTTCATGGCGCCGTGGTTAGCATACTGGTCCGGTGGAGCCGGCAGCTGATTTCGTCGGGGGGCAGATCAAGCTCCCTGCGGGCCGCCACCGGCGCGTACGCCGCCCGCAGTTACCAGGGCCATCGGACCAGGCCCTGGACCGGCTGGCTGGCTGGTATGCGATCGGCCTGCGACTTGGCGGCGCCGTCCTGTTCACTGCGATAGCCGTGCTGGCCGCGACGAGGCAGACCACGGGCTGGTGGCTGGGCCTGTCCCTGACCGGGCTGTGCTTGTGGTCCGCCTTCTTCGGCTGGCGGATCCGGCGGCACGGGCTGACGGCGACCGTGGTACTGGCCGACACCGCGGTTATCTCGGCGCTGGCACTGGCGCAGTTGCACCTGGTCCCGGTCGTGCTGATCCAGGACGACACGTCCTGGATGCTTCCGCTGGCCTGCACGTCCGTGTACATCATGCAGATCGCCCTGCGGCCGTGGCTCGGGCTGCCCGGGGCCGCGGTCCTGGTCATCGCCTACGGGCTCGGCGCCGGTCACCCGGCCGCTGGCTGGCTGCTGGGGGTGGAGACGATCGTGGTCGCCGGCCTAGTGGCGGTGATCCGCGGCGGCGCCAGGCAGGCGGACGCGGTCGTCGCCGCCGGCCTGGAGACCGAGCGGCAGATCCGGGCCGAGGAGGCGCGGCGCGCTGACGAGCGAGAGCAGCACCGCCAACTGCACGACACCGTTCTGTCGACCCTGACCATGGTCGCGGCGGGCTCCTTTGCCGAGCTGTCCCCGGCGCTGACCGCGCAGGCGGCGCGGGACCTGAGCGTGCTGCAGGGGCTAGCGACCGCCCCGCCCGTGCTGGGAACGACCGGGCCAGACGGGCTGGCGCAGCTGACTGACTTGAGCCCGAAGCTGGAGCGGGCCGCGGCCGACACCGGTGACCTGGCGGTCCGGTTGAAGCTCGTCCCGGTCACGCTCCCGTCCCCGGTCGCGAATCAGCTCGTCGCCTGCGTCGGCGAGGCGCTGCGCAACGTCGAGCGGCACGCCGGAACGGACCGGGCGGAAGTAACCGTCACCGGCGGTGCTGGCTGGGCGGTCGTCGAGATCACCGACCGCGGCTGCGGGTTCGATCCGGCAGCCACCCCGCCCTCCCGCCGGGGCATCCGCGAGTCGATCACCGGGCGGATGCTGGCCGCAGGCGGGCGGGCCGCGATCGCCAGCCGTCCCGGCGCGGGAACGACCGTCACCGTGAGCTGGCCGGCATGACCACCGCCCGCATGAACACCGGCCGCATGACCACCGGCCGCATGACCACCGGCCGCATGACCACCGTGCAGCCGACGGCCATGATGTCCGACCGGTATCAGCGGGCCTTCACCATCGCTGTGATCTTCCTGGTCGCGGGCTGGCATCTTGCCGGCGCGGGCGGGCAGCTGGTGCGTGACCGGCCGGCGTTCGCCTCGTTCCCCTTCCAGGCCCTGATG
>JASHOV010000244.1 GCA_030038495.1 Streptosporangiaceae bacterium
CCGACACCACTTGTCCATCGCCGGAAAGGCGATGGCGTACGCAGCGCTGGGCAGAATCGAGGAATCAGTATTTCCGATCTTCGACGACATTGTCGCCGGCTTTCCGGGCATTTCCCCAGAGAATGCAATGGTCTTCGGGAAAAAAATATGCGCGCACCGCGAAAATCTGCTGCCAGGCCTGGCGAATGCGGACCTTATCGCTACCTTGCAGGCGTACCTCGGCAATATTCTCCTGCAGAAGATGTCCGCGCTAGTGCGGGGCCGACTCCCGAGTCAGCGAGTGCCGTCATCGACCAGCGGCAGTTCCGTGGACCCGCCCAACCTGGTCCTAGCCGGCGGCTGCGCGCTGAACATCAAGTGGAATAGTTTGCTGCGGAGCAGCGGGCTCTTCCGTGAGATCTGGATTCCGCCGTTCCCCAACGACTCAGGGGCGGCTATCGGCACCGCAAGCTGCGAGATGTTTCGCACGGGGGATTACCTCGCCCTGGATTGGGATGTTTACAGCGGCCCGATGATCACCTCCGGCGATGTTCCGCCCGGCTGGCAGGTCCGCCGCTGTAGCGAACGCCAGCTGGCTGAATTGCTGCACACCACGGGCGAGCCGGTGGTCGTGCTCTCGGGCAGGGCCGAGATCGGACCGCGCGCGCTCGGCAACCGCAGCATTCTCGCGCCCGCCACCGACCCGGGCATGAAGGGACGGCTCAACGCCATCAAGAGCCGGGCTGAGTACCGCCCGGTGGCCCCGATCTGCCTGGCGTCGCGCGCTGCCGAAGTCTTCACCCCTGGTGACAGCGACCGCTATATGCTGTTCGAGCACAGGCCACGGCCCGGGTGGGCCGAGCGTATCCCGGCCGTGCTCCATCTCGACGGCACCGCGCGGCTGCAGACTATAGACCCATCGGCTAATAGTCCCGCCGGCCGGATTCTCGCATTCTATGAGCAGATCAGCGGCATTCCAGTTCTCTGTAATACCAGCGCCAATTTTAGCGGCCGGGGCTTCTTCCCGGACGTCGCCTCAGCCGCGCGGTGGGGCGGAACTCGCTACATCTGGTCAGAAAGGCGCCTTTACACTGCCCCTGCGCCGCACAGCCGGTCCGCTCCTTGACCGCCCGACAGAACGCGAAATCGGTCAAAAGGTGTCCGCTGGCACGGTCGCTGGCACGGTCGCTGGCACCCGGAGTATTGAGCGGAGATCTGGCGGCATGGCATAGTAACGGACAAAGAGGCAGCTAAGGTTTTCACGTACCCCTGGAGAGGTGGTCCATGAATGAACTGACCGAGCGCCTATCTATCGATCAGCCAGTGGTAGTCGGTGGACCAGATCCCTCACCGGAGGAACTGCGGAAGCGGATAGAGGAGATCGGACATGTGTTCGTCAAATTTACCGAGACCCGCGGCGGCACCGACCTTGGCATCCGCCTGGATCGTGATGCCTCAGACACCAGCGCGGCCGATTTTGAAAAGGGCGCCGGCAAAGTTCATGTTGAGGGGACGATAATCCTAAACGACGACCCCGTGCGCTGCATAGCCGATTTCGACTTGGCCACGCTTAAGGGTACTGGGCACCTCGTACTGGTCGACGAGTCTGAGCTGTTGCCTGCCGACTGAGGCGCCGGTGACGCCGATGGCGGCCAGGACACGGGCGTTCAACTGCGGCAACGCAGCAGTTGAACGCCGGACCGTCGCCGCCGCCACGAGTTAGGACGGCACGGCGATCTGGTTGTGCCAGGGGGGAGGGCCGGTCCGGAATCCTACTCGGTCCTGATTCTGTGGAGGCTGCATTGGGAGCCCCGGACATCGTCGGCGCGGTCGCCCGCGCGGCCGCCGCACACGGCGTCGACCAGGAGACGGCGATGCTCGCGGCGCGGCTCAAGGTCGCGTCGGTGGTGACCGGAGTCCCGGACCTTTACGCAGGCGACGAAACCTGGCGGGACCTGGTGGCGCGCGTAGCCGAGCCCAAGGGCCGGGCCGAGGCGATGGCAGCCTGGCAGGGCGTCGAGGCCCAGCAATACGTGACCCCCGGCACCGTGGCCGGTTGCCTGGGCACGGCCCTGCGGCGCCTGACCGAGACGCCGCACGAGCCGCACAACCACGGCGGCCTGCTGGAGCCGGAGGCAATTGAGGCGCTCGTGGCGGCCTCGGCGGGACCGCTGAGGCCCCTGCCTGACCGCCGTCTGCACGAGCTGTTCGAGGACGGGGTTCGCTCCCACCCGGACGCCGTCGCCGCGGTCCAGGGCGGGCGGAGCTGGACGTACAGGAAGCTGAACAGCGGTGCCAACAAGATTGCCCGGTCCCTCTGCCTGCGCGGACTTAACTGCGAGGATGTGGTCGCCGTCGCCGCCGGGCGGTCGCTGGAATGGCTCGCCGCGGTCCTTGCCGTCTGCAAGGCCGGGGGCAGCTATCTGCCGCTGGAGCCGCACTTCCCGGCCGCGCGGATGGCCGCCGCCATGAAGCGCAGCGAGTGCCGGTGGGCGCTCACCCAGCGCGGCCTGGCGAACCTTGAGCAGGCAATCGCGGGCCTCGGCGCGGTGGACCTGCTGCAGCTCGACGAACTGCTGGCCGGGGACGTGTCCGGGGACGACCTGGGTGTCCGCGTTGCCGCCGACCAGCTTGCCTACATCTATTTCACCTCGGGTTCGACCGGCGAGCCCAAGGGCGCGATGTGCGAGCACGCCGGCTTCCTTAACCACATCCTGTCCAAGATCGAGGATCTCGGCGTCCGGGAGGGCGCCGTCATCGCGCAGACTGCGCCGCAGTGCTTCGACATATCGCTATGGCAGCTGGTCTGCGCGCTGCTGGTCGGTGGCAGGACGCACATCGTCGAACAGGAGGTAATCCTGGACGCGGACCGGTTCCTCGGGATGCTCGCCGAGGCCGGCGTCCAGGTCGTCCAGGTCGTGCCTTCCTACCTCGACGTGGTCTTGTCGAGGCTGGAAGAACGGCCCCGCGAGCTGCGGGCGTTGCGCTGCGTCGCGGTAACCGGCGAGGCGCTCAAGACCGAGCTGGTCCGCCGATGGTTCGCGGCGTTCCCCGATGTGCCGCTGGTCAACTGCTACGGCACCACCGAGTGCTCGGACGAGTCGAGTCACGGGGTCATGCACGCGGCTCCGGCGCACCGCTCGGTGCCGCTGGGACCGCCGCTGCGGAACACACGGGTCTACATCATGGACGAGCGGCTGCAGCTGGTCCCGCCGGGCGCGCCGGGTGAGATCGTGGTCGCAGGCGTCAGCGTCGGTCGCGGCTACGTCAACGACGAGGCCAGGACCAGGGCCGTCTTCGGCCGCGACCCGTACCGGCCGGCTGACCGCCTCTACCGCTCCGGTGACTTCGGCCGCCGCCTGCCCACCGGAGAGTTCGAGTATCTCGGCCGCAGGGACTCGCTGGTGAAGGTGAGCGGTTTCCGTATCGAAATCGGCGAGATCGAGAACCGGCTGATCCAGGTCCCCGGCGTCCGCGCCGGCGCGGTGGTGGTGGTCGGCACCGCCGCGGCGTCGCAGCTCGTTGGCTATTACGCCGGAGCGTCGGCCCCGGCCCCCGCCGAGGTGGGCGGGGCGCTGGACGGCATGCTGCCGTATTACATGGTGCCGCGGCGCCTGTACCGGCTGGCGGAGCTGCCGCTCGGCGACAACGGCAAGATCGACAAGAAGGCGCTGACCGCCCTGGCCGCGGCTGGAGCGGAACGGACCGCCGGTCCCGACCCGTTCGAGGCCCCCGAGACCGGCACCGAGCGCCGGATCGCCGACCTGTGGTCGGAGCTGCTGAAGGTCCCCGTCGAGCGGATCGGCAGGCACACGGCGTTCGCCGAGCTCGGCGGTACGTCGCTATCGGCCATCCGGCTGTCGATCGCGCTCGGCCGCCAGGTGACGGTCGGGGATCTGGCCAATACTCCGACTATCGCCGATGTTGCCGCACTCGTGGATGGCAAGGCGGCCGGGCAATGAATCCCGCCGCCCGTAGCGAGCCGGACACCCCGGCGGCGGTGGGGGAGCCCGGTGCGCTGCCCATCCTCCCCGCGAGCCACGGTCCGGCCCGGGCGGCCGAGCATCGCGCCGAGGTGCTCGCCCATGTCCACGAGTTCGGAGCGGTGATGCTGCGGGGGCTCGGCGTCACGTCGGCAGCCGAGGTCGCCGCGGTCGCCGCCGCCCTCGGCATCGAGCCGATGCCGGAGCGCGAGGGGTTCGCCCCGCGCAGCTCATACGCCGAGGCCGTTTACTCTTCGTCGCACTGGCCCGCAGACGAGCCCATGTGCATGCACCACGAGCGGAGCTATGCCGCCGAGGTCCCTGGCCATGTGGTGTTCGGCTGCCTGACCGCCCCGGCGACGGGCGGACGCACCGCGGTCGCGGACTCCCATCGGGTGCTGCGCGGACTCCCGCCGGAGCTGGTCGCGCCGTTCGAGGCGGGCGGCTGGGTGCTGACCCGCATGTACCACGAGGTCGGGGTGCCGTGGACCTATGCCTTCGGGACCGGGGACCGCGCCGAGGTCGACGCGTACTGCGCGGCTGCCGGGCTAGCGCCCGAGTGGCTGCCGGATGGCCGGCTGCGCACGAGGCAGCGGCGGGCGGCCGTCGTGGCTCATCCGCGCACGGGTGTCCCGTGCTGGTTCAACCAGATCGCGTTCCTCAACGAGATGACCCTCGATCCCGTGATCCGTGAGTATTTGGTCGATCTCTACGGGCCGACGGGCCTTCCCTTCAACACCGCGTACGCCGACGGCTCGCCGGTGACCGCGGAGACGGTTGACAAGATCAACGAGGTCTACGATGCGGTCGCCGTCGGTGAGCCGTGGCAAGCCGGCGATGTGATGGTCGTCGACAACATCCGTATGGCGCATAACCGCGAGCCGTACGCCGGAGCGCGGGAGATCGTTGTGGTCTTCGGGGATTCCGTCCGGCTCGCGGGCCATGTGCTGGCCCTGGACCCGGCGGACCCGGCCACCGGCGGCGCGCCGTGACTATGAGGGTGCCGCCGGAGCTTTCGTTCCCGGCTCGAAGGCCGCACCGGCCCGGAAGCGGCCGACCTTGCCGATCACGTCGTCGCTGTAGAGCCGCAGTGCCTGCTGCAGCGCAAATTCGGCCATATACCTGCGGAATTCGCCGGGCGGTTCCTCGGCCAGGTTGAGCATCCGGCGATTGGCCCGCACCGCGGCTCCCTGCAGGCGTTCGAGGCTCTGCTCGATGGCCGACTCCAGGTCACCTGGTCCGACGACCTCATCCACGAGAAACCGGGCGGCTGGGTCGGTTGCCCAGATCCGGCGGCCCTCCAGGATCATCTGCCGGGCCAGCCGCGTTCCGGCACACCTGGTCAGCCGTAGGTTGGCGGCACCGGGCACAATGCCTTCCTGTGCGGCCGGCAGGCTGATGTAGGAGTCGGACGCGGCCAGTACGTGATCGCAAACGAGCAGCAGCTGTGCCCCGCCGCCGATGGCGAAGCTATCGACCACGGCCACCCATGGTTTCTCGATCGCTGGAGGGTACCAGCACGTGTCGTCGTCGACGAGGACTCCCCTGACCAGCTTGTGGACATAGCCCAGTTCCCTGCGCAGCAGGAAGTCGACCAGTGAGATCTCGCCGGCCGACAGCGCCTTGAGATTGATGCCGGCGCTGAAAACTCGCTTGCCGCGGTAGCGCGGATGGCTCATCTCCCCGCCGCGCAGCAGCCCAACGCCGACCGATGGGTCGAGCAGCGCGAGGTCGACGGCGGTCTCCATGTCCTCGACCTGCCGGTTATCCTCCGCGTTCAGGCAGTCGTCGCGGCACATGGTCAACCGGGCCACGCTGCCGGTTCGCTCCAGCCGGACTGAACCCAGATCGGCCGCGCCGGTGCGGCTGAACTCCGGGAGCATCCGCATCGCTCGGGGCGTCGGGCGCAGCATCGCGTCGACCAGATGCGAGCCGGCCAGCGGAGAACGCAGCACGCCCCAGGCGAAGATGCCCTGGTCGACCTCGTGGCCCTCCTTGTCGGCCTGCGGGCGGGTTCTGTCGTTCGCGAGCTGATCCGAGGTGGGCACCAGCCCGGGGAACCCGACCGACGCGGCCCCGACCAGGTCCGATAGCCGCAGGTAGACCGTGCGGCCGTCGGTGAGCTCGTCGTACACCGCGTCGGCGTGAGCGTCCATGAACTGGCATCGAACCGCACGCGCGGCGGACTTCGACCTGGCCGCGGTCGCGCGTTGCTGCGGCGAGCGCTGCCGGGGCTCGGGCAGCATCGCGATCAGATCGTCGGCGCGCTCCGCGGTCTCGGCTAGCGCCCGTCGCGCGCGGGCCAGATCCGCTCGCACGTCCCGAATCTCACCCCGCGCTTGCGGGCGGACCACCCTTGTCGTCACGATGTCACCGCGGCGCAGTCCGCCGGAGCTCACGGTCGCAGGCCGCCAGATGGCGGCCCAGGGCTTCCTCGAAGCTCATCGTCGGGGCATCCAGCATCAGCTGCCGCCTGATGGCCAGCTCGGCCCCTGGCGTGGACCCCGTCAAGTCGGCGACAGCCGCCACCGCGCTCGCCTCGTCATCGGCCAGTGTGTCGACTAGGTGCAGGGCCAGCGCATCATCGGCCGCTATGGCAGTGCCAAAAAGCACTGCCCGCCGGATCGCGGCGGCGCCGGCCTGGTGCGCGAGCCGGTACAAGGCCATGCCCGGCCAGGTGACTCCGGCCTCGGTCGGAACCAGCAGGCGCATCGAAGTGTCCGCGATCCGATAATCGGTAGCCAGCAGCGCATCCAGCGCGATCCCGCCGCAGTCGCCGGCGGCAACCGCGATCGTGGTCGCGGGCAGCCGCTCCAGCCGCCGCAGCCCGCGCTCCCACTTGCTCACCAGCGCTACCGTCAGATCGCGCGGTCGCGATCCGTCGGGGGCACCGGACACATGAACCACCACTGCGGCACAGTCACCGCAATCCTCGGCACGGTCACAAACGGCTGCGATTGCCGCGACCGACTCGACCGACAACGGCTGCCTGCCGTCGATCCAGACCGCCATGCCTCCGATCCCGGCCCACGCGGCGCAGGCCCGTTCCGCGCTCATGGTCTGCGCTGTCGCTCCCTCGCTCACCATTGGATCAGCGCCGATTCAATAGTGGAGCCTGGCCCCATGGTCATCATCACTCCGTAGTCACCGGGCCTGGTGACGCCCTCGCCCAGCAGCCGCTCATAGGAGAACAGAAACGAGCCACTCGACAAGTTGCCGTAGTCGCGCAGCACCCCGGTGGTGTGCCGCAAATCGTGGCCAGCCAGCCCGAGGTTGACCAGCACCGCGTCGATGACCTTCTTGCCGCCGGAGTGCATGAGCCAGTGCGAGATGTCGCTGCGGCGCAGGCCCGCTTCTGACAGCAGGCGGTCGACGACAAGGCCGGCGTGGGCGCCGACCACATACGGAATATCCGGGTCGAGGAAGAAACTGAACTTTCCTTCCGCGTCGTCCCAGTCATAGCGCATGGCATCAAGCGCATCGGTGATGATGTAACTGGCGAACGCCACGATTCGCGGTCCCGCCGCATCGGCCTGCGGCCCGCCGTCGGTGTCTGCGACGAGGGCGATGGCAGCCGCGCCGTCGCCGAACAGGCTGTTCACGACCGCGGTCCGCATCGTCGCGTCGAATACGTAGGCAGCAGAGCAAGCCTCCGTGCACAGCAGGATCGCGAGCCGTCCTGGATGCGCCACCGACCAGCCGGCCGACAGGCCGAGCGCGTTCAGCCCCCCGTTGCAGCCCATGCCCACGATGTCCGCCCGGCTGCACTCCGGCCGGATCCCCAGCTCGCGGATGAGCCGGGCGCTGAGGCCCGGAGTCAGGAAGCCGGTCGACGTCACGCAGCACAGGTGACTGACATCGGAAAGCTCGGCTCCCGCGTCTTTCAGACACCCGTCCAGGGCCCGCGCCCCCATGTCGACAGCGAGCGCCTCGTGCTTACCGAGCAGCTCCCCCTGTGCCTCCGGCATGCGTATGCCGCCGGCGTCCTGCGGAGGTAACGTGAGATATCGTCGCCGGATCGTGCTGCCGAGGAAAATCGAGCGGATCTTTGGGTCGGTGATCCCGAACGTGTCGAGCAGATCCTGCTGTGAATAGGATTCCCCGGCCACGGCCGTTCCGACACCGACGATACGCGAAATACTGGCGGCTCGCTGAGCGTCGAGCCGCAGCTCATGCTGTGAATCTGTGCGGGCCATGCTCATGATGGCATTCATCGGTACGTCCAGCCCCACCTGCGAGGCTTGCTACGTACACAAGGTGTTTCCGTGACCATCTCAGTTCACCTTTACCCATGGCTAGATAGACCGACGATCATTGTGAGGCCTGCGCTAGGCCTTTCGCGCCGGATCCCACAGTCACATAGCCACTCATCTGCCGACAAGAACACTGGGCGCATCGAGTTCTTTGAATGCTGCCGTCTCAAAGGCAGCGCGTGGCCGGTAGCCATTGAATGCGATTCAGCGGTCAGCGGCGAACCAATCATCATAGGCGCGGTCGACCCTCCCGTTCAAGTCAGCCCGTGCATCACTTGAACGCCCCCAGAAGCTCGACGCGAATTCCTGTGTCGCGCATCCAGCGGCGCCACGAGCGAGGCACTACCTGGCACTGGGGTATCGTTACATTCTGGTAGGTGCTCTTCGATTTAGGCCCCGGCAGGTCCTGGATTGAGCTGGGCGCCGGCTGGTGTCCGTGAGGCTAACCAGAGTCGTCGGGGGCGTGTGGCTTCCCCGTCGCTGCCCTTTGTACTGGCGGCACAAGCTTGGCCCGGCGCGGATGCACCGGCGTGTTCCCGGAGAGGAGACCCATGCTCGAGCCTGACGCCGCAAGCAGGGTGCGGGATCAGCGCATCGCGGGCGCACGGCCGCTGATCTCACCGGCGCTGCTGCGGGAGGAACTGCCGCTCACCGGCGAGCACGGGCACCGGGTTCTGGCGGGCCGGCAGTCGGTCTCGGCCATCTTGAACGGCGATGATGACCGGCTGCTTGTCATCGTCGGCCCGTGCTCGGTGCACGATCCGGCCGCCGCGACGGAATACGCGCAGCGGCTCGCGGAACTGGCGGACGCCCTGGCCGGCCAGCTGTGCATCGTGATGCGTGTGTATTTCGAGAAGCCGCGCACCACGATCGGCTGGAAGGGCCTGATCAATGATCCGGGACTGGACGGCAGCTTTGACGTCAACCGGGGGCTGCGGCTGGCCCGCAAGCTGCTGCTGGACATCGTCGGGCTGGGCCTGCGGGTGGGCTGTGAGTTCCTGGACCCCATCACCCCGCAGTACATCGCCGACACCGTCAGCTGGGGGTCGATCGGGGCGCGGACCGCGCAAAGCCCGGTGCACCGCCAGCTGTGCAGCGGTTTGTCGATGCCGATCGGGATCAAGAACTCCACCGAAGGCGACGTCCAGGCCGCGGTAGACGCCGCAGCGGCCGCGGCGGCGGGTCATGTGTTCGCCGGCATCAACGACGACGGCCTGGCCACGATCTTGACCACGACCGGGAACCCCGACTGCCACGTCGTGCTGCGCGGCAGCTGGGCCGGCCCGAACTACGACGCCGCCAGCGTCGCGGACGCCACCGAACGGCTGACCAAGGCCAGCCGGCAGCCACGGCTGATCGTCGATGCCAGCCACGGCAACAGCGGCAAGGACCACCGCCGCCAGCCGGCCGTCGCCGCCGACATCGCCGGCCGGCTGACTCAAGGAGAGACCGGCGTCGTGGGACTGATGCTGGAGAGCTTCCTGGCCGCCGGCCGCCAGGAGCTGATCCTGGGCCAGGCCGACCGGCTCGCCTACGGCTGCAGCGTCACCGACGCCTGCATCGACTGGGACACCACCGTGACAGTCCTGCACGCACTGGCCCGGGCCGTCGACCAGCGCCGCCTCAAAGTGAGTCAGGACGCCGACGCCTATCCTCACTCCGAATCGATGCGCCAGGCCTAGCGCAGCGAGGTTCGTGCCCGACCGGCGGCTGAGCTAGCCGCCGCCTGGCCCCCCTTTTTCGGGAACGACGGGTTCTACTTGGCCTGGCTGATCTCCAGCAAGTGCCCGTCAGGATCACGGAAGAACGCCCGGATTTCCCAGTCGTATTCGACCGGCGGGGTGAGGAACGTGGCGCCGCGTGCCGAAAGCACGCGGTACGCGGCCCGGCAGTCGGTAACCCTGATGGTCATCTCGTGGCTCACCGTGTCGGGGTCGCCGGGCGCGGCGAACGTCACCGTCGGCTTGTCGGCGGTGGGCCCGCCGCCGGTCACGAGCAGCAGCCAGGCGCCCTGGAACTGGAACACCGCCGAGGTGCCGCCGTAGGCGCGGACGAACCGGGCGCCGAGGATGTCCCGGTAGAACGCCACCGACTGGTCCAGATCGGTGACGACGAGGAGCTGCGTCAGCTCCATCCCGTCAGCGGGAAAATCATCCGCGGCAGCCTCGGGCTGCTCTGGCCCTGGGTTGTTGGCGGCCACTGTTCACTCCCCGGGGTCGTCGCCTCCGCATCAGGCGACGTGCGAACTGCCTGGGCCGACAGTACCAGCGACCACCGGGCTGGCCAGTGACGTTCAACCGATGTAGCGCAGCACTTGCACGTCTGCGGCCATTCGGCCAACGCGATTAGCCCGCCGGGCGGATAAGCAGCGGCAGGGTGCGCGGACCGCGGACCTGACCCGTGGACCACGTCACCGCCTGCGGGTCAGCCAGGCTGAACGTGGGGATTCGCTCCAGCCAGACCTCGAGCGCCACCCGAAGCTCCATCCTCGCCAGGTGCGCCCCTAGGCAGCGGTGGTGCCCGAGCCCGAACGCAGCATGCCGGTTGACCTCGCGATCGATGATGACCTCGTCGGCGCGGTCGAACTGGGCCGGGTCCCGGTTGGCGGCGGGGAACGACAGCAGGATCCAGTCGTCGGCCTTCATGTCGACCCCGCGCCAGTGCATGTCTTCCTTCACCAGCCGAGCCATGGTGACCGGTGCATAGGCCCGCAGGAACTCCTCTATCGCCGTCGGCAGCAGGGATGGCTCGGCCACTAGCCGCGAGCGATCGGATGGCGTCCTGGCCAGATGCCACAATGACGCACCGATCGCGCTCCACGTCGTGTCGATGCCGGCGACAAGCAGCAGGATCATGGAGCCGACGACGTGCTTCTCCCCGAGCCTGGCGCCGTAAAGCCTGGCGTCGGCCAGGTAGGTCGTGAGGTCCTCGCGCGGGTTGTCGAGGTGGTCGTGCACCTGAGCGAGCAGGTAGCCGGACAGCTTGCCCATTCGCTCGGTGTGCTCGTCCGGCGGCAGGTTGATGCCCTCAAGGGTGTCCTCAACAAATTCACGAAACTGCGGTGCGTCCTCCGGCGGGAGGCCGAGCAGGTCCGCCATAGCCCGCATGGGGATGTGCTGCGCGTAACCGGAGGCGGCGTCGACGAGGTCCTGCCCCTCGAAGCTGTCGATCAGTGAGTGGCAGAACGCCCTCGTCTTGTCCTCCTGCTTCGCCACCGAGGTCTTGGTGAAGGCGGACAGGAGCAGCTTGCGCGCGTTGTGGTGGAACGGCGGGTCGCACGTGATCGGCGGCGCGCCGCCGATCGGCGCGGCGTCGCGCGGCGGCCGGAAGTTGTCCACGATGACCGACCGGGACGAGAATCGCTCGGTGTCGTAGGCGATTGCCGACACATCTTCGTACCGCGTGGGCAGCCAGGCGCCGCCGAACCTTTCTGTGCGCGCGATCGGGCAGCGCCGGCGCAGCTCATCCTGAATCGGATAGGGGTCGTCGGCCCACTCGGGTTCCATGTGGGAGAAGTCCGTCGCCCAGTCGGAGACCGGCCCGGTGATGATCTCGCCGCCCAGGCCGACGCCAGTCTCCTCGCGCGTCTCGCAGAACTCGTCCGGGACGCGGTCATGGGCCGCCATGTGAGACCTCCTCCAGGAGGTCGATCGCGCGTTCTGGGCAGTTGGCGAATGCGAGGCGCGCCTCGCGCTCCTTGTCGTCCGGCACGGCTCCCTCGCCGAGGACCTGACCGTAGCCTTCCTCGTCGTCACCAAACAAGTCCGGTGCGAGGTAGTAGCAGCGGCCGTGGCCCTGGCAGAGACCCGAGTTGATCAGCAGCTTCACTGCGGTGTTCCTGTCTGTGCTGTGGTGCCGACCCGGGACCAGGCCGGCTGCCAGCCGGGTGAGCAGGGCGGCCCAATCCCCATCGTCTACTGCATGCAGGTCTGGCGTAACGAGCGCACTGCCCATGGCGAGCAGCAGGCAGAGATGGGCTAATGCGTTCGGTGACAGCGCGGGGTCGATCTCGTCACGGGCCTGGGCGGCCCGCATGAGGTCGCCGAGCCATTCCGCCCGCTCGCTGACGTAGTGGCCCGTCGGCGCGGCCACGTTCTGGTCACGGCGTGCGGCGACCAGCGCCTCGACGAGGAGGTAGCCCTGGGCGTCGCGGAGGCGCGGAAGCCCTCGGCCGACGACAGTGAGCAGCTCCGTCGCCGACCTCTCGCGACCCGCGGCGAACATTTCAGCGAGGACGCGGCCACCGTGCGTCCGTAGCGCGCAAACGAGTAGCTCGGCCTTCGAGCCGAAGTGCGCATACATCGCGCCCCTCGTCACGCCCGCGGCGACGGCGATATCGGCAACCCGGCTGCCGTCGTAGCCACGCTCGGCGAACACATCGGCAGCCGCACGCAGCAAACGCTCGCGTGTCTCGGCGGCGGACACGCCCGCTACGCGGCCCATAGAAGAATTGACTGAGCATTCATATGATTAGTCAACATCTCAAGACGCCATTCTTCCCAACTCGCCTCCAAACCACGGCCGTACGTCGCTTGGAACGGTCACAGATCCCAGCTACAGTTCTTGTCGCCGGACGTACACACGGACCCGTATGTTCAGCGCAATGACATCCGCGCGCTTTCGCGGATGAGCAGGGGTAGCTAACCTGGCCTCACTTAAGGAGTAGCAAAAGTGACGCGTCATTCTGTGGATCGGCCAGGGTCAGTGCTGATCGACGACGATTGGAATGGAGCTTCTCTGCCGGCACTGATACGAGCTGGGAGTGAGGTAGATCTCCCGGGATGGATTAGCCGTAATCACAGCGTCATGGACGATCTAGCGTACCGCGCGGGCGCAGTCCTAATGCGCGGTTTTGATGTCCGCGGGGCCACCGGCTTCCGGGCTGTGATGGATGCAATCTCACCAGACGTGCTGACCTATGGCGAGCGCTCCTCGCCGCGCACCGAAGTCTCCAGCGGCGTATATACGTCCACGGACTATCCGAAGGACCAGCACATACTGCTGCACAATGAGAACTCCTATACGACACACTGGCCACTTCGAGTCGTATTCGCGTGTGATCAGCCCCCAGGTTCCGGCGGCCGTACGCCGCTAGCAGATTCCCGCAAGATACTTGCGAGACTTTCGCCGGCAACCGTCGCGAAATTCGAAGAGCGCGGGATACTGTATCTCAGGAACTACCAGCCCGGCATCAGCCTGTCCTGGCAGGTCTCGTTCCAGACCGAACTCAAAGAGGAAGCCGAGTCGTATTGCGCCGCATCCGATATCGCCACAGAGTGGGTCGACGATGCGCACCTCAGAACATCGCAGGTACGGCCAGCGATCAGATGCCATCCCGTGACGGGCGAGCGCAGCTGGTTTAATCACGGCATGTTCTTCCACATCAGCTCATTGCCCGAGGATATCCGTGAAGGGCTATTGGCGTTGATGCCAGAAAAGGATCTGCCTTATAACACCTACTACGGCGATGGAAGTGCTATTGAGGCGGACACTATGACGGAGCTTCGGGCGGCTTATGATGCGGAAACCGTCGGATTTGACTGGGAACGTGGAGACGTGCTGCTCATCGAGAATATGCTAACTGCGCATGGGAGAGAGCCATTCGATGGAGAACGGCGGATTCTAGTATCGATGTCGGATCCAATCGGCCAAGGCGCTTAACTACTCCGAATTGCACCGGACCTTAGACGGCAGCCAGGACCCACCCCGATGCGGTGGCTGCGGCGCTGCCGGGCACCCGCTGAACCCATTCAAGCGGCATTCCTCGGCGGGTCAGTGCTGCCCGGCTGCGACACCATCGCGCTCATCGCTGCTCCTGCCGGTTCCGCGGCCGCAGCGCGGGCCGGGTTCTGGCCCGGCCTGCCAGCTGCCCGGCCAGCCCGGCGGCCGTTGATACCTCGAAGATCAGCCGTACCGGCAGCTCGGCGCCCAGCGCGGTGCGGATGCGGTTGATCAGCTGCATGGCCAGCAGCGAGTGCCCGCCCAGGTCGAAGAAGCTGTCGTCGGGCCCGAACTTGTCGGTGCCGACCGCCAGCAGGTCAGCGAATATGGTGCACAG
>JASHOV010000245.1 GCA_030038495.1 Streptosporangiaceae bacterium
AAGCAGCACCGGCCGGACCGGCGGGCCGGACGGCACCGACAGGGCGCCCAGGGCGGCGGAGGCACGGGCGGCCACGGAAGCCGCGGCGCCGGCCGAGGCGCCGGCCGCGCCAGAAGCCGGGGCAGCTACAGCGCCGCCCGCGGCGTCAGGTGAGGAGAGCTGAGCCATGCTGATCCCGCGGCGGACCAAGCACCGCAAGCAGCACCGGCCGGACCGGCACGGCACGGCCAAGGGCGGCACCAAGGTGACGTTCGGCGAGTACGGCATCCAGGCGGTGGAGCACTCGTACGTGACCAACCGCCAGATCGAGGCCGCACGAATCGCGATGACCCGGCACATCCGCCGAGGCGGAAAGGTGTGGATCACGATCTACCCCGACCGCCCGCTGACCAAGAAGCCCGCCGAGACCCGGATGGGCTCGGGTAAGGGAGCCCCGGAGTGGTGGGTCGCGAACGTGAAGCCCGGCCGGGTGATGTTCGAGCTGTCGGGCGTGCCCGAGCCTGTGGCCAGGGAGGCGCTGCGCCGGGCGATGCACAAGCTGCCCATGAAGTGCAAATTTGTTAAGCGTGAAGTAGGGGAGGCGTGATGGCCAAGGGACTGGCGGCCGCCGACCTGCGGACCGCGACCGAGGAGGAGCTTGAGCTCAAGCTCACCGAGGCGAAGATCGAGCTCTTCAACCTGCGCTTCCAGGCGGCCACCGGCCAGCTGGAGAGCCACGGGCGGCTGCGCGCCGTCCGCAAGGAGATCGCGCGGATCTACACGGTGAAGCGCGAGAGGGAGCTCGGCATCGTGGTCGTGGAAGAGGAGTCAGGCGATGAGTGAAGAGAGCCCAGTGCAGGACAACACGGCACTCTCCCGCGGGTACCGCAAGGCGCGTGAGGGCCTGGTGGTCAGCGACAAGATGGACAAGACCGTTGTCGTCCAGGTCGAGGACCGGGTCAAGCACCCCAAGTACGGCAAGGTCATCCGCCGGACGAAGAAGTACAAGGCACACGATGGCGAGAACGCCTGCGGCGTCGGCGACCGGGTGCTGCTGATGGAGACCCGCCCGCTGTCAGCGACCAAGCGCTGGCGCGTCGCGGAGATCCTCGAGAAGGCCAAGTAACCGAGCCAGCAAGCGGGAAGCAGGAGTTGACGTGATCCAGCAGGAGTCGCGGCTTAAGGTCGCCGACAACACCGGAGCCAAGGAGATCTTGTGCATCCGCGTGCTCGGCGGCTCAAGCAGGCGATACGCGGGCATCGGCGACATCATCGTCGCCACGGTCAAGGATGCCCTCCCCGGCGCCGCGGTGAAGAAGGGCGACGTCGTCAAGGCTGTCGTGGTGCGCACCCGCAAGGAGAGGCGCCGCGGCGACGGCTCCTACATCCGCTTCGACGAGAACGCCGCCGTGCTGATCAGGGATGGTGGCGACCCGCGCGGTACCCGCATCTTCGGCCCTGTCGGCCGTGAGCTGCGCGAGAAGCGGTTCATGCGAATTATCTCGCTCGCCCCGGAGGTGCTGTGATGGCCGGCGCCAAGAAGAAGGCACCCGGAATGAAGATCAAGAAGGGTGACAAGGTCGTCGTGATCGCGGGCAAGGACAAGGGCCGCGAGGGCACTGTCATCTCCGCGCACCCGGACAAGCACGCGGTGCTCGTCCAGGGCGTCAACCTGATCAGGAAGAACACCAAGGTCAACTATCAGGGCCAGCGCGGTGCCAAGGAGGGCGGCATCGTCACGCAGGAGGCCATGATCCACGTCAGCAACGTGGCGCTGGTCGACCCGGACACCAAGGGCCCAGCCAAGGCCGGCTTCCGGATCGACGAGGCGGAGAACAAGAAGGTCCGGGTTTCACGGGCCAGCGGTAAGGACGTTTGATGACTGCCACGCAGACCGAGAGCGCGGAGCGCGTGACGCCGCGGCTCAAGGAGAAGTACCGGAGTGAGATCGCGGCGGCGATGCGGGAGGAGTTCGGCTACCCGAACGTCATGCAGATCCCGACCGTCGTCAAGATCAAGGTGAACATGGGCGTGGGCGAGGCCGCCCGCGACGCCAAGCTCATCGACGGCGCCATCAAGGACCTGACCATCATCACCGGCCAGAAGCCCAAGGTGTCCAGGGCCCGGAAGTCCATCGCGCAGTTCAAGCTGCGCGAGGGCATGCCGATCGGCGCGAGCGTCACGCTGCGCGGCGACCGGATGTGGGAGTTCCTCGACCGCCTGCTGTCGCTCGCGCTGCCCCGGATTCGTGACTTCCGTGGCCTGTCCGACCGGCAGTTCGATGGCGCGGGGAACTACACCTTCGGACTCACCGAGCAGCTGATGTTCCACGAGATCAACCCCGATCAGGTGGACAGGCAGCGCGGCATGGACGTGACCGTCGTCACGTCCGCGACCACCGACGAAGAGGGCCGCTCGCTCCTGCGGCGGCTCGGCTTCCCGTTCAAGGAGAACTGAGCAGTGGCGAAGAAGAGCCTCATCGCCAAGGCCAAGCGCAAGCCCAAGTACCACGTCCGCGCGTACACCAGGTGCTCCCGGTGCGGTCGGCCGCGGGCGGTGTACCGCAGGTTCGGTCTGTGCCGGATCTGCTTCCGCTCGATGGCACACAGGGGCGAGCTGCCTGGCATCACCAAGTCCAGCTGGTAAGACTCAGCAGGCACGACATAGCGCGCCGCCGCCGGCGGCGCAACCTGCAGTAACGACCAACCTGGGGGCGCGAGTCCCCACCGACCACGCCGAAGGTCCCGGTGCCGCAAGGCAGGGAAACCGCGGCGAGGAGGGCCATCAGGCCATGACCATGACCGACCCGGTCGCAGACATGCTGACCCGTCTGCGCAATGCCAACTCGGCCTATCACGACAGCGTGATCATGCCGTCCTCCAAGATCAAGACGCACATCGCCGAGATCCTGCAGCAGGAGGGCTACATCGCTAGCTGGAAGGTGCAGGACGCGGAGGTTGGCAAGAACCTGGTGATCACGCTGAAGTTCGGGCCGACCCGAGAGCGCTCGATCGCCGGACTCAAGCGCGTGTCCAAGCCTGGCCTGCGGGTGTACGCGAGCAAGGACAGCCTGCCCCGCGTGCTCGGCGGCCTCGGCGTCGCGATCATCTCGACGTCGTCCGGCCTGATGACGGACAAGCAGGCGAAGAAGAAGGGCGTAGGCGGGGAAGTCCTCGCCTACGTCTGGTAAGGGAGCCAGCTATGTCACGAATCGGACGGATGCCGGTCGCCATCCCGAGCGGCGTCGATGTCACCATTGACGGCCGCCAGGTCCGCGTGAAGGGGCCGAAGGGCGAGCTCAGCCTGGAGGTGCCGGCGCCGATCGAGGTCAACCAGGCGGATGGCACGATCACGGTGACCCGGCCCAGTGACGAGGGCGAGGTCCGCGCGCTGCACGGGCTGTCGCGGTCCCTGATCGCCAACATGGTGACCGGGGTGACGGCGGGCTACGCGAAGACGATGGAGATCGTCGGCGTGGGCTACCGCGTGCAGGCCAGGGGCAGGGACCTGGAGTTCGCGCTCGGGTACAGCCACCCGGTCCCCGTTTCCGCGCCTGAGGGCATCACCTTCAGGGTCGAGACCCCGACCAGGTTCGTGGTCGAGGGCATCGACAAGCAGCAGGTTGGCGAGGTCGCCGCGAACATCCGCAAGCTCCGCAAGCCCGACCCGTACAAGGGCAAGGGCGTGAAGTACCAGGGCGAGCAGATCCGCCGCAAGGTCGGGAAGGCTGGTAAGTAGCAATGTCTGGCACCAGGACCAGGGCGCACGGCCGCATCACCGGGCGGACCGCTGAGCGCATCTCGTCGCGGCAGCGGCGCCACCTGCGGGTACGCAAGAAGGTCGAGGGCAGCGCGGCGCGGCCGCGGCTGGCCGTCACCCGCTCGGCCAAGAACACCTTCGCCCAGCTGATCGACGACACCGCCGGCAACACGCTGGCCTCGGCCTCGACACTGGAGATCCGCGGCGTCGAGGGCGATAAGACCGCGAAGGCCAAGCAGGTTGGAGTGCTGCTGGCCGAGCGCGCGGTCAAGGCCGGCATCAGCGCGGCTGTTTTCGACCGCGGCGGCCTCGCCTACCACGGCCGGGTTGCCGCGCTCGCGGATGGCGCCCGTGAAGGCGGCCTGACCCTATGAGCACCCCGTTCCCCGCATTGTCCGGGAATCGACAGAAGAGGAAGATCTGATGGCAGCAACACCGCGGCGCGGCGCCGGAGGCGGCGGCGAGCGGCGCGAGCGCCGCGACGACCGCCGTGGTGCCGGAGCCGACAAGGGCACCGCCTACCTGGAGCGCGTGGTCACCATCAACCGGGTGGCCAAGGTCGTCCAGGGTGGCCGCCGGTTCAGCTTCACCGCGCTGGTGGTCGTCGGCGACGGCAACGGCATGGTCGGCGTCGGCTACGGCAAGGCCAAGGAGGTGCCCGCGGCGATCGCCAAGGGCGTAGAGGCCGCCAAGAAGGCCTTCTTCCGCGTGCCCCGCATCGCCGGCACCATCCCGCACACCGTGCAGGGCGAGGAGTCGGCGGGAGTGGTGCTGCTCAAGCCCGCCAGCCCCGGTACCGGCGTCATCGCCGGCGGCCCGGTGCGCGCGGTGCTGGAGTGCGCGGGCATCCACGATGTGCTGTCCCGGTCACTGGGCTCGTCCAACCCGATCAACGTCGTGCACGCGACGGTCCGCGCGCTGAAGGAGCTCAACCGGCCGGAGGAGATCGCGGCCAGGCGCGGCCTGCCGATCGAGCACGTGGCGCCCGCCGCGATGCTCAGGGCCCGCGCCGCGGCCGCCACGGCCGCCCAGGCCAACGGCGCCGGCCCGGGCTCGGCTGCGGGCGGGAACAGCTGAGGCGGAGGCAGACGATGGCAGAGCTCAAGGTCACGCAGACCAAGTCCAGGATCGGCAGCAAGAAGGAGCATCGCGATTCGCTCCGCTCGCTCGGGCTGCACCGCATCGGCGACTCGGTCGTCAAGCCGGACCGCCCGGAGATCCGCGGCATGATCAATGCGGTGCGCCATCTGGTCACCGTGGAGGAGGTTGACTAACGATGGCAGACACCGACGGCGGCAAGAACTCTGCTGACACGGGCGGGCGCGCGGGCCTGAAGATCCACCACCTGCGCCCGGCACCGGGCGCGCGTACCGCCAGGACCCGGGTCGGGCGTGGCGAGGGCTCCAAGGGCAAGACCGCCGGGCGCGGTACCAAGGGCAGCAAGGCGCGCAACCAGATCCCCGAGTACTTCGAGGGCGGGCAGATGCCGCTGCACCGGCGGCTGCCTAAGCTCAAGGGATTCTCGAACACTCAGTTCAAGACCACCTATCAGGTGGTGAACCTGGACCGGCTCGCGAGCCTGTACCCGGCAGGCGGCGCCGTGACGCCCGAGGACCTGGCGGCCAAGGGCGCGGTGCGGCCGGGGGAGCTGGTCAAGATACTCGGCCAGGGCGAGATTACGGTCGCGCTGCAGGTCGGCGCGCACCGCTTCTCGGGTTCGGCCCGCGACAAGATTACGGCAGCGGGCGGAACCGTTACCGAACTGTGAGATGACTGCCGCCCATGTGCGTGTCCGGGTCAGCTTAGACTCCGCTGGCCCGGACATTCGCGCTCGCGAAGGCCGGCTGTCTGCATGGCTGCAGTACTACGACCGGCACGTTAAACTTCGGCGAGCCCGGTGCTGCCCACGGGCGCTCCGGCCACTCGGGGAGCTTCTCCGCGACGGGAGCGGCGGAATGACCTTGAACTATCGAGTAGGGGACGGCGCATGCTGACCGCGTTCATCCGGGTGTTCCGCACGCCTGACCTGCGCAAAAAGGTGCTCTTCACCATCTTCATCCTGGCGGTGTTCCGGCTCGGCCAGCAGCTTCCCACGCCCGGTGTGTCGCAGAGCGCTCTGACCGCCTGCGCGAACCTCAGCAAGTCCAGCGGCGTGTTCCAGCTGATCAACCTGTTCAGCGGCGACTCGATCACCAGGCTGGCGGTGTTCGCGCTCGGCATCATGCCCTACATCATCGCGACCACCATCATCCAGCTGCTCGCAACGGTGATCCCGCGCCTGGAGACCCTGCGCCAGGAAGGCCAGACCGGCCAGGCCAAGATGACGCAGTACAGCCGGTACCTGACCATCGGCCTGGCGATCCTGCAGTCCACCGGCATCATCGCGCTTGCCCGCAGCGGCGAGCTGCTCGGCACCACCTGCCCGAAGCCGCTGATCCCGAACCCGTCGATCTTCACGATCTCGACGATGGTGGTCATCATGACGGCCGGCACCGCGGTCATCATGTGGCTGGGCGAGCTCGTCACCGACCGCGGCATCGGCAACGGCATGTCCGTCATGATCTTCACCCAGATCATCGCCGTCGTGCCCAGCCAGCTGCTCGACGTGTACAGGGACAAGGGCGGAGCCACCTTCACCATCGTGATGATCATGGCTGTGGCGCTGGTTGCCTTCATCGCGCTGATGGAGCAGGCGCAGCGCCGCATCCCGATTCAGTACGCCAAGCGGATGGTCGGCCGCCGGATGTACGGCGGTACCTCGACCTACATCCCGCTGAAGATCAACCAGGCGGGCGTGATGCCGGTCATCTTCGCCTCCTCGCTGCTGTACATCCCGCAGCTGGTCGCGCAGCTCTTCGGCACCAAGGTGGACGGGACCCTGACCGACACCGGATGGTCGGGCTGGGTGAACACCAACCTGGTGTTCGGCGATAAGCCGGCCTACGCGATCTCGTACTTCGTGCTGCTCATCTTCTTTACCTACTTCTATGTCTCGATCACCTTTAACCCGACAGAGGTGGCGGACAACATGAAACGCAGCGGCGGGTTCATTCCCGGCATCCGGCCCGGCGGGCCCACGGCCGGCTACCTCAGCCACGTGCTGAGCAGGCTGACCGCGGCCGGGTCGCTGTACCTGGCCTGCATCGCGCTCATCCCGCTGGTGGCGGTCGGGCTGCTGGACGCGAACCAGCAGTTCCCGCTCGGCGGCACCAGCATCCTGATCATGGTTGGCGTTGGACTTGACACCGTCAAGCAGCTGGAGAGCCAGCTGCAGCAGCGCAACTATGAGGGCTTCCTGAGGTAGTGCGACTAGTCCTCGTCGGGCCCCCCGGTGCGGGCAAGGGGACGCAGGCCCAGTTCATAGCCTCACACCTGTCCATCCCGAAGATCTCGACAGGCGATATTTTCCGGTACAACGTGAGCACCGGGACTGAGCTGGGGCAGCAGGCTAAGGCGTACATGGACCGCGGCGACCTGGTGCCGGACGAGGTCACCATCGGCATGGTGACTGCCCGGCTTCTGGAGCCGGACGCTCAGGCCGGGTTCCTGCTCGACGGCTTCCCGCGCAACGTGCCGCAGGCCGAGGTCCTGCGCAAGCTGCTCGCGGACTGGGACACCAGGCTGGACGTGGTGCTTGAGCTGGTCGTCGACGACGACGAGGTGGTCAGGCGGCTGTCCGGCCGGCGCACCTGCCGCCAGTGCGGGCGGATCTGGCACGTCCTGTTCGAACCGCCGTCCAAGGCGGACATCTGCGATGACTGCGGGGGCGAGCTGTTCCAGCGCGATGACGACCGGGAGCAGACCATCAGGCACCGGCTGGACGTCTATGCCGAGCAGACGCAGCCGCTAATCGCGTTTTATGCCGACGACGGCATCCTGCTCGGCCTCGACGCCACCGGGCCGGTGGAGGAGATCACCGAGCGGGCGATGATCGCCTTGCGCCGGTTCATACGTTGAGTCCGGTTGGCCCGCCCGTGCGGCCGTGGCCCTGGCCCTGGCCCCGGCGCCGCCCCGGCCGGGCCTGGCCGGGGCGCGGGGTAGCGTGAGAGCATTCCCTGGCAGGAGGTACGCGAATGGCGCATGATCCGCAGCTCCGAGCGTCGGACGAGGATCGGGATCGCGCGGCTGCCCTGCTCCGCGAGCACCATGCGCTGGGCCGGCTGACCCCCGAGGAGTTCAGCGAGCGGCTGGACAGGACCTTTGCCGCCAGGACGGTCGGCGACATCGACGCGGTCCTGCGGGACCTGCCGGTGATCGACCTGTACCGGCTGCCCGATGCCAAGCTCACTCGGCAGCCACGGCAGGCGCAGCTTCGGCCCGCCAGGCGCGGCTCGCGCGCCTGGCGGGGCATCTGGGGCGTGTACTTCACCGTTAACCTGGTCTGCTTCGTGGTCTGGGTGCTGACGGCCTTCGGCGGCCACTGGTACCCGTGGTTCCTGTGGGTGGCCGGGCCGTGGGGCGCGGTCCTGGCCGGGACGTACTTCACCCTGGGACCGGGCCGCCCCTCGCGCGGCGAGCTAGGTCCTGGTCACGGCCAGGGTCAGCTGCCCCCTGGCTAGAGTGAGCGGCCGACGTTTCACCGATTGTGTACCCCCCAAATCGGATAAACGCCCCAGAATAGGGTGCACAATCGGTGAAACGTCGCGCTGACGGGAATACTCCGGCAGGTCCGGGCGGTTAAGATTGCTAGTCCGGTGGTGGTGGGCGTCGGTTCGCGTTGGCTGCGGACCTGAAGTAGACTTGCCCACGGCCCATGAGCTGCTGTCTGTGCGCGACGGCGGGAAGTCAGCCGGACCATCCGTCCCCGGATCAGCACCTGTCCTAGGGTGCGTTGCCGGGCCGGGCAAGATGAGCCTAACCACAAGCGCCAGCTTGCAGGCCGACCTGTGAGCTGGTGCATAACAAAGTAGCGAAGCGCGGAGGGCATGGCCAAGAAAGACGGCGCCATCGAGATCGAGGGGACGGTCGTGGAGTCGCTCCCGAACGCCTTCTTCAGAGTGGAGCTGGACAACGGGCACAAGGTCCTGGCCCACATCAGCGGCAAGATGCGGATGCACTACATCCGAATCCTGCCCGATGACCGGGTCGTCGTGGAGCTGAGCCCCTACGACCTGAGTCGTGGGCGGATTGTCTACCGATACAAGTAAAACAAGCGAGGCGCGGCCGGGCAGCCGGCGGCGCCACAAGGAAGAGACCAGGCAATGAAGGTCAAGCCGAGCGTGAAGAAGATCTGCAGCAAGTGCCGGATCATTCGCAGGCACGGCCGGGTCATGGTCATCTGCTCTGATCCGCGGCACAAGCAGCGTCAGGGCTGACGGTCGGCCCGGACGGCACAACTGAGCAGCTCTAACTGAATACCGGCAATACGCACCGCGATCCGCAGGCCGCCGTAGCGGCGGCCGGCGGAGCACCCCCGGAGGAGGCCGGGGCCGTGTCCGGGCAGGGACACGGAGCGGCGCGCAGGACCTCCGCGAACCAGAAGGAGAACTGCCCACGATGGCACGCCTCGTCGGCGTCGACCTGCCGCGCGACAAGCGGCTTGAGGTCGCACTTACCTACATCTACGGCATCGGCAGGACCCGTGCGTTCGAGACGCTGAACGCCACCGGCGTCAGCGGCGACACCAGGGTGCACCAGCTGAGCGATGAAGACGTGATCCGCCTCAGGGACTGGATCGAGGCCAACTACAAGGTCGAAGGTGACCTGCGCCGCGAGGTTCAGGCCGACATCAGGCGCAAGGTCGAGATCGGCTGCTACCAGGGCCTGCGGCATCGCCGCGGTCTTCCGGTGCACGGCCAGCGCACGCAGACCAATGCGCGCACCCGCAAGGGCAAGAAGAAGACAGTGGCCGGCAAGAAGAAGGTCGGCAAGAAGTAGCCGAAGTAGTCCGCTGCGTCCGGCCACGACAGCCCAGTACCGTGGCGCACCGCGCAGTCGGTCAGACCACCTCCGCAAGGTAGAAGGAGCAGGATGCCTCCGAAGAGCCGTACCGCCGGCGCCAAGAAGGTGCGCCGGAAGGAACGCAAGAACATCGCGCACGGCCATGCGCATATCAAGTCCACCTTCAACAACACGATCGTCTCGATCACCGACCCGGGCGGCAGCGTCATCTCGTGGGCGTCCTCCGGCCAGGTCGGCTTCAAGGGCTCGCGCAAGTCCACTCCGTACGCCGCGCAGATGGCCGCCGAGGCAGCCGCGCGCCGGGCGATGGAGCACGGCATGCGCAAGGTCGACGTGTTCGTGAAGGGACCTGGCTCTGGCCGGGAGACCGCGATCAGGTCGCTGCAGGCGACCGGCCTAGAGGTCGGTTCGATCCAGGACGTCACCCCGGTTCCGCATAATGGCTGCCGCCCGCCCAAGCGGCGCCGGGTCTGAGGAGTAAGCATCACATGGCTCGTTACACAGGCGCGGACTGCAAGCGCTGCCGCCGCGAGAAGACCAAGCTGTTCCTGAAGGGCGCCAAGTGCGACTCGCCCAAGTGCCCGATCGAAATCCGGCCGTACCCGCCGGGTGAGCACGGGCGTAACCGGCCCAAGGAGAGCGAGTACCTGCTCCAGATCCGGGAGAAGCAGAAGGCCAAGCGGATCTACGGCGTCCTCGAGAAGCAGTTTGAGAACTACTACGAGGAAGCTGCTCGCCGGCGCGGCATGACCGGCGAAGCGCTGCTGCAGTTGCTCGAGAGCCGGCTGGACAACATCGTCTACCGGGCCGGGTTCGCCAAGAGCCGGGACATGGCCCGCCAGGTCGTCTCGCACGGGCACATCCTGGTCAACGGCAGGAAGGTGGATATTCCCTCCTACCGCGTGAGCGAGAACGACATCGTCGAGGTGGCACCCAAGTCCAGGGAGCTGACCCCGTTCATCGTGGCCCGCGCCGAGGCCGGGGAGCGGACCCCGCCGGCGTGGATCGAGGTCATCCCGGACAAGATGCGCGTGCTCGTGCACGCGCTTCCGGTGCGGGCTCAGATTGACACACTCGTGCAAGAACAGCTCATCGTCGAGTACTACTCGAAGTAACAGCCGCAGGCCGGGCGCGGCACCGCCCGCCCGGCCGGCTGCCGGACGGCAGCCACGCAGCTCAAGTCGCGACTGTCATATAGCGGGCAGCGCGGAAAGGAAGAGTCATGCTCATCGCCCAGCGCCCCGGCCTGACCGAGGAACAAGTAGACGAGTTCAGGTCGCGGTTCGTCATCGAGCCGCTGGAGCCGGGATTCGGCTACACCATCGGTAACTCGCTCCGCCGCACGCTGCTGTCCTCCATCCCCGGTGCCGCCGTGACCAGCATCAGGATCGAGGGCGTGCTGCACGAGTTCTCCACGGTTCCCGGTGTCACCGAGGACGTCACGGACATCATCCTCAACCTGAAGGAGCTCGTCGTCTCCTCCGAGCACGACGAGCCGATGCATATGTACCTGCGCAAGCAGGGCCCGGGCCCGGTGACCGCAGCGGATATCGCGCCCCCGGCTGGCCTGGAGGTGCACAACCCCGACCTGCACATCGCCACGCTGAACGGCAAGGGCAAGCTGGAGATGGAGCTCACGGTCGAGCGCGGTCGCGGCTACGTCTCGGCCGCGCAGAACAAGCAGCCGGGCCAGGAAATCGGCCGGGTACCGATCGACTCCATCTACTCGCCCGTGCTGCGCGTCACCTACAAGGTCGAGGCGACTCGAGTCGAGCAGCGCACCGACTTCGACAAGCTGATCGTCGATGTCGAGACCAAGCCCTGCCTGCGGCCGCGGGACGCGGTGGCGAGCGCCGGCAAGACGCTGGTCGAGCTGTTCGGCCTGGCGCGGGAACTGAACCTGGACGCCGAGGGCATCGACATCGGCCCGTCGCCGACGGATGCTGCGCTGGCGGCAGACCTCGCCCTGCTGATCGAGGAGCTCAACCTGACCGTACGGTCGTACAACTGCCTCAAGCGCGAGGGCATCCACACCGTCGGTGAGCTGGTCGCGCGCAGCGAGCAGGACCTGCTTGACATCCGCAATTTCGGCGCCAAGTCGACCGAGGAAGTCAAGCAGAAGCTGACCGACATGGGCCTGGCGCTGAAGGACTCCCCGCCCGGATTCGACCCGGGCACGGCGGCCGACAGCTACGGAGCCGCCGACGACGACGACGATTACACCGAGACCGAGGAGTACTGACAGGCTGCCTGCCTGCCGGTACAGCGAAGTGACGGCGAAAGCCCGCAGAGTACTGAACTAGGAGATTTGTCCGATGCCCACGCCCACCAAGGGTGCCCGACTCGGCGGCAGCTCGGCCCATCAGCGGCACATGCTGGCGAACCTGGCGACCGCGCTGTTCGAGCACGGGAAGATCACCACGACCGAGGCAAGGGCTCGCAGGCTGCGTCCGTACGCCGAACGCCTGATCACCTTCGCCAAGCGAGGTGACCTGCACGCGCGGCGGCAGGTGCTCACCGCGGTGACCGACAAGTCCGTCGTGCACACGCTGTTCGCCGAGATCGGCCCGAGCTTCGCCGACCGCGAGGGCGGCTACACGCGCATCACCAAGGTCGGGCCGCGCAAGGGCGACAATGCCGCGCTGGCCGTGATCGAGCTGATCCGGGAGGAGGCCGAGGCGAGGCCGCG
>JASHOV010000246.1 GCA_030038495.1 Streptosporangiaceae bacterium
CAAATACTCCTCGCTAATGTGATCTTGCTCGCGGGGAGCCGCCGCTCCCTCGTTCCCCTGGGCCAGGCTGGGGCCGCGGATTGAACCAGGGGCCTCTGACAGTTCCGATGGCCCCGAGCAGCCTGTGCACAGGGCGCGGTCGGCCGGCCACAGGGTCCGGCCAGCGCCCGTGATCATCCCGTCATTTCCGGCACCGTCGAGCCGGAGGTGATGCGCGATGAATGCAAAAGACCTGCTCGGCAGGCAGGGTGAGCAGCTTGCCGCTGATTTCCTGAACAGGGCCGGCCTGGTCATACTCGATCGCAACTGGCGCTGCTCGCAGGGCGAGATCGACATCGTGGCTGCTGACGGCCCGGCGCTGGTCGTCTGCGAGGTTAAGACCCGGTCCGGCGTGCGGTTCGGGACGCCGCTTGAGGCGGTTACCCGGCAGAAGGCCTGGCGGCAGCGCCGACTCGCTGTGCTCTGGCTGCGCGAGCACGAGGTGGTCTTCGACGAGGTCCGGATCGATGTGATCGGGGTGCTGCGCACCGCATCCGGGGCCTTCAACATCGACCACGTCCGCGGGGTGGGCTAGATGGCGCTGGCCCGCGCCCACGCGATCGCGCTGGTCGGGGTGCAGGGTCACGTGGTGGAGATCGAGGCCGACATCGAGAACGGTCTTGTAGCCCTCCTGCTGGTCGGACTGCCGGACACAGCACTTCGCGAGGCCAGGGACAGGATCAGGTCCGCCATCCTGAACAGCGGGCAGGCCTGGCCGCAGCGCCGGATCACGGTGGGACTGTCGCCGGCCAGCCTGCCGAAGAGAGGATCTGGCTTTGACGTCGGCATCGCGGTAGCGATCCTGGCAGCCGCCGGATCAATCAGGGCTTCCTGGCTGGACGGATTGGTGTTCCTCGGCGAGCTTGGCCTGGACGGACGGCTGCGGCCCGTGCCCGGCGTACTGCCTGCCGTAGCGGCTGCGGCGGCCGCAGGCTTCAGCCGGGTCGTGGCGCCACGGGAGAACCTGGCCGAGGCCGCGCTCGTACCTGGCGTTCAGATCGTGGCACCGGTCAGCCTGAGCGCGCTGATGGACTGGCTCAGCGGCCGCAAGCCGGCCACCGGCGACGAGGCGGTGCGGGTGGTGGAGGCCGGCACCTGGCCCGCGTCGATCGCGGCCCTCGCAAGTCCGGCCACGGGGCCCGGCCGCCGGGAAACAACACAGGCGGCTCCGCGCCGCGATCTCGCGGATGTCGCCGGGCAGCCGGTCGCGCGCCGGGCCGCGGAGATCTGCGCGGCGGGCGGCCACCACCTGATGCTGCTGGGGCCACCTGGGGTGGGGAAAACCCTGCTCGCGGAGCGAATCCCGACGATCATGCCGCCGCTGCGGCCACAGGAGGCCCTGGAAGTCAGCGCGATCCACTCAGTGGCCGGGACGCTGACCGCCGCGCAGCCGCTGGTGACCGAGCCGCCGTTCTGCGCGCCGCATCACACTGCCTCGAAGGCTGCCATCGTCGGCGGCGGCAGCGGCATCATCCGGCCCGGGGCGGCCTCGCTCGCCCATCTCGGCTGCCTGTTCCTCGACGAGGCCCCGGAGTTCGACCGGGACGTCCTCGACGCGCTACGCCAGCCGCTTGAATCGGGGGAAGTGGTGGTCGCCAGGTCGGCCATGACCGCGCGCTTTCCGGCCAGGTTCACGCTGGTCCTTGCGGCCAACCCGTGCCCGTGCGCGCGAACTACGGCGGCGGGGGCGGGCTGCACCTGCTCGCCGCTCGTCCGTCGGCGGTACCTGGCCCGTCTGTCCGGACCCTTGCTGGACCGCGTCGACGTGAAGGTCGAGCTCCTGCCGGTCAGCCGGGCGGAACTGCTGTGCGACCTGCGGCTGGCCGAGCCGAGCGAGATCGTCGCGGCACGAGTACTCGCCGCCCGCGAGCGAGCAGCCCGTCGGCTGCGGCACACCAGCTGGCGGCTGAACGCGGAGATACCGGGGCGCGATTTGCGGCAGGCGTTCCGGCCGGAGACGGGAGCGCTCGCCCCGCTGGAACGCGCGATGGACCTCGGTCAGGTCAGTGCGCGCGGAGCCGACCGCATAATCCGCCTGTCGTGGACCCTGGCCGACCTGGCCGGGGTAGACCGGCCGACGCGGGCCGAGGTCGGTTACGCGCTCGGCCTGTGGCTAGGGGTCGCCCCGTGAACGGCGACGGAGTGAACGGTGGCGGAGTGAACAGCGACCGGGTGGACGGCTGGGCGACCGGCGACAGTGAGCGACGAGCCCGGCTGGTGCTGAGCTTCCTTGCGGACGCCGGTGACCCGGCGCTAGGAGCGGCGCTGCGGTCACGCCCGGCCGCTGAGGTTCTGGCGGCTACAGTCGGGGCCAGCGAGACCGGCGAAGCCGTGCTTATCGATGAGCCGGAGGAGCAGTCGCTTTCCACCGCCATGCGCAAGTGGCGGCGCCGCATCGCCCTGGTGCCCTCGGCGGGGAGGCTGGCGGCGTGGCAGGAGAGCGGGCTGCGGCTCGTATGCCCTGGCGACCCGGAATGGCCGTCTCAGCTCGACGACCTGGGCGACGCGCGCCCGCTGCTGCTGTGGGTGCGGGGTACCGCCGACCTGAGGTATGCCTGCTTGCGGTCGGTGGCCGTCGTGGGGGCCCGCGCGGCGACGAGCTACGGCCTGACAGTGGGCATCCAGCTCGGCGCCGCGCTGGCCGAACGCGGGGCGACGGTGGTGTCGGGCGGGGCGTTCGGCGTCGACGCGAGCGCGCACAGGGGCGCTCTTGCCGCCGACGGCCTGACTGTCGCGGTACTTGCGGGAGGGCTCAATTACGGCTACCCGAAGGCGCACGCCAGCCTCTTCAGTGCCATCGCAGCGCAGGGCGTCGTGGTCAGCGAATGCCCGCCGGACCAGCCACCGACCCGGCCCGGCTTCCTCGTCCGGAACCGGATCATCGCCGCGCTGGGGCGTGGCACCGTCGTCGTTGAGGCCGCCCTGCGCAGCGGCGCACTGAACACCGCGCGGCATGCCCGCGAGCTGTGCCGTCCGGTGATGGCCGTGCCGGGCCCGGTGACCTCCGAGCAGTCGGCGGGCTGTCACGAGCTGATCCGTGAGTACGGAGCTATGTGCGTGACCGGGGCGCAAGACGTCCTCGAGCATCTCGATCCTGGCGAATCCAGCGGCGGTGGGCCCGCCGGGCCACGGCGAGGCCCGGCGATCGACACCGACCACCTTGATCCGGTAACCAGGGCGATCCTGGAGCAGATACCCGCACGCGGCGGCCGGGGCCCGGCAAGCATTGCGATCCGCGCGGGCGTGGACTTGGATACTGCGGTCAGGACCCTCGGGCTGCTGGCGGCGGCGGGCTTCGTGCAGCGGTGCGACCAGGGCTGGCGAACGACGCGGAAACCCTAGTCGGGGGCCTGGGCCCGGTGATCACCTGGCAACGAGCACCTCCAGCACGGCAGCCGGCCACCTGAATCACCAACATTCCCGCCATGAGGCGCTAAAGTCACCATGGACCAGGAAGAGAGTCCTTGCCGATCACGGCGGGACAAAGGCGTGCGGCAAGACCGGAGAGCTCCAAGGTGCAACGAGTCAGGACGTCTGAGCATCTACGGCTTATGGAGCAGGATCGGGTCGAGCTTGAGGTCTCCGGCTCGGCCGGAAGCGGTCGCGCGGCAATGACCGCCAGTCGTCCCTGCATCTGCGGTCAGGGCTGACGTTCATGGACAGCACGCAATCGAATCCGGCGGGCCTGACCGCCGGTACCGCTGCCGGAACCGCCGCCGGACCGGCCGCCGGAACCGCCGCCGAGCCGCTGCCCGGCGGTGCCAGGCGGACTGGCCGGGCGGCGCGCCTGGCCAGGCAGCACGGGGTCTTCGGCGCCGTCCTGCTGGTCGCAGCCGCCGTGCGGCTCGTCGCGATGCTGGCTTACCCGGGTCCGCTGCTGTACCCCGATAGCCTGCCCTACGTAGTTGCCGCCAAGGACCTGGTGCCGGGCCAGCTCCGGCCCCTCGGTTACTCGATCATGCTGCGGGCCCTCGAGCCGTTCCACAGCCTGGCAGCGGTGATAGTCATCCAGCACCTCATGGGCCTGACCATGGCCGTGCTGGGCTATGCCCTGCTGCGGCGGTATAAGCTGCCCGGCTGGGGCGCCACCCTGGCGATGGTGCCCGTGCTCCTGTCGGCCTATGCCGTCCAGATGGAGCATGAGCTGCTCAGCGACACCCTGTTCGCGTTCCTGGTCATGATCGCGGTCGTGGCGATGACGTGGTGGAAAGACCCGCCGCTGTGGGCCTGTGCGCTGGCCGGCCTGCTGCTGGGCGCGGCGGCGATAGTCAGGACCCAGGGAACTCCGCTGCTCATCGTCTTCGTGATCTACCTGCTGATCAGGTTCGCTGGCCGGCGGACTTTCGCCTGCATCGCCGTGATCTGCGTGGCGTGTGCCTTCCCGCTCGCGGAGTATGCCGATGCGTTCCACAAGGCGCACGGCTCGTGGAACCTGACCACCAGCGACGGGGCCTTCCTGTACGCGGAGGCTTCGACGTTCGCCGACTGCGCCAAGATCCACCCTCCGGCCGATGAGCGGTTCCTGTGCCTGAACGTGCCGGTGAGCAAGCGCTGGGGCACCGCGGTCTTCTACCTGTTCATTGGCGACCCGCTCCGGAGCGTCAGCGGCGGGATGGTCGGTAACCAGGCGGACAAGCTGGGCCTTAACTTCGCGCTCCGGGCCATCAGCGCGCAGCCGCTGGACTACCTGCGGGCGGCGGGAGAGAACTTCGCGGAGACCTTCGCGCTGCACAGCGGGAACGCCCCCATTGGATCGATCCGGTGGGAAGCCATCCGGAGCGAGCTGGACTATATGTTCCCCGCGGCACGGGCAGATCTGGTGTTCCCGCACACCGCCGTGGTGCTCAGGTGGGACGGCGCCCGGCCGGATGTGCGGGTAGTACATCCCTATTCGACCTTCATCCTGGCCTATCAGCGGTACATCGTCCTGTCCGGGCCGCTCCTCGGCCTGATCGCGCTCCTCGGCCTGGCCGGTCTCATCGTGAGCCGGCGCCGCCGCGATGGGCCCGCGCTGCTGCCGTGGCTCACCGGCATCGCCCTGCTGCTGATTCCCGCCGCGATCTTGTTTGATGTGCGCTTTATCATCTGCGCGGTCCCACTCTTGTGCGTGGCCGCGGGTATCGGCGCCCAGGAGATCGCCGACCGGGCCAGGATGATCCGCGCCACAGCCAGTTAACCCGCGCCAGCACGCCGGACTCTCGCCGGCCAGCCTGCCGAAGCGAGGATCTGGCTTTGACGTCCGCATCGCGCTAGCGATCCTGGCGGTCGCCGGTACGTGCGGCGCTGGGACCAAGGACGGCATGCGGTGCGCGTACGTCCGCGCGCCGGACCGCTGACCAGCCAGATCAATGACAGCTACCGGGTGCGCGGAATGAATCGCCGGAACGCGGGCAATTGTCGGCGCAGCCCGGGCACAGCGGAGGATGGATGACCGACCAGGACTCTTATCAGCGGGATCCCCGGATTGACCACGACGGCACGGATCCCGGCGAACCCCAGAGCGGGCCGACCTCAAGGCGCCGGAAGCTCATCGCCGCGGCGCAGGAGCTGTGGATCGATGCGCTGACCGACCTGGGCGGCCGGAACACGCTCCTGTACTACAAGGACAGGCGGGCCGGCACCCTCGACCTCGCGGGTGCGGACCCGGCTGCACTGGAGAAGTTCCTGCGTACCGGCTCGATCCGGCTCACCAGGCTGTTCGCCGATGCCGACCTGCGAGCCGACGCCATCCGCCGGGTCCAGGCGATATACCGCAGGGCCAAGGAGTTGCTGGAGGAACGCGGTATCCGGGCCGGATACCTTGCCAGCGGCATCGCGACGTGGGATGAGCTGTTCCTGGAACCGGCAGCTCCCGTGTTCCTGCGCGGACTGACCATCGCTCCTACCCGCGCTCGGCACGACGACTTCGAGCTCCTGCTTGACGATGAGACCGAGGTCAATCCGGTCCTGCTGCATAAGCTCGCGAGCGCCTTCGGCGCCGCCACCGAGGAACTGGCCGACGAGTCGGCCTCCGTCGTAGGAGAGCTCATCACCCGCGCCGCCGAGGCCGCGGAGGTGCCAGGGTTCCGCATTCTGCGGCGCCGTGTCATCGGCACGTTTACCTACGCCAAGCTGCCCATGGTGCGGGACCTGGAGGCCGCGGGTGAGGTGCTCTACGACAGCGACGTGGTCGCCGCGATAGCGGGCGACCCGGACGCTCAGGAATTGCTCGCAGCGGATGACGACATCGAGGGGGGCCTGGATTCCCCGGAGCACGACTACTCGGTCCTAGACGCCGACTCGTCCCAGCGGAACGCGATCAATACCGTGCTGTCAGGCCGCAGCCTGGTCATCCACGGACCGCCGGGCACCGGCAAGAGCCAGACCATCGCGAATCTGATCGCAGCCCTCGTCGCTCGCGGACGGAAGGTCCTTTTCGTCGCCGAGAAGCGGGCGGCGATCGACGCGGTGCTGTCGCGGCTGAAGAGCGTCGAGCTGGGCGGCGCGGTGCTCGATATCCATGACGGAACCAGGGACCGGCTACGCATCTGCCGCGACCTGGGCGACACGCTCGAGCAGGCGCAGCGCACGGTGGAACCCGACGTAGGCGGCCTGCATCGTCGCCTGATCGACCGGCAGCGGCGGCTCGCCCGGCATGTGTCCGGTCTGCACCAGGTGCATCAGCCGTGGGGTGTCAGCCCTTTCCAGGTCCAGTCCGCCTTGCTCGGGGTGCCGGCCGAGGCCCGCACCGCCGTGCGCATTACCGCGCCCGAGCGGATCAGCGGCGAGCAGGCCGACAGAATCCGCGACGAGCTGCGCGAGTTCGCCCACCTTGGCGGCTTCTCTCTCCGGCCGGCGAGCACGCCGTGGTTTGGGGCCGCGCTGCGGTCGGCCGACGATGCCCGCCAGGCGATCGAGCTGGCGGCACAGCTCAGTTCTCGTGCGCTGCCGTTGCTCATCAGCCGGACCGAGCAGGCCTGCGCGGAGGCGGGCCTGCAGCCGTCGCATTCCTATGCTGACGCGGCCGCGAGGATCGAGCTGTTCGCTGCCGTGCGGCAAACCCTGCGAGTCTTCGCTCCGGCAGTATTCCGGGCCGAGCCGGGGCGGCTGGCACGGGCAGTGGGCGACGGCGTCGGCATGAGCTTCTTGGAGCGGCGGGCGCTGCGCAAGCAGGCGCATGCGCTTGTGGTCGTCAGCCCTGAGCCGCCGCCGGACCAACTCGCCGCGGAGCTTGGCGCCGCGGCGGCTCAGCTGGCGGCGTGGCCGGAGCTGGCCGACGGTCCGGCCGAGCCTCGGCTGCCCGCGGGGCTGAGCGATCTGCTGGCGATGCGCGAGGCCTGCGAACGGCAGCTCGCGGCGCTGCGGGCGTATGTGAACATCGCGGCCGAGCCCGAGCCGCTCCTCGGTGAGCTGGTGGCCGATCAGGATACCGCATGGAAGCTGCCGCGCCTCTACCAGCTCGGCACCCGATTTGCCGAGCTCGGCCTGGGCCCGCTGCTTGACGATCTCGCGCACCGCGATGGCGAGCCCTGGCTCGCCGCCGCCGCCTTCGACCACGCCTGGTATTCCTCGATCCTGGACGAGGTACGGGTCCGGGACAGCCGTTACGCGGCCGACGGCGGCGCGGCGCTGGACGAGATCGCCCGTGACTTCCGCGCCCACGACATACAGCACTTGTCGGCGAACGCCGCCCGCGTCCGCCGTGCGTGGGCGCAGACGCTGTCCGAGGCCTGCGACCGGCACCCGCTGCAGGCCAGGGTGATCAGGAAGCAGGCCGCCCTGCGGCGCGGGCACCTGCCACTGCGGCGCCTGCTGGATCAGACCAGCGACGTGCTGTTCGCGATCAAGCCATGCTGGGCCATGTCGCCGCTCATGGTCAGCCAGGTACTGCCGGCGACCCGGCTGTTCGACGTTGTGATCTTCGACGAGGCGAGCCAGATCGTGCCAGCCGACGCTATTCCCGCGATCATGCGCGGGCATCAGATAGTCGTCGCCGGCGATGACAGGCAGCTGCCGCCGACCAACTTCTTCCGCCAGGTCAGCGACACCGACGACGATGCCGCCGACACGGCCGAAGAGGACGACAGCCTCGTCTCCTTTGGGGTCGGCTTCGAATCGGTGCTCGACGCGCTCCGCCCGCTGCTGCCGACGGCACCGCTTGCCTGGCACTACCGGAGCCGGGATGAACGGCTGGTCGCGTTCTCCAACAGCCGCATTTACGGCGGCGCGCTGACAACGTTCCCCGGTGTGTTCAGGGACGACTGCCTGCGCCATGTGGTGGTCGCGCAGGGGCCAGGCTCGGGGCAGGAAGTCTCAGTTACGGCCGAGGTGGACAAGGTAGTCGACCTCATCCTCGAGCATGCCCGTGAATTTCCGTCGGAGTCGCTGGGCGTGATCACGCTCGGCATCAGGCACGCCGAGCGCGTCGACGCTGCACTCAGGGGCAGGCTCGCGCTGATGGCAGACGGGGACAACCCCGCGCTGGAGGCGTTCTTCGCCGAGGACGCTGCAGAGCCGTTCTTCGTCAAGAACCTGGAGAGGGTTCAGGGCGACGAGCGCGACGCGATCATCTTCTCGATCGGCTACGGCAAGCACCCTGACGGGCGGATGCGATACCAGTGGGGTCCGCTGCTGCGAGACGGAGGCGAGCGGCGGCTGAACGTGGCGGCGACCAGGGCCAAGCACCGGCTCACGCTGGTCAGCTCGTTCTCCGGTCACGACGTGGATCCGGATCGGGTCACCAAGGCGGGGGCGCGACTGCTGGCCGAGTACCTGGACTACGCCAGCTCGGGCGGCACCGCTCCCGAGGCATCGGGGGCCGGTGACCTGGACTCGTTCGAGGCCGACGTCCGCGAGCGGCTGGCCGAGTGCGGGATCACGGTCGTGCCGCAGTACGGCGTCGGCGGGTACCGCGTGGACTTCGCGGCCGCTCATCCGCAGGACGCGGGGCGCATGGTGCTCGCGATCGAGGCGGACGGTGCGAGCTACCGCGAGTCCGGCAGCGTCCGTGACCGTGACCGGCTGCGAGGCGAGCACCTGCAGCGACTCGGCTGGAACTACCACCGGCTGTGGTCCACGAACTGGTTCCGGGATCCTGAAACCGAGGTAGCAAGGGTGCGCGAGGCGTACGAGCAGGCCGTGTCGGGCGTGCCCGCCGCCGATCCGACGGAACAGGAGGCGGAGTCGGCCGCGGATCCGATCCGGCCCGTGCACCACCAGGCCGGGGATCCGGGCGGCGTTTCCCCGTCGGCCGCTCATCGGCCAACGGCTAGCTCACAGACGGACCTGCCAGCGGGGCTGCCGCCAGTGCCCTCGCAGCGGCGGCCGGCGATTGCCCTGCCCGCTGGACCGGTGGTGGGTCCAGCCAGCCAGCCGCAGCTGGCCGGGCCGGGCGAGCCGGTCCCCGGGGCGCAGCTAGCGGGTCCGTCCGAGGGCTCCGACCGGCAGCCATCGACCGACCGGTAAGCAATCCGGGCATCCCAGAGCTAGAAGAGCAGATTCCTGCCCGATATCGGGCAGGAATCTTGCATTGTTGGGTTTCAGCAGGGCATCATGTCCGTGTGCCTGGCCGGGATGTGGACGAGGAGCTCGTGGAGTACCTGGCCCGCACCTGCTCTTTCAGTCCGGCCGAGGCCGCTCGCGTGGTCGCGGACGTGCTCGGCTACTTCTCGGAGGCGCCGGAGGACTTCGTCCGCCGCAGGCACCGCGAGCTGAAGGCGCGAGGCTTTACCAACGATCAGGCGTTCGGCCAGATCGCAGCCGAGATCCCGCAGCGGCGTTACGCGCCGCCCGATCTCTCGTGGCGACAGCTCCGCCGGATCGTCTACGGCTGACCAGCGGCCGCAGGCCGGGCCGGCCAGCGGCGTGTCGGCTGCAGGCCGGGCCGGCCAGCGGCGGGCCCGAGCGGGAACCAGAGAAGAAACGGGAGGCAGAACTGTGTGTGGGATCGTCGCCTACATCGGCAGCCGGGACAGCGTGCCCATCCTGCTTGAGGGGCTCGCCCGGCTGGAGTACCGCGGCTACGACTCGGCCGGTGTGGCCGTTCTCGGCCGGGGCGGCGATCTGCGGGTGCGCAAGGCCAGGGGGCGAGTCGGAGAACTGACTCACGACGTGCCTGCCCGGTTCAAGGGCAGCCCGGGGATCGGGCACACCAGGTGGGCCACCCATGGTGAGCCCAGTGACGCCAACGCCCATCCGCACACGTGCGGCCCGATCGCGATCGTGCACAACGGCATCATCGAGAACGCGAACGAGCTTCGCGGCAAACTGGCGGCCGGAGGCGCCGAGTTCCTCTCGGAAACCGACAGCGAGCTCTTCGCTCACCTCATCGCGGCGGGCCCAGCTGACGATCTCGAGGAGGCGGTACGGGCCGCGCTGAAGCAGGTCGTGGGCACCTACGGCCTGGCCGTGCTGGACGGTCGCAGTCCGGACCGGATCGTGGTCGCCCGCAACGGCAGCCCGGTACTGCTCGGGATCGGCGACAAGGAGATGTTCGCCGCATCTGACGTGGCCGCGATCGTGCGCTACACCCGCCAGGTTGTGCACCTGGACGACGGCGAGATCGCCACGGTCATGGCCGACGGCTTCCGCACCTCGACCCTGGACGCGCGCCGGACCACCAAGCAGGCCGCGGTCATCGACGCCGATGCGGCCAGCTACGACGCCGACGGCCACGTTCACTTCATGCACAAGGAGATCCACGAGCAGCCGCAGGTGATCGAGCGGGTGCTGAGGGGTCGGCTGGACGACCGGTTCGCCACCGCGCACCTCGGCGGGCTCAACCTGGATCCCCGCGAGGCCAGGGCCATCCGTCGGGTCAAGATCCTCGGCTGCGGGTCGGCCTACTACTCCGGCCTGCTCGGCGCGCAGCTGATCGAGGAGCTGGCCAGGGTGCCGGCCGACGCCGAGCCGGCCTCGGAGTTCAGGTACCGCAGCCCGGTGATCGAGGACGGCACGCTGTACGTAGCCGTGAGCCAGTCCGGCGAGACCTACGACACGCTCGCGGCGGTGCAGGAGGTCCGGCGGAAGGGCGGCCGGGTCATCGGCGTGGTCAACACCGTCGGCAGCACGATCGCCAGGGAGTGCGATGGCGGCATGTACCTGCACGCGGGACCGGAAGTCTCTGTGACCTCCACGAAAACCTTCACCGCCACCGCGACCGTGTTCGCCCTGCTGGCACTGCACCTGGCCAGGATCAGGGACCTCTCCCCGGCCGACGGCCAGCGCATCAGCGCCGGGCTGCGGCGCCTCCCCGGCCAGATCGCCGAGATCCTGTCCAGGGAAGAGGAGATCGCCGCCCTGGCCAAGGACATGGCCAGGTACCCGGGGATGTTCTTCATCGGCCGGGTGCGGGGCTGGTCGGTTGCCAGGGAGGGGGCGCAGAAGCTCAAGGAGGTCTCTTACCTGCACGCCGAGGCGTACCCGGCGAGCGAGCTGAAGCACGGGCCGCTGGCGCTGGTCGGGCCCGACCTGCCGACCGTGGCGATCGTTCCCGGTGACGAGCTGCTGGAGAAGAATCTCGGCACGCTGGGGGAGATCCGCGCCCGGCAGGGCCGGGTCGTCGTCGTCGGGCCCGCCGCCCCGGCAGGCGGCCTGGCCGACGATCTGGTCGAGGTGCCGAGGAACGAGCCCGAGCTCGACCCGATCCTGCTGTCGGTGCCGCTGCAACTGCTGGCCTATCACGCGGCCGTCGCCCTCGGCAACGACGTCGACAAGCCCAGGAACCTGGCCAAGAGCGTCACGGTCGAGTGAGATCTGCGGTCGAGTGAGATCTGCGGTCGAGTTCGCCATTGCCGCGGGGGTGCTCACGCTGATCCCCGGCCCGGACACGCTGCTGACCGTCCGGACCGCGCTCACGGCGTGCCGCCGGACCGCCATCGCCGCGGTCGCGGGCATCAGCACTGCGGTAGTCGGCTGGGGCTACGCGGCCGGGCTCGGGCTGACCGCGGCGCTGGCCGCGGATCCCGACCTCTACCTGGCCCTGCGCTGGGCGGGCGCCGCCTACCTGGCCTGGCTGGGCGTGCGCTCGATCGTGCACGGCGGCCGCTGGCCGGTCGGGGAGACCGCCGAGGCCGGCGCCGGGGAGAGCGCCGAGGAGTTGGCGCGCGACCGCAGACTCGGCCCGGCGTACCTGCGCGGCATCCTCACCTGCGCTTCGAACCCGAAGGTCGGCATCTTCTACCTGGCGCTGTTCCCGCAGTTCATCCCGGTCCGGGGCGACGTGCTGCGCTGGAGCGTCCTGCTGGCGAGCATCCACGCGGCCGAGGGCCTGGCCTGGCTGACGATCGTCGCGGTCCTGGCGGGCAGGCTCGGCCACGCGCTGCGGCGCCGCCGGACCCGCCGCTGGGCCGATGGCGTCTCCGGTGCGGCTTTCCTTGCGTTTGCGGCGAGGCTCGCGGCCGGAGGCTGATCGTTCCCGCACACTGGACGGTGTGGAGCAGCGTGCCCTGGACAGGGAACGTGGCGGCCGGGCCGTGACCGCCACGGGACGGGCGCAGCCGGGGGCGACCGGCAGCCCCGATCCGCTGCCTGAGCCGCTCGCGCGGGCGCTGGCCGGCTTCGCTCGGCACCTGACTGCCGAGCGGGGCCTGTCCCCGCACACAGTCCGGGCCTACCTCGGCGACATTGCCGCGTTGCTCCGGCACGCGGCGGCCCGTGGGTGCGCGGAACTTGGCGACGTCGACATCCTGGCGCTGCGCGCCTGGCTGGCGGGACAGCACCGGGCCGGCCAGTCACGGGCGACGATGGCCCGCCGCGCGGCGGCGGCGCGGTCGTTCACCGCGTTCGCGCACCGCCAGGGCTGGCTGCCCGCCGACCCCGGGGTCCAGCTCGGTGCCCCCAAGGTGCACAAGCGGCTGCCGCACGTGCTCGGCCAGGAGCAGATGAGGGCCGTGCTAGCAGCTGACGGCGGGCAGACGGCTGATGGCCCGCCGTCAGCTGCCGGCACGGCGCCCGAGCGGGACGAGGTTCAGGCCGCGCTGGCGCGCAGGGACGTCGCGATCATGGAACTGCTGTACGCGTCGGCCATCAGGGTCAGTGAGCTCTGCGGCCTTGACCTCGGGGACCTGGACGTCGGCCGCCGCACGGTGCGGGTGCTGGGCAAGGGCAGCAAGGAGCGGGTGGTGCCGGTCGGGATCCCGGCGATCCGGGCCGTGCAGGACTGGGTGGCGGCGGGCCGGCCAGTCCTGGTCGGCCCGCGGGCCGCAGGCCAGGCGATGTTCATCGGGGCCCGCGGCGGCCGGATCGACCCGAGGGCGGTGCGCCGGGTCGTGCACGCCAGGATTGCCGCGGCTGCGGGCACGGTGCCCGACACCGGGCCGCACGGGCTGCGTCACACCGCGGCCACCCACCTGCTCGAGGGCGGCGCCGACCTGCGCAGCGTGCAGGAGATCCTCGGCCATTCGTCCCTGGCCACCACCCAGATCTACACCCATGTCAGCGTCGAGCGGCTGGTCAGCGTGTACCAGCAGGCACATCCGCGGGCATAACCCGGTAAAACGCCACTCGCGTTCTACGTCCGGAATACGAGTTCCATCCGATTCGGGCCCGGCCGACGGCACGTCCGGCCGGGTCCGGGCATGTACACTACCCAGACGGCCCAATAACAGGCTCGCGTGAGCGTGCGCCTGTCCAGGAGGGTCGAATTCGCGCGTCCGCTCGCTGCGCCGCCTCACCGGCTCCGCGCAGTACGTCCCTACCGGTCCGCGGGAGAGATCTCGCGGTGGGGGCGTACGGGCGCCAGGACACCAGGAACCGGACGGCTTGCCTGCCCCGATCGGGCAGCAGCCATGAAAAGGAAGGGGACACCGGGTATGGCTCCGGTCGTCACCATGCGTCAGCTGCTGGAAAGCGGCGTTCACTTCGGCCACCAGACCAGGCGCTGGAACCCGAAGATGAAGCGCTTCATCTTCACCGAGCGCAACGGCATCTACATCATCGACCTGCAGCAGTCGCTCGACTTCATCGACCGTGCGTACGACTTCATCAGGGAGACCGTCGCGCACGGCGGCTCGGTCCTCTACGTGGGCACCAAGAAGCAGGCTCAGGAGGCCATCGCCGAGCAGGCCCGCCGCGTGGGCATGCCGTACGTGAACCAGCGCTGGCTGGGCGGGATGCTGACCAACTTCGGCACCGTCTACAAGCGGCTGCAGCGGCTCAAGGAGCTCGAGGAGATCGACTTCGACGACGTGGCCGGCTCCAACCTCACCAAGAAGGAGCTCCTGCAGCTACGGCGCGAGAAGGACAAGCTCGAGCGCTCGCTCGGCGGCATCAGGGACATGGCCCGTGTACCGAGCGCGCTGTGGGTCGTGGACACCAAGAAGGAGCACATCGCCGTCAGCGAGGCCCGCAAGCTGGGCATCCCGGTGATCGCGATCCTGGACACCAACTGTGACCCGGACGAGGTGCAGTACCCGATCCCGGGTAACGACGACGCTATTCGCAGCGTCTCGCTGCTCACCAGGGTGGTAGCGGACGCTGTCGCGGACGGCCTGCTCGCCAGGGCGGGTGCGGCGGCCGGCGATGACAAGCCCGCCCCTGGCGCTGCCGATGGTCAGCTCGGCGCCGCGGAGCCACTGGCCGAGTGGGAACGCGAGCTGCTGGAGGGCAGGCCCGAGGGCGCCGCGGAGGACGCCGCGACCGCGGCCGAGCTGCAGGAGGCCAAGGCCGAGGGCGATGCGATCCTCAGCGATGCTGAAGTGACCGATGCGGAGGCCGTTGAAGAAGCGGCCGATGCGGAAGTGGCCGCTGAGGCAGCGACCGATGCGCAGGAGCCCGCCGCGGAAGAGTCCGCCTGACCGGCGCCGTGACCGGCCGCACCGATCCGGCCGCACAGACAACGTGAGAGATGGGGACATGGCGAACTACACCGCCGCCGACGTGAAGCGGCTCCGCGAGCAGACTGCCGCGGGCATGATGGACTGCAAGAATGCCCTGGTGGAAGCCGACGGCGACTACGAGGCCGCGGTCGAGTTGCTGCGCATCAAGGGCGCCAAGGACGTCGGTAAGCGCGCCCAGCGGACCGCGGCGCAGGGCCTGGTCACGGCCCGGCTGGAGGGCACCAGCGCGGGCGTCCTGGTGGAGCTGAACTGCGAGACCGACTTCGTCGCGAAGACCGACCTGTTCCAGCAGGTGGCGTCCGACATCGCAGCCGCGGCCCTGGCCGCCGGGGCCGCCGACCGGCTCGCCGTGCTCGGACTTGAGGTCCGCACGGGCCA
>JASHOV010000247.1 GCA_030038495.1 Streptosporangiaceae bacterium
GATCCCGGTGGCGGGCCAGGTGCCGCAGGCCTTCACCGTGTACCGGACCAAGGACGGTCCGGTGTTCGACACCGATCCGGCCGAGGGCGTCGCGTTCTCGCTGCGGTTCGCGTCCTGGGGCCGGGAGACCGGCTCGCTGGAGGGCTTCTCCCAGCTCGGCGGCGACACCGACCTCAGCCAGTTCCGGCACTCGATGAGCCTGATCACGACGCTGCACAACTTCCTGTACGCCGACAACCGCGGCAACATCGCCTACTTCGGTGACGGCCTGGTCCCGATCCAGCCGCCGTTCAGCAAGGTGGACCCCCGGCTGCCGGCGCTCGGCAACGGCTCCGAGCAGTGGCGCGGCTACGTGCCATTCGCCGACATGCCGCACAGCATCAACCCGGCACAGGGCTACCTGGATAACTGGAACACCAAGCCCTCGGCCTCGGCGTATTACCAGCAGAACGGCGGCGACGAGTACTGGGGCACGATCTTCCGGTCATCGCTGATCGCCGCGATGGTCGCCGCGAGCCGGCACATCACGGTCGGGTACCTGGAAAAGATCGAGCACGCGATCGGCACGATCGACAACGAGGACAACACCCGGCCGGCCGCGCCGTACTTCATCCCGTTCGTGGTCAGGGCCTATGACCGGCTCCGGGCGGAGCACAGCGCGCTGACCAACCCGGCGACACACCCCGACCTGGCCGCCGCGGTCAGCGCGCTGAAGCACTGGAACGGCGTCACCACGATCGGCAGCCCGGCCATGTCCATCTTCATGAACTTCCTGGAGGCCTTCGAGCGGAACGTGTTCGAGGGTGGGCTGAACTCCCACGAGCAGTACACCGGCAAGGTGAACTTCGACGACAAGGCGCTGGTCGGCGACTCCGATCCGTTCGGCGGTCTCGGCAACATGGGCACCTACAACCTGCTGTACCACATCCTGGCCCACACCAAGGGCATCGACCCGTGCGGGACGCTGTGCTACCAGGGCGGCTACTTCGCCGGCCACGAGTATCAGCTGCTGGTGGAAAGCCTCAACGACGCGATCACGATCCTGTCCGGCACCGGCACCCAGCTCGGCCAGCAGGTGCCCGGCTTCGGCACGACCGACATCGCGAAGTGGGGCTACGAGCCGGCCCAGGACCAGAACTGGGACAGCCTCGACCCGCTGGCGGTCGGTGTCACGACCGACTGCGGAACGAGCGCGAGCCAGAACCGCAGCACGTTCATGATGGCCGTCGACGTCGGACGGCACGTGGTGACCGGCCAGGATGAGCTGCCGCCGGGCGAGAGCGCGTTCATATCCGCGGCCGGCGTTCCCAGCCCGCACCTGTGCGATCAGGTCGGGCTGTTCAATACGTTCCGCTACAAGCCAATGCCTCGGGCGTAGGCGGTCGTGCCTGTGGCCCGGCGGTCAGCTGGCCGCCGGGCCACACGTGTGCGCTGCCTACTGCTGCTGCGGCCAGCGCGCCCGCCAGAGGCCGCGCATCCTCGCGCAGTACAGTACGGCCAGCAGCTGTGCGCCGGCGAGGATCAGCACCGCCGTCTGCGCGGTCAGCGTCTGCAGCAGCAGTCCGGTGACCGCCGCCCCGACCGGCATGCCCAGGCCGATCAGGGTCATGATGGCGGCGACGACCCGGCCGCGCATCTCGTCCGGGGTCTGGCGCAGGATCAGAACGTCCACAAGCACCCGCATGGCCGGCACCGGAATGTACTCAAGGAACAGCAGGCCGGCCACCCACCAAGGGCCGAACCGCACCGCCATTCCGGCCAGGATCGGGACGTCCGCCACGCAGGCCAGCAGCAGCAGGACGCCGGGCCGGATCCGATGCAGCGGCCGGATCAGCGGCGCGCCGGCCAGCCCGCCCACCGCAGCGAATGCCAGTACCACACCGATCAGGCCGGAGTGCACGTGCTGGCCGCGCAGGATGACGATGATGACCAGGTCCAGGCCGGCCCCGATCGCGTTGACGATCATGATCAACACCATCGCGGCACGCAGCACCGGGCTCGACCACAGCGTCCTGATCCCGGCGAGTATGCCGCCATCCCGGCTGCCCTTCGTCGCCGTCGAGTCCGGCTGCGAAGATTCCGCGACCGTGTTGGGCTCGGCCCTGGCATCTCGGTCCGCTCCCGGCAGCACCTTCATCGCGATCGCGGCCAGCATTGAGAGCACGAAAGAGACAGCGGTGAACAGGAACGGTATCGCGTGCTCCAGCGCCTGCAGCCCGTACAGCACGCCTGCGAGCGGGGGTCCGGCGAGGGCGGCGCCATTCTGGCGCACCTCATCCTGCACGAGGGCGGTGGTGAGCTGTTCTGGCGGTACGACCGACCGCACCAGCGGCATCCGGGCGGCGCCCGATATCGCCTGCCCGGCGCCCAGCAGAACCGCCGCGGTGAGCAGCGTCGGAAGCGTCATGGCGCCGAGGATCAGCCCGACCGCCACCCCGGCCGTGATCAGGGCGCGCGCGGACTCAGTCGCGATCACGACCGCGCGCCGGTCCAGCCGGTCGGCCAACTGGCCGGCCGGCAAGCCGCCGGCCAGCATCCCCACCGTCTGGAGGGACGCGAACAGGCCCGCCCGCGCGGGCGAGCCGGTCAGCGCCAGGATCGCCAGCGGGTAGGCGACGTTGGCGACGTTGAGGCCGAGCGACGATGCCGCCTGGCCGGCCCACAGGGCCTGGAACTGCAGGTTGCGCCGCAGCGCAACGGGGTGCGAGTGGTGCGCATGGCCGCGCTCAGCCACGCCGGTGGCCGGTGGTGCCGCAGAGGCCGTCATTGTCCTGCTCCTAAATGATCGCGCCGGTCAGAACATTCATGCATACGTGAATGATGGCACGGACGTGACCATATGGCAAGATGAATACGTGACCGACACCCAGCCCGACCCAGCCGAACCACTCGCCATCCGCACGATCAGCGACGTAGACGGACTACGGGCGCTGGCCGACCCCACCCGGCTCGCCCTGCTCAGCGCACTGATGGACCAGCGCAAAGGCGACCTGCCGATCATGTCAGTCAAGGAACTAGCCGCCCGCCTCGGCGAACCCCAGACCAAGCTCTACCGGCACGTCAAGCAACTCGAAGCCGCCGGCCTCATCAAAGTCGCCGCCACCCGGATGGTCTCCGGCATACTCGAACAGCGCTACCAGGCCCGCCAGCGCGACTTCGCCTTCGCCAACGGGTTCCTGCGCGAACACGCCGACGAATCCGAAGCCGTCCTGCGGGCCATGATCAGCAACGCCCGCGACGGCCTACTCGCCGCACTCGCCGACAAGCGACTCGCCCCCGACGCCACACCCCCGGCACCCGAGCACCTGCGCCCCACCCTGTTCTCCTTCGACGCCAGGGTCAGCCCGCAGCGCGCCGCGGAAATCAAGAAACTGCTCAAGGACGTCATGACCGCCATCGGCGAGGAACCCGCCGACGCGCCCAACACCGTGCCCGTCAGCACCCTCATCCTCTACTACAGCCCACCCGAGCCCGACCAGGAGTGACTGCGAGCCGGTCGAGTGGATCGGCCGGCACACCACGCACGAGTCGGCCCACCACTGGTCCGACGAGCGCCGGGCCGGGCAAGGGGAACCCGTCCGGATCCGGTGCGACCGCGCGATGTACTCGGCGTACCAGGGTGAATGCCGCACGACTCGCCTGCGCCGCGCGAGCTGGTCGAGCACGTCGCCGGACACGCTGATCAGACCCGAGCCGCCGCAAGCCCCGATCAGCGCACGCTCTCGCCCCGGTTCTCCCAGTCCATCTGCACCCGTTAACTGGCCGCTTCTGGCAGCTACCGTCGCTCCCCTGCTCGTCTGTGCGGATTAGGTAACACTATGGTGTTACCTAATCCGCACAGACTCGCGCTTCGGACGGTTCCGACGGTGCCCGATGGCAGCCTGCGGGCCCGGCGCGGGTGATGCCCCGGCCGCATCGCGGCCGGGGCATCAGACTGGCTGCTAGCTAGACCGCACCCAGGTGTTGCTGAACCCGCCAGAGCTGCTGATTGCGCTGGTGGTGTCCTTGTCCAGACCGCTGTTGTCGACCATGATGATCTCGGTCGGGCTCTGCGACCCGAGCGAGGTGCCATTGGCGGTCGAGGAGCCGTAAGTGACAGTGCCGAAGTCGGAGAGCGGCAGGATGCCGCCGCTGTCCGTGCAGCACGGGGCCTCGGTGATGACCTCGGCCGAGGACCGGTCGAAGCCGGACTCGTCGATGACCTGGGTCTGAGTCCAGCCCTGAGTCGAGTCCGTCAGCACGAGGGTGTAGGTGTCGGTACCGCTGAAGGTGACCGACGCGCTCATCGCGTCGCCCGGCTCGACGGTGTTGGTGTAGTAGACCGGGTCGGCCGGATACATCTCGTACCAGCCGTAGTAGTCCGGCGTTGTGCCATCGCAGTCCGAGTCGCTGCCAGTCTGCTCCACGGAGTCACTGCTGTACCCGTCTAGGCCAACCCAGAACGCCGCGTACGAGTCAGAGGACCGGTGCCGGCCACCGCTACTGCTGGTGCAGGTCGCGGTCGGCTGGGTCCAGGTGGCGGACACGCTGGTGAAGGTGCCGTCGGCTCCGGTCGCGGCGTATCCGGACCAGTTCGTGCTCTCGGCTTCGGTGAACTTGCCGTCATGACCGAGCACGTGCCGCCCTTGCATCAAGCCGCCGGGCTTGAACGCGTGGATGGTGATGCCGGGTCGGGCGGACGTGGTGCCGTGGCCGGCTGTCGCTGCCGACGCGGTGCCCGCCATGGCGAGCGTCGTGCCGAAAGCAAGTGCGGTAACGAGAATGGG
>JASHOV010000248.1 GCA_030038495.1 Streptosporangiaceae bacterium
GTCACTGCGAGCGGACGGAATCCCTTCCAGGCGGGCGGCGGGCTGGCGGCGGCCAGCCCGGCGTTTCCCGCGCCCTGCCCGCCATCGGGCTGGCTGGCCAGCTCGCGGAATGACGCCTTCCAGCCCTCCGACAGCGCCGGGATCGTGAGCGCCCGGCGGACCTGCTGGGCCGGGTGGCCGGGCAGGTACAGCAGCGCGTCTATCTCGGCCACGGTCATGGCCTGCGGGCCGCGAGCCACCCGGACGATCTCGTCGCCCGCCCGGACCGCGCCCTCGCGCAGCACCCGGAAGTAATAGCCGGGCCGGTGATGCGAGACCAGCAGAGCCGGGATCTGTGCGTCATTCATCCTGATGCCGACCCGGAAGCAGGTCACCCTGGGCTGCGTCACCTCAAAGAGCGCCTCGCCGATCTGGTACCGATCGCCGATGCAGACCTCGTCGTCGGCCAGCCCGCGCACGGTGAAGTTCTCGCCGAACTGGCCGAACTCGAAGTCGTCCCGCCGTAGCTGTCGCTGCCAGTACTGGTAGGCCTCGATCTGGTACACAAACACGGCGCGCTGCTCGCCGCCGTGGCCGGCCAGGTCACCCTGGCCGTCGCCATCGACGTTCAGCCGCCGAGCCAGCCGCGGGCCGTCGACCGGCCGTTTCCACACCGCAGTGCGCACGGTACGGCCCTGCCAGCTCACATCGCGCGGCAGGCCCACGTTCACCGAGAGCAGGCTGCCAGCCTGCCGGTCCATGGTCACCCCCGGTCGCGCCGCCAGGCGATTATTCTCTCAGGTCTTGCCCGCCCGGGTCAGGCCACCTTGGCCAGGGCGTCGGCGGGGCGGAGCCTGGCGATCCGCCAGCTCCCGAGCGCGCCGGCCAGCAGGGCGCCGGCCAGGGCCAGGACCACCGCCACAATGACTGTGCCGCCGGAGATCGACGGCGACAGCGGGACCGTGACCGCGCGCCAGACGACCGGGGCGGGGCTGCCGTTCTGGATCACCTGCTGCATCGCGCCGATAGCCGAGGGGTCTGTGCCCGACACCGTCGGTGCGGCCGCGGCGATGATGGCTGCGCCGGCGAAGCCGAGGCCGACCCCGGCGGCGGCGCCGACGACGCCGGTGGCCAGTGACTCGGTGAGTACCTGGGCGATGATCCGCCGGGTCGGCCAGCCTACCGCCTTGAGCGTGCCGAACTCGGCCGACCGGCGGCCCACCGCCGCCAGGGTCAGCAGGCTGGCCACCGCGAACGCGGCGATCAGCGCCAGCACCGACACCCACGTTCCCAGGTCGCCGGTCAGCCTGGCGGCGCTGGCCAGCGACCCGGTCACCTCGCTGGCCAGGCTGCTTGGGGCGGTCACGGTGGCGCTCGGCAGCAGCGCGGAGATCTCACCCTGGACGGCCGGGATATCGGCGGCGCTGGCCGCGGCCACGTAGATCAGGTTCACGTCGTTCGCCAGGCTGCCCGAGCCGTCCTTGTCGCCGGTCCCGACAGCCTGGGCGCGGGCCAGCGGGATGTACACATCCGGCGGACTGGTGCCCGGCTGCTGGCTGACGATCCCGATGACCGTGAAGCGGACCTGCCGGAGGGTGATGGTCGAGCCGACTTTGAGGTTGTTGCTAGTGGCATACGCGGAGTTCACGAGCGCGACGTCGGCGTCGGAGTCGGCCGCGGTGAAGAAGCGGCCGGAGCTGATCGTGGCGGCACTGAGCGGGCCCAGGGAGGTGTGCCCGGTGCCCACGCCGTCGACCGTGAGGGTGGCCAGCGCCACATCAACGGAATTGCCCCCCGGGCTTGCCGTGAGCGACTGGCCGACGAGCGTGAGCACGCCGACCGCCGCGACCACGTCGTGCAGCCTCGCCACGGCCGCCACCGCCGACGCGCTGACCTGGTTAAACAACGGCGGAAAGAGGATCTGCCCGTCGCTGCCTGGCGGCTTCGGGACGGGCGTACCTTTTCCCCGGTATGGCCGTCCATCAAAGCACGGAACTGTCGGAGTGGGCGTGCACGCGTGCGCCATCGCTGCCAGAGCCGACTGGCCGGTCACGGTGATGTCGGTGCCCACCCCGTACAGGCCGCTGAGCACACCAGCTTCGGCCTTGCTCACCCCGGCCGACGCGGCGGATACCGTGACGACCAGCCCGACCCCCAGCGCCAGACCCAGCGCGACGAAGATCGCCTGCCGCACGCGGCGGCCCAGCTCCCGCCGCAGATACGTGATGAAGAACATGATTCTCCTGTCCGCGATGGTCCGGTTATACGGCCCGGCCGGTAACAGCTCGGTAAGCGTGGCTGTTACCTGGTGGTTACCTGCGACCCGGCATCCTGTCTTCATGGCGCTGACCAGCATGTTCCGTGAACCACAACGGTGGCCAGCCGCGGGGCCGGGGAGGCAGCGATGAGGGTCCTGCTCGTTGAAGACCACCAGGAGCTGGCCGAGACGGTCGCCGACGTGCTGCGCACCGAGGGGATGGCGGTCGACGTGGCGCTCGATGGCCGGGCCGCCCTCGACCGCGCCGCGGTCACTGGCTACGACGTGATCGTGCTGGACCGTGACCTGCCCGGCGTGCACGGCGACGAGGTCTGCCGCGCCCTGGCCGCCGGAGGCAGCCCGAGCCGGGTGCTGATGCTCACCGCGGCGGGCAGCGTTGAGGACCGGGTCGACGGGCTGGAGCTGGGCGCCGACGACTACCTGCCCAAGCCGTTCGCGTTCACCGAGCTGACCGCCCGTATCCGGGCGCTGAGCCGGCGCTCCGGGCCGGCGCTGCCCGCCGTCCTGGCCTGCGCCGACCTGCGCCTGGACCCGGCCCGGCGGACCGCGATCCGGGCTGGTCGGCGGCTGCCGCTCAGCCCCAAGGAGCTTGCGGTCCTGGAATACCTGATGGCCGTCGCGGGCCGGATCGTCTCGGCCGAGGAACTGCTGGAACGGGTCTGGGACGAGGCCGCCGACCCGTTCACCGCCACCGTCAAGGTCACGATCGGCAGGCTGCGGGCCAAGCTCGGCGACCCGCCGCTGATCGAGACAGTCCGCGAAGCCGGCTACCGGATCGGCGGATCGTGATGGCCGGCCCGGCGGCCCGGCGCGCCTCCCGGTGGCCGCGCGCTCCCCGGCCGACGGCGAGGCTGCGCCTGACCATGCTCTACGGCATGCTGTTCCTGGCCTCGGGGGCCGTCCTGCTCACCGTCACCAACTTGCTGGTTGACAAGGCAACCGACACCGACACCGTTCCGGCCGACCTGCTCAGCCCCCACTTCTCCGGTAGCACGGGCGATCGCATTCGCTCGCATGGCATCAAGCCCGGTGCTCCCTGTGACTCAATCAAGGCGTGGTGTCAGGCGCAGCGGGAGCTGACACAGGCCGCCGCGCTGCGCGCGTTCGAGCTGCACGAGCTGCGGATCTGGTCGGCGGTCGCGCTCGGCCTGGTGGCGGTGCTGTCGGTCGGGCTGGGCTGGCTGATCGCCGGCCGGGTGCTGCGGCCGGTGCGCGCGATCAGCGCAACTGCCCGCCAGATCAGCGCCAGCAACCTGAACCAGCGCCTGAGCCTCGACGGTCCCGACGACGAGTTCCGCGAGCTGGCCGCCACCCTCGATGGCCTCCTGGCCCGGCTGCAGACCTCCTTCGACTCCCAGCGCCGCTTCGTGGCCAGTGCCTCGCACGAGCTGCGCACCCCGCTCACCCTTGACCGCGCGCTGCTCGAACGCGCGCTGCGCCATCCCGAGCCCACGCACGACCTGTGGCGCGCCACCTGCGAACGGCTTCTAGTCTCAAGCCAGCACCAAGACCACCTGATCCAGGCGCTGCTCGCCCTGGCCCGTAGCGAGGCAGGAGTGGTCAGGAGCGAATTCTTTGAGCTGTCAGCCGTCATCGACGCCGTCCTGCTCAGCCCCGAGCTGGACGCCGCAAGCCAGGGACTCCAGATCCGGACCACGGTCGGACCGGCTCCGGTCAGCGGCGACCGCCGCCTGGCTGAGCGGCTGGTCCGCAACCTGGTCGACAACGCCATCCGCTACAACCGCCCCTGCGGGCGCGTCGACATAACCGCCGAAACCCGATCCGGCCGCGCCGTGCTGGCCGTGGCCAATACCGGCCCGCCGGTCCCGCCCGCCGACCTCGACCGCCTCTTCCAGCCCTTCCAGCGGCTCGCCACCAGCCGAGGCAGCCACGCCGACGGTACCGGTCTCGGGCTCTCCATCGTCAAGGCCATCGCCGACGCGCACCGGGCAGCCCTCACCGCCGATCCCCAGCCGCACGGCGGACTGAGAATAGAAGTGCGCTTCCCGCCCGCCGGCCCGCACCACGAGCCGGGCCTCACCAACGGCCATGCCAGGCAATCGATCACTGAAACCCCGGCGGGCCGCGGTGCCGTTTAGGGCACGGTGCGTGGTGCCGTGCAGCTTGAGGGACCAGGCCGCGGGGTATCAGCTGCTGGGCAGAGCGGACGTCGGGCCGGCCCGCCGCATGCGATCGTGGTAGCGGCCGTACCGCTGCCACGTGCAGGGAGAGGAGCCGGGGTCGTGGACTTGAAACTCGAGGTCGTGGTGCTGCCCGTCGCTGACGTCGAACGGGCCAAGGAGTTCTACGGGCGGCTCGGCTGGCGGCTCGACGCCGACGCGACTGCCGGTGACAGCTTCCGCATCGTGCAGCTCACCTCGCCGGGCTCCCAGTGCTCGGTCCAGTTCGGCACGAACATGACGTCGGCGGCGCCCGGCTCGGCCCGGGGCCTGTACCTGATCGTCTCCGACATCGGGGCCGCGCGCGACCAGCTCGCCGCCCTCGGCGTCGAGGTCAGCGAGGTGTTCCACGAGGAAACGCTCGGCGACCGGTTCCAGCCTCCCGGCGCGGCCGGCCGCGCCAGCGGTCCTGCGCCCGAGCACGGCAGCTACGGCTCGTTCGCCACGTTCAGCGACCCGGACGGCAACGGCTGGCTGCTGCAGGAGGTGACGAGGCGGCTGCCTGGCCGGCTCGACGATGGTGAGACGGCATTCGCGTCCGGAGCGGACCTGGCGAGCGCGATGCGACGCGCGGAGGCCGCGCACGGCGAGCACGAGAAGCGCATCGGCGCGGCCGACCCGGACTGGCCCGACTGGTATGCCGCGTACATGGTGGCCGAGCAGGCCGGGACGGAGCTGCCGGCATGAGTGACTATGACGTGATCGTGTTCGGTGGCGGGGCGCCAGGGGAGCACTGCGCCGGGGCACTGGCTGCACGCGGGCTCCATGTCGCTGTCGTTGAGCGGGAGCTGGTCGGCGGCGAGTGCTCGTACTGGGCCTGTATTCCCTCGAAGTCGCTGCTGCGTCCGGGCGAGGCGGTACACGGCGCGCGTGATGCGGCCGCCAGCGCTGAGGTGGACGTCGCGGCCGCGCTGGCCTGGCGGGACTTCATGGTGTCGAACTATTCTGACGCCGGCCAGCAGCGCTGGCTCGCGGACCGGGGCATCGACCTGCTACGGGGCACGGGCCGGCTGGCCGGTGCCGGCGTGATCGAGGTCGACGGCACGCGTCACACCGCAGACCATATTGTCATCGCGACGGGAGCTGCGCCGGCGGTGCCGCCCGTCCCCGGATTGCGGGACCTCGACGGAGTCTGGGGTACCCGCGAGGCGACGAGCATGAAGGCTGTCCCGCGCCGCCTGCTCGTACTGGGCGGCGGGCCCGCCGGCGTCGAAATGGCTCAGGTGGTGCGGCGCCTGGGCGGCGAGGCGGTGATCATCGAGGGCGCCGACCGGGTACTGGCCCGCGAGTCCGCGGCGCTGGGCCAGGCGCTCGGCGATGCCCTGCGCCAGGACGGGATCGAGCTGGTGCTCGGCAAGCATGCCACCGCCGCTCAGCACGACGGCGACAACTACGTCCTGCACCTCGATGACGGCACCGACCTGTACGGTGACCGGCTGCTGGTCGCCACCGGCCGGCGCCCGCGGGTCGAGGGGATCGGCCTGGAGACAGTGGGCATAACGGCCGATCCCCACGGTATCCGGGTGGATGAGTACCTGCGCGCGGGCGAGCGCCTGTGGGCCATCGGAGACGTCAACGGCATCTGGCCGCTCACCCACGTCGGCGAGTACGAGGGCGACGTCGTCGCGGCCAACATCGCCGGCGAGGCGCGTGCGGCGAACTACGAAGCCGTCCCCCGGGTCACCTACACCGATCCGCAGGCAGCGGCGGTGGGCGCGACCGAGGCGGAATACAGCGCTACCGCGCTGCTGTCGGAGGAGCCGAAGATGGCTGCCTACACGCACGCCTACGCCGATTCCAACGGGTTCCTGACGCTGCTCAGCGACGGCCAGCGACTCACCGGTGCTTACGCCCTCGGGCCCGAAGCCGGCGAGTGGCTGCAGCAGGCGACGCTTGCCGTCCGCGCGCACGTTCCGATCGAGGTCCTGAGCGACACGATCCAGCCGTTCCCCAGCTTCTCCGGGATCTACAACGCGGCACTGATGGCGCTCCGCATGCAGATAGCGGACATGCCGCCGCCGAGCCGGCCAATGGCCGCTCAGACCGCGAGCCTGTCCCGATGAGCATCCGGCGGATGGCTTCGACGCGCTCCGCTACTGACCGAGCAGCCAGCGTCCCGGCGCGATGAGCTTGGCTGCCGCCGCCGGGCCCCACGAGCCGGCGGCATAGGGGGAGATCCTCGGCGGGTTGTCGAGCAGCGGGCCGGCCACCTTCCACACCGCGGCCAGGCCGTCGGGCCGCGTGAACAGCGACCGGTCACCGATCAGCACGTCGTGGATGAGACGGACATACGGTGGCAGCGGGTCGGCGCCCTTGAGCCCGGACAGCGGGATGGCCGCTTTCGCCGGATCGAGGTCGAGTCCCGCGCCCGGCTTCTTCGCAACCAGCGAGAGGTCGATCCCGCCGTCGCCGGCCAGCGAGAACGACAGAACGTTCGAGCCGTCAGGCAGCCGCGCCGTCAGCGGACCTTCGGGCTTTCTGAGGATGAGGCTGACGCGCTGCTTCGAGGCCGCCAGCCGCTTGCCGGTGCGAAGGTAGAACGGCACGCCCCGCCAGCGCGGGCTGTCGATCCACAGCCGGGCGGCGACGTAGGTGTTCTGCTTCGACCGCGCCGCCACGCCGGGCACGTCCTTATAGCCGGAGAACTGCCCGAGCACGACCTCGGCCGGGTCCAGCGGGCGGAACGACCTGATGACCTTCTCACGGGCCGGTTGCAGGTCGGCCGCCTCCAGGCTGGCCGGCGGCTCCATCGCGACCTCCGCGGCCACCTGGAACAGGTGCGTCACGAGCATGTCGAGCACGGCGCCGGTGGCGTCGTAGAACACCGAGCGGTCAGCGATGCCCAGCCGCTCGGGCACGTCGATCTGTACCGACTCGACCTGGTGGCGGTCCCACATGCCGGCGAACACGCCGTTGGCGAAACGCAGCACGTGCAGGTCCTGGGTCGCCTCCTTGCCGAGGAAATGGTCGATCCTGTACACCTGCTCCTCGTTCAGCACGGAGTGCACGGCCCGGTCCAGCTCCCGGAACGCCTTCTGGGAGGTGCCGAACGGCTTCTCGTACACGACGCGGGCGCCCTTGGCCAGGTTGTGCTGGCCGAGGGCCTTGGTGAGCTCGGTAAAAGCGGCCGGCGGCACGGCGAGGTAGTGCACGAACTGCGGGCTGCCGCCCAGGTCGCGGCTCGCGTCCGCGATCACGTCCAGCAGGCTGCCGGGGCTGTCGGTGCTAAAGCCCCCGCCGGCGAACATCACCCGCTTGGCGAAGGCGTCCCAGGCCGGCCCCTCGGGCTTGGGCCCGAACTGGGTCAGCACGTCGTGGACGTGCTTGCGGAAGTCCTCGTGCGACACGTCGCCGCGGCCGTTCCCGACGAGCAGCCACCGCCGGGGCAGCAGGCCCTCGAGCGCCAGCCGGTAGAACGCCGGGATGACCATGCGCTTGGCCAGGTCCCCGGTCGCGCCGAAGAGAACGAAGATCGTCGGGCCGGGGGCCCCCGTTACCGTGCCCTGCTTCTTCGTCGCCATGACAGTCAACTTAACGTGGCCGGCGGAGATAAACCTTGCATCCCGCTGCGGTTACCTCAGCGCCGAATCCGGAGGGAAACGAGAACTGTGTCGGCGGTCGCAGAAACGGAGGTCGCGCCCGAGGCCACCAGCACCGGCCTGGGGGCGTTCGTGGTGGTGCCATTGCCTACCTGGCCGAGCCCGTTGGCCCCCCAGGCGTAGACCCTGCCCTTTGTCGAAATGGCGTACGAGGTGGCGCCTCCGGTGGCGATCAGGCGATAGGTGACGCCGCGCGGCGGCGTGATCCGGACGGGCGATGGCTGCGTCCGGGTATTGCCCGTGCCGAGCTGGTACTGACGGCCGTCGCCCCAGGCATACAGCGCGCCGTTGGTGAGCAGGGCGAGAGTCTGCCCGTTGCGCAGCAGGGAGCCGCCCTGGAAGACCTGCCGGACCCGGAACGGCAGCCGAACGCGGACTGGCAGTGTCGAGAACCCGCCGATGGTCCCGATGCCGAGCTGGCCCTGGGCGTTGTAGCCCCAGTCGTAGTAGGTCCCGTTGGCCAGCAGCGCACCCGAGTTGGCGAACGCCGCCACCAGCGCCCGGATTCGGACCGACGAGCGGAGCCGCACCCTGACCGGGCGGGCGCTTGATCGCCTGCTGCCGTTGCCTAGCTCTCCCACGCTGTTGTTGCCGCAGGCGTAGACGCGGCCGTGCGCCTCGTACAGGGCGTGGCCCCCGGCCCCGGCGACGTTGGTCACAGCAGAGAACGGCAGCCTGACCGGCCGGGTGCGCATCCTGTGATCACCCAGGCAGAGCTCTCCGAACTGGTTGCCGCCCCAGCCCCAGACATGTCCCGTCGTGTCCACGGCCAGGCCCGTGTCGTAGGGCACCACGTCGATCGGGATCGACCTGATCCGCACGCCCGGCGGGAACCGGACGAGCACGGGCGTACGGAACGAGTTCGTCGTTCTGCCGTCGCCCAGCTGCCCGTTGGTGCCGAGACCCCAGGCGTACACAGTCCCGTTGGTGAGCAGCGCGTAGTCGGTCGAGTTGGACGTCGCTATCTCGGCGACCCGGCCGGGCAGGGTCAGGGCGACTGGTGATCTCCTGATATCACGGACGGCCCTGGCGCTGGCGAAGGCGCCCCAGTGCAGAACGGTCGCCGAGGAGACCGCCGGGCCGGCGGAGTCGGCTCGGCTGCCGAGCGCCGCCTCAGCCCGAGGGGTGCCGCCGGTCAGGGTGAGCGCGAGGGTCGCGGCCGCGGCCGCGGCAACTGCCGACAGCACGACGGCTGCTGGCGACGTGATTACTCTGCGTAATGAGATCATGCCGCAGAGTATAACCAGACGTCGCCCTGATGGCTGCCTTCGGCAACATGAGCCGACACCACGATCCGCGGGCCCTACGGCAACTCGTCGCGGCGGCGGGTCAGGTAGGCGGTCTCGGCGGTGTTGCCCGCCAGCTCGATGGCTTTGCCGTACGCCGCGCGCGACGCCTGGAAGCGGCCCAGTCGGCGCAGCAGGTCGGCGCGGGCCACATGGTAGGGGTGATAGCCGGCCAGCTTGTCCTCGAGACGGTCGACGGTCGCCAGTGCCACTTCCGGGCCGTCAAGCTCGGCGACCGCGATGGCCCGGTTGAGGGCGATGATCGGCGAGGGGTCGAGCCGGACGAGCTGATCGTAGAGGGCGACAATCTGCGACCAGTCGGTGTCACGTACGTCGCGCGGGGACGTGTGCACGGCGCTGATCGCGGCGAGGATCTGGTAGCGACCCGGAGCCACCCCGGCGGCCAGGCGCTCGCGCACCAGCCGGTGACCCTCGGCGATCAGCGCCGCGTCCCAGGTCCCGCGGTCCTGCTCGGCGAGGGTGACCAGCTCACCGGCCGCAGAAAGCCGGGCGGTGCGGCGGGCCTCGGTGAGGAGCATCAGCGCCAGCAGTCCGGCGACCTCACCGTCGTCGGGCAGGAGGGCCCGGATCAGGCGAGCGAGCCGGATCGCCTCGGCGGTCAGGTCGTGGCGTACCGGATCGGTGTCGGGGCCGGTCGCCAGATAACCCTCGTTGAAGACGAGGAACAGGACGGCGAGCACACCAGTGACCCGTGCCGGGAGATCCTCCGCGGACGGCACCCGATAGGGGATGCGGGCCGCCTTGATCTTGGCCTTCGCGCGGGTGATCCGCTGCCCCATGGCGGTCTCCTGCACCAGGAAGGCGCGGGCGATCTCGGGCACGGTCAGACCGGCGACCATGCGCAGCGTCAGCGCCACACGGGACTCCATCGCGAGCGCCGGGTGGCAGCAGGTGAAGATCAGCCGGAGCCGCTCGTCGTCGATGGTGCCGAGAGGCTCGGGCGGGTCGTTGTGGTACATCAGCTGAGCCTCCTTGTGCTTGTCGCCGCGCTTGCTCTCGCGCCGGATCCTGTCGATGGCCTTGCGGTTAGCGGTCGTGGTCAGCCAGGCGCCGGGGCTGGGGGGTACGCCGTCGGCCGGCCACCGCTCGACAGCGGTCGCGAACGCCTCGGCCGCCGCCTCCTCGGCGGTGTCGAGGTCACCGAAACGCCTGGTCAGGGAGGCGACCACCCGGGCCCACTCCTCGTGGTGCGCCTGGGTGATCGCCGCCTGGACGTCGACCACACTCACAGGATCGGCCGCACCTCGATTTTCCGGTTGCAGGCCTTCGACCCCTCGGCGGCGAGCTTGAGCGCTACGTCAAGGTCGGGGGCCTCCATGATCCAGAAGCCGGCGAGATGCTCCTTCGACTCCAGGAAGGGCCCGTCGGTGAACAGCGCCTCCCCGCCGCGGTTGTCGATGACGGTGGCGGAGCTGGGCTCCGCGAGGCCTCCGGCGAAGACCCAGTGACCCTCCGCCTGGAGCCGGGCGTTGAACACATCGATCGCAGCGTCTTCTTCCGGGGTGGCGAGGCCGGCCGTGTCGTCGATCACAGAAACCAGGTACTGCATCTCGGATCATCTCCTGTGGTTCGGGGTGCCCCTCGTGAGCAGCCTCTCACCCTGCTACGAACACCTCCGGCCCGATCCGACACCGGCTCGCGGATTACCTTCGAGGACTTGGACAGAGGCTGGCGGCGAAGGCGAGGCTGGTAGCGTTTGCCCGGTGGTGGGGTCGGGAGACGCGATAGGTCGCGATATTGCCGGTGACAGCACGTTCGCCGTCGGCCGGCCGACGTGGCTTGGCCGGCTGGACCACGTTCGCAACCTCGTTCGGCAAGAGATGATCTCCCGCCAGCTGAGCAGGCACATGCCGAGCCGACCGGTTCGAGTCCTCGATGTGGGCGCCGGCCAGGGAACGCAATCCATCCGGCTGGCCCGCGCCGGCCACCAGGTAGTCGCGGTCGAACCCGATCCCGATATGCGCGCTGTCTTCCGGGCCGCACTGACCGATCAGCCCGACGAAGTCCAGGCTCGCGTCATCCTGCGAGAAGGCTCGGTCGGCAGTCTCGCCGCCGTCACCGGCGGCGTGGTATACGACGCAGTGCTGCTCCTGGGAGTACTGATGTACCTCCCGGCCAGCGCTCCGGTGCTGACCGAGCTCGCGGCACATGTCGCGCCCGGCGGGTTCATGGCCGTGGCGGTGCGCACCGCGACCTCGGCCCTGTGGCGTCCGGCCGCTCGCCAGGACTGGCAGGCGGCGCTCGCGGCGCTCGCCGAGCATGACGCCGCTCAGGCCGAAGGGCGCGACATGCGCTACATCAACGAGATCGGCACGCCCGCCCGCGCCGATGACTTCGGGCAGCTCACCGCCGCGGCAGCCGCGGACGGACTGGAACTGGAGAACTGGTACGGCGTGCGGATCGCGGTTGACATGGCCGAACTCGACCCGCCACCGCCTTCGGACCCCGGTCAGCTGGCCGCGCTGCTTGACGTCGAAGAACGCCTCGGCGCCACCGATCCTTACCGGCAGCTCGGGCAACTGGCGCACCTGATCCTGCGCAAGACCGATGGTGGCGCCTGGCCCGGCGGGTGAAGCCAGCACCGTCACCTCGCAGCCGCCGCGCTGCTTGTGCAATGTGACATTGCACTGTAGGGTCAAGGAACTGCGAGCAAGGAGCCTCCGATGACTGCTGCCAGGCCCTGGCGCGGCGTTCATGTCGCCAGCGCCCTGCCGTTCCATGACGACCTGTCCGTCGACTACGACGCCTACGCCGGGCATGTCCGGTTCCTCGCCGCGAACGGGTGCGATGGCGTGTGCCCCAACGGATCGCTGGGGGAGTATCAGACGCTCAGTGACGCCGAGCGAGCCCGCGTCGTCACGACCGCCGTCGAAGCTGCTCCCGACGGCTTCACCGTGATGCCGGGCTGCGGCGCGTACAGCTCGCTGCAGAGTCGCCGCTGGATCGAGCAGGCCGCGGAGGCAGGTGCCGCGTCCGTGCTGCTGCTGCCGCCGAACACCTACCGTGCGGATGACGAGGCGGTCCTCGAGCACTACCGGACCGCCGCCGCGGTCGGCCTGCCGATCGTCGCGTACAACAACCCGTTCGACACCAAGGTCGACCTGCGCCCGGACCTGCTGGCCCGGCTGCACGGCGAGGGCCTGATCGTCGCGATCAAGGAGTTCAGCTGCGATGCCAGGCGAGGCTACGAGATCGCCGAGGCCGCACCCGGTCTGGACGTTCTCATCGGCTCGGACGACCTGCTGGTCGAGCTGGGCCTGGCCGGGGCGGTCGGCTGGATCGCCGGCTACCCCAACGCGCTCCCGCACAGCACGGTCGAGCTGTACCACCTGGCCACCTCCGGTGACCCCGGCGACATCGCCAAGGCCCTGCCGATCTACCGCGACCTGCACCGGCTGCTGCGCTGGGACTCCAAGACCGAGTTCGTTCAGTCGATCAAGCTGTCGATGGACGTGGCCGGCCGCAAGGGCGGCCGGTGCCGCCCGCCGCGCCTGCCGCTGTCGCCGGAGGTCGCCGAGCGGATCGTGGCTGACACCGAGGCCGTGCTGGCCAAGGGCTACCGGTGACTGGCTGACGCCGATGCGATCGCAACGCGTGATCCACACGGTCGAATCACACACCGAGGGGATGCCGACCCGGGTGGTGACCGGCGGCGTCGGCGTCATTCCCGGCGCCACGATGGCCGAGCGCCGCCAGTGGTTCATCGAGAACAGCGACGAGCTGCGGACGTTCCTGATGTACGAGCCGCGCGGCCACTCGGCCATGAGCGGCGCGATCCTGCAGCCCCCGACCCGCCCGGACGCGGACGTCGGCGTGCTGTTCATCGAGGTTTCCGGCCTGCTGCCGATGTGCGGTCACGGCACGATGGGGGTCGCGACCGTCCTGGTCGAGACCGGCATGGTCGGTGTCACCGAGCCGGTCACGACCATCCGCCTCGACACGCCGGCCGGGCTGGTCGTGGCCGAGGTGCGGGTCGAGGACGGCGCGGCGCGTGCGGTCACGTTCCGCAACGTGCCCGCGTTCTGCCTCGGCCTGGACCGGCACGTGAAAGTTCCCGGGTTCGGCGAGGTCCGCTACGACATCGCATTCGGCGGGAACTTCTACGCGATCGTCAGGCTGGACGACCTCGGCCTGCCGTTCGAGCGCCAGGCGAAGAACGACCTGCTGGCCGCGGGTCTGGCCGTCATGGACGCGGTCAACGCCGAGGACAGGCCGGTGCACCCCGACCGTCCCGACATCAACGGCTGTCATCATGTCTACCTGGAGGCGCCCGGCTCGACCGCCCGGCACTCGCGGCACGCCATGGCCATCCACCCCGGCTGGTTCGACCGGTCGCCGTGCGGCACGGGCACCTGCGCCCGCCTCGCCCAGCTGCACGCCCGCGGCGAGCTGGCCGTCGGCGACGAGATGGTCAACGAGTCGTTCATCGGCTCGCGGTTCCTCGGTCGGCTGGTCGGGACGACCGAGGTAGCGGGTTACACCGCCGTCGTGCCGGAGATCACCGGACGGGCCTGGGTGACAGGGACGGCCCAGTACCACCTCGATCCCACCGACCCGTTCCCGCACGGTTTCCTGCTCTGATGCCGGCCTCGAACACCATCGGCCCGCTGGCGAGAGTGGCCAGCCTGCGCGAGACCGTCACTCAGGTCCTGCGGGCGGCGATCATCTCCGGCGAGATGGCACCGGGCGAGGTCTATTCGGCTCCGGCCCTCGGCCTGCGGTTCGGCGTGTCCGCGACGCCGGTCCGCGAGGCGATGGTCGACCTGGCCCGTGAGGGCCTGGTGCAGACCGTGCCGAACAAGGGGTTCCGCGTCACCGCCAT
>JASHOV010000249.1 GCA_030038495.1 Streptosporangiaceae bacterium
GTCGCGGTGGAGACCGTGGAGCTGCGCGTCCCGCTGCGGGAGACCGTGGCCGGCAAGGCCCAGGGCCTCGGGCGGAACGTGAAGCAGTCGGGCGGGCACGGCGAGTACGGCATCGTCCACATAGAGGTCGAGCCGACCGGGTCCGGCGGCGGATTCGAGTTCGTCGACAAGGTTGTCGGCGGCGTGGTGCCGCGCCAGTTCATCCCTTCCGTCGAGAAGGGCGTCCGGGCGCAGCTGGAGCAGGGCGTGCTGGCCGGCTACCCGATGGTCGACATCAGGGTCACGCTCTTCGACGGCAAGGCGCACTCGGTGGACTCCTCCGACATGGCGTTCCAGAAGGCCGGCCGGGCGGGCCTGAAGGACGCCGCCGCGAAGGCGCAGGTGCTGCTGCTCGAGCCCGTGGACGAGGTGTCGGTGCTGGTCGCCGACGACTACGTCGGCGCGGTCATGTCCGACCTTTCCTCGCGCCGCGGCCGCGTGCTCGGCACCGAGCCGGTGGCGGGCGGCCGCACCCTGGTTAAGGCCGAGATACCCGAGCTGGAAGTCACCAGGTACGCGATCGACCTGCGCTCGATGTCTCACGGCACGGGCTCGTTCACCCGTAACTACCTGCGGTACGAGCCGCTCCCTTCGCACCTGGCCGACAAAGTAGCGAGCGCGGAGAATTCGGGCTAGGTATCTCGGCCTCGGCGCTGCCCGGGTTCGTGCCCGACAAACGAAACGTCGGGCCCGAGCCCGGGCAGTGCCGAGGCAGGCACGTGGCCGGCTTCTGGGGCCGCGCCCGCTCGCTAGACGGAGACGAGGTCGCACACGAAGATCAGCGTCTCGCCTGGCTTGATCACGTGCCCGGCCCCTCGGTCGCCGTAAGCGAGGCCGGGCGGGATGACGAGCTGCCGTCGGCCGCCCACGCGCATTCCCTGGACGCCCTGATCCCAGCCGGCGATCACCCGGCCGACCCCGAGCTGGAACTCCAGCGGGTCGCCGCGATTCCAGCTGGAGTCGAACTCCTCGCCGGTGGAGAAGGCGACGCCGACGTAGTGCACGCTGACTGTGTCGCCCGCCTTCGCCTCCGGCCCGTCACCTTCCCAGATGTCGGTGACCTGCAGGTCCGCGGGCGGTTCGCCGGCGGGAAAATCGACCTCGGGCTTCTCGATGCTCATGCGGATGCCTTCCGTTGTGGCTAGGGGAGCTGACGCCAGGCTTCAGCGAGGATCTGGCGGGTGTCGGACAGGAGCTGGGGCAGGACTTTGGTACGGGCGACCACGGGCATGAAGTTCACGTCGCCACCCCAGCGGGGCACCACGTGCTGATGCAGGTGCGCGGCGATGCCGGCGCCGGCCACGCGGCCCAGGTTCATGCCGAGGTTGAAGCCCTGGGCCTGCGACGCGTCCCGCAGCGCGGTCATCGAGCGCTTGGTGTAGTCGGCCAGCTCGGCGGTCTCGTCCGCGGTGAGATCGGTGTAGTCCGGCACGTGCCGGTACGGCACGACCATGAGGTGGCCGCTGTTGTAGGGGTACAGGTTCAGCACGGCGTAGACGGTGCTGCCGCGGGACACGATCAGCCCGTCCTCGTCGCTCATTCTCGGGATCGCGCAGAACGGGCATTCCGCCTCGCCGCCGGCGGGCTTCCCCTCCCCCCTGATGTAGGCCATCCGGTGCGGCGTCCACAGCCGCTGCAGCCCATCCGGCCCGATGTCCGCGGCGTCCTCCAGCCCGTCCGGCACGAGCGTCAGACCTGGACCCGGCTCGCGACGGCGCCGGTGATCTCGGCGATGGCGTCCACGACCGGCACGCCGTTTTTCTGCTCGCCGCTGCGATAGCGGAACGACACCGCGCTCGCCGCTACGTCGTCGTCGCCCGCGAGCAGCATGTAGGGAACTTTCTGCCGCTGGGCCGTGCGGATCTTCTTCTGCATGCGGTCGTCGCTGGTGTCGACCTCGACCCTAATGCCGTGCTCCCGCAGACGGGTCGCGACCTCTTCCAGGTAGGGGGCGTGCGCGTCGGAGATCGGGATGCCAACGACCTGGACCGGGGCCAGCCAGGGCGGGAACGCGCCCGCGAAGTGCTCGACCAGGATGCCGAAGAACCGCTCGATCGAGCCGAAAAGCGCCCGGTGAATCATGTATGGCCGCTGCCTGCTGCCGTCGGCGGCCTGGTACTCGATGCCGAACCGGCCCGGCTCCTGGAAGTCCACCTGGAGCGTGGAGAGCTGCCAGCGCCGGCCGATCGCGTCCTTCACGTGCACGTCGATCTTCGGAGCATAGAAGGCGCCCTCGCCCTCCGCGATCACGTACGGCAGCCCGGACTTGTCCAGCGCGTACTTGAGCGCGGTCTCGGCCTTGTCCCACTCGGCGATTTCGCCGACGAACTTTTCCGGCCGGGTGGACAGTTCCGCCTCGAACTCCGTCAGCCCGTAGTCACGCAGCAGGCCGACGACGAAATCGAGCAGGCTGGCCAGCTCGTCCTGCAGCTGGTCGGGCGTGCAGAAGATGTGCGAATCGTCCTGGGTGAAGCCGCGAGCCCTGGTCAGGCCGTGCACCACGCCCGACTTCTCGAACCGGTATACGGTGCCGAACTCGAACAGCCGCACCGGCAGCTCGCGGTAGGACCGGCCGCGCGATGCGTAGATCAGGATGTGCATCGGGCAGTTCATCGGCTTGAGGTAGTACCTGGCGCCCTCCATCTCCATGGGCGGATACATCCCCTCCTCGTACCACTGCAGGTGGCCTGAGGTCTCGAACAGGTTCGACTTGGTGATGTGCGGGCTGTAGACGAACTCGTAGCCCGCCTGCTCGTGTCGCTGGCGGGAATAGTCTTCCAGCGCCTTGCGGATGATGCCCCCCTTGGGATGGAACACGGGCAGCCCGCTGCCGATCTCGTTCGGGAACGAGAACAGGTCCAGCTCGGCGCCGAGCTTTCTGTGATCTCGCTTCTCTGCCTCGGCCAGCAGCGTGAGGTACTCGTCCTGTGCATCGCGGGTGGGCCAGGCGGTGCCGTAGACCCGCTGTAGCTGGGGGTTCTTCTCGCTGCCCCGCCAGTAGGCGCCGCCGGTGCGCATCAGCTTGAACGCCGGGATGTTCCTGGTCGTGGGCAGGTGCGGGCCGCGGCACAGGTCCTTCCAGATCAGCTCGCCCGTGCCGGCGTCCAGGTTGTCGTAGATCGTCAGCTCTTCGCCGCCCACCTCGACCGACTCGCCGGCATCGCCCGCAACCTCGCCGTTCCCCGCGCCGCTCTTCAGGTCAATCAGCTCGAGCTTGTAGGGCTCGTCGGCCATCTCATCCCTGGCCTCGTCGTCGGTGACCGCCCGGCGGCTGAACCGCTGACCCTGCTTGACGATCTGGCGCATCTTCTGCTCGATTGCCTTCAGGTCATCGGGCGTGAATGCCTGCGGCACGTCGAAGTCGTAGTAAAACCCGTTCTCGATGGGCGGCCCGATGCCGATCTTGGCCTGCGGGAACAGATCCTGCACGGCCTGGGCCAGCACGTGCGCGGTGGAGTGGCGCAGGATGTTCAGCCCGTCGGGCGAGTTGATGCTGACCGGCTCCACCTCATCGCCCTCGCCCAGCACCGCCGCCAGATCGCGCAGCTCGCCGTTGACCCAGGCAGCGATCGTCTCGGGCTGGCCGGCCACCAGCTGGGCGGCCGTCGTGCCTTCTTCCACCACATGCTCGCTTCCGGCGAGTGTGATGTGAACCTTGTCGGCAGGCACGGCTGGCTCCTTCGCGTCAGGGCGCGCAGTATTGCGGCCGGCGTGATTGGCCGGCTGCCTCGATGCTATCGACGCCCGATCGGCTGCGCGCGCCCGTGCCGGCCCGTTACGTCGTGGGGTCGGTCGGGCTCGTGCTGGGCGTCTGCGCGCCCGGCAGTACGGTCACCAGGCTGCCGTAGGTCAGGTATGGCCAGGCGACCTTGGCCTCAGCAAAGGGCAGCTCGACGCAGCCTAGGCTCTGCGGGAAGCCGTACGAGGCGCGCGGGTAGTAGTGGACGGCCTCGCCGTTGCGGAAATAGGAGACGTAGTACACCGGGTCGGCGTACTTAGTGCCGTCCGGGTTCTTGCCCTTCATGATCTGGAAGTAGTACTTGAGATAGACCGGCGCCGTGCCGATGGTCGTGGGCGACTGCGGGATGCCGGTGTTGGCCAGGCTCTCGAACACCTTCCGACCGTTGTGCCAGATCCTCAGCGTTTCCGGGTTGGCCTCGCTGGCAATCGCGTAGGTGTAACCGTCCTTGTTGGCGTCGTCAGCGGCCACCGCCTTGAGCAGCGCACTCCAGACCTCGGGCCCGGCGATCCCGTCAATGGTCAGGCCGTGATTGGCCTCGAACGCCATGACTGCGCCCTTGAGGATCAGGCCCGCGGTGGACCCACCGCGCCAGAAGCGCCGCAGCTCGGTCGGGTAGCCGGGCTGCCAGCTGAACTGGCCCTGCGGCGGCGAGAAGGCGGCGGCCAGTTGCCCGGCCGCGTCACTGGCCGGCGGGACCGAGGCGCCAGGCGAAGCCGTCCAGGTCAGCGGCAGATAGCCGAGCTGCGCCAGCAGCTGGTCGAGCCGGATCGTCTGGTACGTGCCGATACGGAAGCGGACCCGTGTCGTGACGGCCAGCAGGCCGCCTCCGGTTGACCGCATGCCGAGCGCGCCACCGGGGATGGTGACGGTGACGTGCGCTGACTGCTTGAAGCCGACCGCGGGGACGAATTCCAGCGACTTGGAGCCGACCCCCTGCCAGGTGCCGGCGATGCCGGGCCGCAGCGTCGGCAGCGGCGAGGTCGACGCAATCGATTCGGAGAACTGCAGCCGTATCGGCGTTACCCCGCTGACGTTCGCGGAGTGGTCGGCCGGGGTGACCGATACCACCTGCAGCGGGCCGGCCGCGAGCTCGGTCACGCTTTTGGAGCGCGACGGGTCAGCCGCCGACTTCGGCTGGGCGGAGGCCTGCGTGAGTGCGATCCAGACGCCCGCGACCAGGAGGAAGACGATTGCGCCTCCCACGGCCCCGATCCGCGTACGGAATTGCGTCGCAGAAGACAAGACAGTCTCCTCGGTCGACCCTGGTTGCTGCGTTATCCCGGATGAGCCGATGTAAATCCGGACATCCTCCTCTTCGGAGCCTAATGGCATCACTGCGGTCAGGCGGGCCGACCGGTAAAGAAACGGGCACAGCTTCCTGGTAGCCGGCTGAATAGGCGTCGAAGATCATGAGCACGCCCAGCGGGGGCGTGCGGGCAGTCCCGACCGGAGGGCACTGGCGTGCACATCCGGCCATCGGTTCCGCTGCCCGTTGTGTAACGCGCCGGCCCGCCCAGGGCCCGCTCAGGCCAGCCGGGCTGAGCCAGCTCGGCTGGCTCAGCCCGCGACGGTGACCAGGCTGCCGTAGGTCAGGTAGGGGTAGGCCTCCTCGGCCGAGTAATAGGGCAGCTCCACGCAGCCCAGGCTCTGCTGGAACCCGTAGGAGCCGCGCGGGAAGTAGTGCACCGCGTCGCCGCCGTTGAAGTAGGAGACGAATTCCACCGGGTCCGCGTACGTGCTGCCGTCCGGGTTGGTGCCGCTCATGACCTGGAACCGGTACTTCAGGTAGACAGGGAACGTGCCGTCGACGGTCGGCGAGACCGGGATGCCGGTGTTGGCGAGGCTCCGCATGACCTGCCGGCCGTTATGCCAGATCGTCAGCGTCTCGGGCACGCCCTTGCTGGCTATCGCGTAGGTGTAGCCGTTGGCGTTCCGCTGGTCCTGGTTCGCGGCCTGGAAGACCGCCCGCCACAGCCTGGGCGTGAGCTCGCCGTTGATCGTCATGTTGTGCTCGGACTTGAAGGCCATGACCGCCCCGCGGACGAGCTCGTTGTTCCCGTCGTCGGTCCACTGGTCGTGCAGCTCCGTCGGGTAGCCGGGCTCCCAGGTGAACGTGCCGGCCGGCGGTTGATAGGCCAGCGCTTCCTGCGTGCCCACCTGGGGGTCCTGCTCCTTGTTCGCCCCGTTCACATCCTCGGCCCAGGTCATCGGCAGGTAACCGAGCTGGGCTAAGACCTCGGCCAGGCGGAGCGCTGAGTACGGCGCAGTACGGAACCGGTAGTAGGCGGGCTTCGCCAGGAGGCCACCGCCCACGCCCCGGATCCCGCTAATCCCGGCGGGCACGCTGACGGTCTCCCGCGTCGACGGCGGGAGCGCCGCGGCCGCCGTGAAGATCAGCTGATTGCCGGCCGTGGCCCAGCTGCCGGCCACGGCCGGATGCAGGGTCGGATCGGGCGTGTTGGCGGCCACCGGCCCGGAGAACGTCAGGACGATCGGGTCAGAACCATTGACCTGGCTCGCGCCAGTGGCCGGGGTCACGGACCTGAGCCGGATCGGGCCCGACTGCTGCACCGTAGCCGCCTGGACACCGCCGGGCGTGCCACCGGCGTGGCTGGTCGCCGTGTAGGCGCCGCCCGCGATCGCCACGGCGACGGCGGCGGCCGCGACCCCGCTTACCCTTCCGCTAGGCGCGAAGTACCGCCTTGTCGGTGCGTCTGGTGCGGTCGATTCGCTCGACCCCTGTGACCCATCGTCGGCTGGCTGCTCGTCGGGCCGGCCCGCTCCGAACACGCCGCTCCCCCGTCTCGTGGCATAACCGGATGGCTAATCTCGGCGGGCCATTGTAGTCACTCAGCGTCACGGGACTACCCGACTCGCTGTGCGGGGAAGCCACCGGCTCCGTAAACGATCAGTAACGAGACCGCCTGCTAGAGGGGCTGTTCCGGGACCGAGCGAGTCCCGGCGCGGTCTAGCCGAGAGTAATCACTTCATCCAAGACTCAAGGCCGGCTCTTGGCGAGAGCCGGCCTTTGAGCGGCGGTGGGCGATACTGGGATCGAACCAGTGACCTCCTCGGTGTGAACGAGGCGCTCTCCCGCTGAGCCAATCGCCCGCGCGTGCGGCGGGGGCATCCGCCATAAGGGCGCTCTCAGAGTAGCGCATTCCGCAGCCGGGCAGCGCGGCGTGCGCGCCCGCGAATCGAGCTTGACCCGCACGCGACGTCATGGTCGAGGATCGGCCGCAGGAGGGGCTGTCCGTGAACTACTCGGTGAGCCAGATCGCATACGGACGGGGCGGAGGCCCGCAGGGGCGAGACCGAGGCCTTCCGCCAGTCCCGGCATCGGACCAGGCCCTATACCAGGGAGGACTAGCGGCCAACTACGAGCCGACCGCACCCGACCTGGCCGCCTATATCCGGGACGCCATCGCCGAGCCCTGGTCGGCGTCGTTCTGCGCGGCACTGACTTCGGGCTCTGGCAGAGATCCACACGCGCGAATGACTGTATCCGTTACGTACCTTCTCGGATGGTATTGGGTAATCTGGTGCGGCGGCTTGCCCGGATACGATAGCGCCTGGACCCGGAAGGACCCGCAGGTCACGGAGCGACCTGGTATCCCCGGATACGCTTCCTAGCTGCGAAAACATACTTCGCAGGAACCGTGAGACGCAGGTCACAAGCATTCGCGCAGGTCACAGGAACAGTCCGCGCTTAAAACGGTGTTTCATTTCTAGAAGCGTTTGACCAGGTCATGCCCGGTTTGATGAGCGGTGACCGAGGTTACGAGCGACTTCTTTCGCGGAATCAACGTCCCGCGATGACAATTCTCGCGGGACCTGCGCCTGATAAGCGATGGGCAACCGCGCAATAAAGTGAAGCCCGGCAATCCGGGACACGACAAGGCAAAGGTCTGACCCGATGATGAACAGCAGTGCGACCGTGTCCGCAGAACTCGGCCTCTCCCTGGTGGTGCCCGACCACGGCGCTGTCCCCCTTGTGGCCAGTCTCTACTACAGCGCCGACGACCCGTACGCGATCCGCATGGCCTTCCATGTCGGGACCGACGAGCCGGTCGAGTGGATCTTCGCCAGGGACCTGCTGGCCGTGGGACTGGAAGGTCCCGCAGGTGAGGGGGACGTCCAGGTCTGGCCGACTGACGACCATGGACGTGAGCTCCTGAACATCGCGCTTTCGTCCCCGTTTGGCGAGGCCCACTTCGAGGCGCCCCGTGCGTCCACCGCCGCGTTCCTCGGCCGGACCTACGAGGTCATCGCCGCTGGCAACGAGAGCAACTACATCGACGTCGACACCGAACTCGACGAACTGCTCTGGCGCGCATAACGGTATTCGCCCGTCGAATATGGCCATGCCGTCTGCGGCGGCAGTGCCAGACGGAAAGGGCATTTCACGGATCAGGCGACTCCGTCGACCTCATCGCAAATACCTCTGCAGCCTTTCTCGTCTCCGGGCCAGGGACTGCAGCCAGTTCAGAACCATTTACCCGTCGTATTGGCTGCACGTCCCTGGTTGTCCCGGTTAGGAAGGCTTCCTCTGCCTCCGCCAGTGCCGTCAGCGGCACGTCCTCTTCCTGCGCACCCGACCACTCCAGAACCAGGGCCCTAGTCACCCCCGCCAGGCAGCCGCTGGACAGGGGCGGCGTCACCAGTCGCCCGGCCATGACGAGGAAGACGTTGGTTCCTGTCCCCTCGCACAAGTGGCCTGCCGTATTGGCGAAGATTGCCTCGCTAGCGCCCCATTCCCTCGCATACGCGAACGCGCGGACGTTGTCGGCATAGGACGTGGTCTTCAGCCCGGACAAGGCCCCGTGCTCATTGCGGGTCCACGGGACAGTGACCACGTCGACGCTATCCGCGGCCGGGTTCTGCGGGCCGATCGCGACGATCACAGTCGGCCCCGACGCACCTCGTTCCGAGGCGAGAGGGCCGATTCCCCCGGTCACGGTGATGCGGAGCCGGGCAAACGGCAAGTCCCGCGCGGCGCCGGCCACCGCCAGGGACCCCGCGCCGATCGCTTCCAGGTCAGGGGCGGGCAGACCGATACCGGCAGCGGAGGCAGCCAGCCGGCGCAGATGCCTGGTCAGGGCGAAGGGCACGCCATGCTGAACCTTGACCGTCTCGAAGATCCCGTCCCCGACGATCAGGCCGTGATCGAACACGGAGATACGGGCCTCGCTGTCGGGGACCAGGTCCCCGTTGATCCAGACCACCACGCCTCCAGACGCTAGTCCGCATCCGGTCCGATGGCCAACCGCCCTCGCGAGCAGCCCGGCTCGCGAGCAGCCCGGCTCGCGGGGGGCACAAATCGGAAGGGCGAGTTTGCCGGCTGGTCAGGATCGGCTACAGTTCTGAACGCACACCAGTTGCCGCCGCCAGGCGGCACATATCGGGTGGCATGCGCGGACGTGGCTCAGCTGGTAGAGCATCACCTTGCCAAGGTGAGGGTCGCGGGTTCGAATCCCGTCGTCCGCTCGAGGTGCCGGAAGCCGTCTCGTGAGCCGACGGACCGCACGGCTCTTCGGTACCAGTCCGGCTCCCCACGGGGCTGGCCTGTGGCGGAATGGCCGAGTGGCTTAGGCAAGGGCCTGCAAAGCCCTGTACGCGGGTTCGATTCCCGCT
>JASHOV010000250.1 GCA_030038495.1 Streptosporangiaceae bacterium
GTCGACGTCGAGGCTCAGGCGGGCGCTGGCGGGAAGCTCAGGGGCAAGCAGGATCATGGCGTCGGCGGCGGACTCGTGCACATCGCGCCCCCGCGCGTCACACCAGAGGGCGGCTGCGATCGCCCCGCGGCCCTGCGCGGACACGATCACGCTGGCCATGCCGTCTGCGTCGCGCAGATGCGCGCAGGCCGCGTCGAGATCCGCGAACGCGGCCTTCAGGTAGCGGGCGGCCGGCCGGGTACCGACGGGCACCTGACCAGGCAGCCGCAGCCCGGCGACATAGAAGTGGAAGGCCCGCTCGGTGTACCAGGCGCCGAGCCCGGCCGGAACGGCCGGATCACCCGCGGCCCGCACGTGCAGCACGGCCCGCCGACTGGGCTGACTCGACTTGCGCCGGAATATCGCCGTCGCCGGCCGCGCCGCGACCTGAACGTGCACGCCAAGGCTCCTGATCACCGGCTGCGAAACCGCAGCGACGGCACATCGTGGCTACTGCCTGCCAGAACGCGGCCAGCACGGCCGGTCGCGGTGGAAAGCACGGAACGTTACGCATAAGTGTCGCACTGTGACCGGCCCGCCGCCCGCCAGACACGCCATGCAGTCGAACGACTATGGCGCCGCTGATAACCGCCATTTAGGATGGGAACGCGGAAAGCCCGCGGCTGGCCAGCCCTGATGGCCGGCCTTGCTGCGGTGCGCGTGAATAGCAGCGGGGCCCCTCCATGTATGAGATGGAGGGGCCCCACCTGCCTGGCCGCCTAGTCCGCCGATTGCTCGGCGGCCGCTGGCGACCTGGCACCACCGGTGTCTGAATCCCGTCGTCCGCGCCGGTCGCCCGGCCCTTCCGACGTTCCCCGGGTTGCCCCGGGGGCGGATCCCGTCTGCAGTGGTGAAGAATTTCTACTGCCTCCGCCGCGCACTGCACAAGGCCTTTTCGCGGACCCGTTCAAGATTCTTTTGTCGTCCACAGGACATCCGTTGTTTATCCCCTGTGCATAACTGGTTTCCACCGGACTATCCACAGCTGCATCCACAGCCTGGGCGAAACTCTGCCTGGCGGCCGCCGACTCAGCAACGGCTCAGTGACGGCTCACGGCATCGGCGGCACCGTGCCAGGACTCCCAGAGCGCCGCATAAGCCCCGCCCGCCCGGACCAGCTCGCGGTGCGGCCCGGACTCGCGGATCTCGCCGTCTTCCAGGACGATCACGCGGTCCGCGTCATGGCCGACGTGTAGCCGGTGGGCGATCGACACCACCGTGCGCCCGTCGAGCACCGCAGCCAGTGACCGCTCCAGCCTGCGCGCGGAGCGCGGATCGAGAAGCGACGTGGCCTCGTCCAGGATCAGGGTGTGCGGGTCGGCCAGGATCAGCCGGGCCAGCGCAACCTGCTGTGCCTGCGCGGAGCTCAGCGCCACGCCGCCCGAGCCCACGATGCAGTCCAGGCCGCCAGGAAGTGCCTGCGCCCATCCGGATGCCTCCACCGCGGTGAGAGCGGCCAGCACCTCCGCATCGCCGGCGTCCAGCGCGGCGAGCGTCAGGTTCTCGCGCAGCGTGCCGCGAAAGATGTGGTGCTCCTGGCTGACCAGCGCGATCCGGCCGCGCAGGTCCTCCAGCGGGAGCCGGGTCAGCTCGACGCCGCCGACGGTGACCCGGCCCCCGGCCGGCGCGGTGATGCCGGCCAGCAGGCGGCCCAGCGTCGACTTGCCCGCGCCGCTCGGGCCGACGATGGCGATCCGCTCCCCCGGTCGCACCCGCAGGGACACCGACCGCAGGACGTCACGCCCGGGCCGGTAGGAATGCCTGACCTGGTCCGCCAGCAGCTGCTCGTCACGGGGCCGGTCGCCGCCGGGCTCGCGATCGGCCGCGACCTGGCCTATGCCGAGCAGCCTGGCCAGCGCGGCGTTGCCCGTCTGCAGCTGGTTCAGCCACTGGATCAGCTCGTCCATGGGCCTGACCAGCGCGGCGGCGTATAGCGCCCCCGCGGTGACCTGGCCGACCGTGCACCAGCCGCGCAGGCATGCGTAGCCGCCAAATGCCAGCGTCCCGGCGAGCGGCAGCACGTACGAGGCCTCCGCGGCCGGCAGGAAGACCGACCGCAGTCGCAGCGTGTAGCGCTCGGCCGCGTAGCTGCCCGCCAGGTCGGCGTCGGCACGCCGCCGCCTGGCCGGCCCGAGCCGCAGCGCCTCGACGGTGCGCGCGCCCTCGGTGGTCTCGGCCAGGCTCTCGGTAATCTCCGCCCAGGCCGCGTTCTCCCGCAGGTACCCGGCGGTCGCGCGGCGCAGGTACCAGCGGGAGGCAAGCCAGACCGGCGGCACCACGATCAGGCACGGAACCAGCAGCAGCGGGGAGTCAAGCGCGACCGCGCCGAGCGTCAGCGCGACCGACAGCGCCGCCGTCAAGGTCGCGGGCAGTGCATACCTGGCGCTCTGGCTCAGCGCCGCCACGTCCCTGGAAGACCGGCTGAGCAAGTCACCGCTGCCGGCCCGCTCGACCACCGACAACGGCAGCCTGAGTACCCGGTCGACAAAGTCCTCCCTGAGCCTGGCCAGCAGGCTCTCGCCGAATCGCGCACCCGCCAGCGCCCCGTACCTGGTCAGGATCGACGCCGCGACCAGGGACAGCGCGATGATCGCGGCGAGAACTTCGATGCTGCCCGCCGTCGTCCCGTGGTGCTGCACGCCGGTGACAATGTCGCCCAGCATGCGGGGCGCGACCAGGCCCGCGGAGGTGGCGGCCGCGTACAGCCCGACCACGATGGCGAGCTCCCGGCGGTCAGTGACGAGCACCTCGCGTACGTACGCCTTGACCTGGCGGCCGTCGGCGACCGGCAGGATCCGCTGCGCAGTGTTCTGAGTCACGGGGTTGTCCCGAGTCACGGGGCTGTCTTCAGTGAGGGTGTCCTCGGTCTCGTTCACTGGTCCTCTCCCCGCGTCACGACATCGGCGTACGCCGCGCTGGTGGCCAGCAGCTCGTGATGCCGGCCCTGCGCTGCTATCCGGCCGTCGCGCAAGTGCACGACCCGGTCGGCCGCGTCGAGCAGCAGCGGGCTCGTAGTGAGCACGATCGTGGTCTGGCCGGCCCGATGCTGACGCAGGGCCCGCGCGATGCTGGCCTCGGTGTGCGCGTCGACGGCGTTGGTGGGCTCGACGAGCACGAGGATCTCCGGATTCGCGAGCAGGGCCCTGGCCAGCCGCAGCCGCTGCGCCTGGCCGCCCGACAGCGAGCTGCCGCGGGCGGCGAGGTGCCCGCCGAGGCCGC
>JASHOV010000251.1 GCA_030038495.1 Streptosporangiaceae bacterium
CGGGCGGGGGAGAAGCCGGGCGGGGGAGAAGCCGCGCCGGGTAGGGCCGACTGGGCCGGGGGAAGTCGGGCGGGCAGAAAAGCGTTAGCCGTCCGGGGGCCGACCTGGCCATCCTTATCGGGGGTATCCCGCCCGCCTGCCACCGGAGAATCCGCCGTGCCATCCACGCTCGCCCAGTTGCGAGCCCGCCTGCCCGAGCTCACGCTGCGGGACCAGCGCAGGCTCGAGCGGATGGCCGACCGGGCGGGATCTCAGCGTGACCCGCAGGCCCGCGAGGCCGCGGTGCAGCGCCTGGCGGCCGAGGTCGATTCGGCGGCCGCGCGGGTGGCGGCCAGGGCCAGCGCGGTGCCGGTCATCAGCTATCCGCCCGAACTGCCGGTCAGTCAGCGCAAGGACGAGCTGGCCAAGGCGATCGCCGAGCACCAGGTCGTGATCATCGCCGGGGAGACCGGCTCCGGGAAAACCACCCAGCTGCCCAAGATCTGCCTGGAACTGGGCCGCGGGGTGACCGGCCAGATCGGCCATACCCAGCCCCGCCGGATCGCCGCCAGGACCGTGGCGGAACGGATCGCCGAGGAGCTGGGCACCGAGCTGGGCACGGCCGTGGGCTACAAGGTCAGGTTCGCCGACAACTCCAGCGACGGCACGCTGGTCAAGGTCATGACCGACGGCATACTGCTGACCGAGATGCAGCGCGACCGGCTGCTGCTGCGCTACGACACGCTGATTATCGACGAGGCGCACGAGCGCAGCCTGAACATCGACTTCATCCTGGGCTACCTCAAGCGGCTGCTGCCCCGTCGGCCGGACCTGAAGGTCATCATCACCTCGGCGACCATCGACCCGGAGCGGTTCAGCCGGCATTTCGCCGGACCGGACGGCGTAGGCGCCCCGGTCGTGGAGGTATCCGGGCGGACCTACCCGGTGGAGGTCAGGTACCGGCCGCTGGCCGACCCGGACCGGCCGGAGCAGGAGCCGCGCGACCAGATACAGGGCATCACCGACGCCCTCGGCGAGCTGCGGACCGAGGGCCCGGGCGACATCCTGGTATTCCTGTCGGGCGAGCGCGAGATACGCGACACCGCGGACGCGCTGGCCGACGTTCCCGGTATCGAGGTCCTCCCGCTCTACGCCCGGCTGTCCGCGGCCGAGCAGTACCGCGTGTTCCAGCCCCACTCCGGGCGGCGGGTGGTGCTGGCCACGAACGTTGCGGAGACGTCGCTGACCGTGCCCGGCATCCGGTACGTGATCGACCCGGGCACCGCCCGGATATCCCGGTACGGCCAGCGGACCAAGGTGCAGCGGCTGCCGATCGAGGCGATCTCGCAGGCGTCGGCGAACCAGCGCAAGGGCCGCTGCGGGCGGACCTCGGACGGGATCTGCATCCGGCTGTACGGCGAGGAGGACTTTTCCCGCCGGCCGGAGTTCACCGATCCTGAGATCCTGCGCACCAACCTGGCCTCGGTGATCCTGCGAATGGCCGCGCTCGACCTGGGCGCCATGGCCGACTTCCCATTCGTAGACCCGCCGGATGCCAGGAACGTGGCCGACGGGGTCCGCCTGCTCGAAGAACTGGGCGCGATCGCGCCCGGCTATGACAGCAGCTCCCCGCGGCTGACCGCGACCGGCCGCAAGCTGGCCGAGCTCCCGGTGGACCCGAGGCTCGCCCGGATGATCCTGGAGTCGGGCCGCAACGGCTGCGCCCGCGAGGTCCTCATCATCACCGCGGCGCTTTCGATCCAGGACCCGCGCGAACGTCCGGCCGATGCGCGCGAGGCGGCCGACCAGTTCCACCGCCGGTTTGCCGAGCCGGGGTCGGACTTTCTGACGCTGGTCACGCTGTGGGATTACCTGCGCGAGCAGCAGCGGGAACTGTCCGGGTCGGCGTTCCGCCGGATGTGCCGCCGGGAGTACCTGCATTACCTGCGGGTGCGCGAATGGCAGGACGTGTACGGCCAGCTGCGGCAGGCGGCCAGGGACCTGGACGTGGTCGTCGGCCGCGACCCGGCACCGCGCCCGGACCGGGAACGAGAGCAGGCGCCTGTGTCCCGCCGCCGGTACGGTCAGTCGGCCGAGCACGGCGGCACGGCCGAATCAGAGGGCCGGTATAGCGCGGACCTGTCCGAGCGGGTGCACCGGTCGCTGCTGGCCGGCCTGCTGTCGCACCTGGGCATGCGGGACGAAACGCGCCGGACCGGGGAACGGGGCCGCCGCGGCCCGGTCGAGTTCGCGGGCGCTCGCGGCGCCAGGTTCGCGATCTTCCCTGACTCCCCGCTGGCCCGCAAGCCGGCGCCGTGGGTGATGGCGGCCGAGCTGGTCGAGACGTCCCGGCTCTGGGCCCGGACCGTCGCCGCGATCCAGCCGGAATGGGCCGAGGAGCTCGCCGGGCACCTGCTGCGCCGTAGTTACAGCGAGCCGCGGTGGGATTCACGGCGCGGGGCGGTCATGGCAACAGAGAAGGTCTCGCTGTACGGGCTGCCGATCGTCGCCGACCGCCCGGTCAACTACGGCCGGATCGACCCGGTGGCCGCTCGCGAGCTGTTCATCTCCCGCGCGCTGGTGGAACGCGACTGGCAGACCCACCACGCGTTCTTCCGCCACAACGAGCAGGTCCTGGCCGAGGCGGCGGAGCTGGAGGACAAGGCCAGGCGCCGCGGCATCGTCGCCGATGACTCGGCCATCTTCGACTTCTACGACCGGCGCATCCCCAAGACCGTGACGTCGGCGCGGCACTTCGACTCGTGGTGGAAGAAGGCCAGGACAGCCGAGCCGGGACTGCTGAATCTGGGGCTGGACGACCTGATCAGCCCGTTCGCCGAGGCGGTGCGCGCCGATGACTACCCGGTCCGCTGGGGCGAGTTCCCGCTCAGCTACGCGTTCACGCCAGGCGAGGACGGCGACGGCGTGACTGTCGACGTCCCGCTGGAATCCCTCAGCCAGGGCACCTGGGCCGAGCTGGGCTGGCAGGTACCCGGCCTGCGGGCCGAACTCGTGACCGAGCTCATCCGCGGCCTGCCCAAGGACCTGCGGCGGCTGTTCGTGCCCGCGCCCGACACCGCGCGGGCCGTGCTCGCGGATCTCGGCGATCCGTCCGGTGATCTGCTCGACGCGCTGAGCCGCGAGCTCGGCCGGCTGGCGGGCGTGCCGGTTCCGCGCTCGGCGTTCGACGTCTCGAAGCTCCCGCCGCACCTGCGGGTGACCTATCGCGTGCTCGACGGCGGCAAGGTCGCGGCAACCGGCAAGGACCTGGCCGGCCTGCGGCGGCAGCTCCGGCCGCGGCTGGAGGCCGCCCTGACCGACGCGGGCGCGCAGATCACCCGCACCGGACTGAAGGGCTGGACGATCGGCACGCTCCCGCGGGTCTTCACCAGCGGCCAGGTTACCGGGTACCCGGCGCTCGCCGACGCGGGCGGCAGCGTCGACGTCCGGCTGTTCCCGACCAGCGCCGAGGCCGAACGGTCCATGCTGGCGGGCACCCGGCGCCTGATCCTGCTGCAGGTGCCGTCGGGGGCCAGGTCGATCGCGGGGCGGCTGCCGGTTACGGCGAAGATGGCGATGAGCCGGCATCCCTATGCCTCAGCCGCGGCCCTGGTGGAGGACTGCGCGGCGGCCGCCGCGGACCAGGTCATCGCCGAAGCCGGCGGCCCGGCCTGGGACGCCGAGGGGTTCGCCCGGCTGATCGCCGCCGCCAGGGATCAGCTCGCGGTGCGGACCGCGCGGGTCATCGACGTCGCCGCGCGGGTGCTGGCCGAGGCGCACGAGGTCGAGGTCGGGCTGGCCGCGCAGCCGGCCGCGGCGCTCGCTCCGGCGTTCGCCGATATGCGCGAGCAGTTCGGCGCGCTGATCTACCCCGGCTTCATCAGCCGGACCGGCCCGGCGAGGCTGACCGATCTGATCCGCTACCTGCGGGCCATGGCGCGCAGGCTGGAGAAACTGCCCGGCGAGCAGGGCCGGGATGCCGATCGCATGGCACTCGTCCGGCAGGTAAGCCAGGAGTACCGGGCTGCGGTTTCCGGCCTCCCGCCGGAGAAACGGGGGAGCGCGGAGGCCGGTGACATCCGCTGGATGATCGAGGAGCTCCGGGTGAACCTGTTCGCCCAGATGCTCGGCACGCCCGCGCCGGTCTCGGCGAAGCGGATCCGCACCGCGCTGCAGGCTCTTGCCGCATAGGTACCGGGCGCGGTGCCGTGCAGCGGCGGACCATCCGGGAATGGAACGAGGTCCTGCTGTAATCGCGCCGCCATCTTCAGATGGTGCCCGCGCCGCTGCTGCTGCTGCTGCTGCTGCCGCCGCCGCTGCCGCTGCTGCCGCTGCCGCCGCTGCTGCTGCCGCCGCCGCGGTGGCTGAGGCGCAGCCACAGGAACACCAGCGCGGCGATCACCAGCCAGATGTAGATCTGCCGCAGCGCGGCCGCGACTACGACGACCGCGACGACAAGCGCGATGACCGCAGGTAGCTGGCGCGCGGAATGCCAGCGCAGCTCGCGCTCCTGCCGGCGGTTCTCGCGCCGCTCGTGCCTGAGCAGCAGCCGCTCGCGCTCGAGCTGTACCCGCAGCAGCTCGCGTTCCCGCCTCCGCTGGCTTCGTGACTTGCCCGGCTCGTCACCGATGGGTCCCAGGCCCTCGGGCAGGTCGCTGAGCAGCGCGATCAGGTCGGCCCTGGTCCTGGCCCGCAGCGCCAGGTCGAGCCGCTGGTCGAATTCGGCCTTGTCCAGCCGACCGTCCCCGAAATGGCGGGCCAGCCGGTCCGCGACCACCGCGCGGTCGGCGTCCGACACCCGCATGCCGGTCCCCGCTGCCTCCGGCGCCAAGCTGGGTGCCGACGGATCGATAGGAGTAGTCATGGTGCGCTGGCCCCCCGCTCAGTTACTCCTGCTCTGCACGCTGTGGATCAGATCGTCGGCGATCGACTGCCGGGCACCCTCGTCCGGGATCAGGAGCCAGCCGGCCAGGTAAAGCGGCAGTCCGATCCCGCCCGCGAAGCACAGTACAACGAGGGCAATCCGGACCGGCAGCACGTCGACGCCGAGGTAACGAGCCAGGCCGGATGCGACCCCCGCCAGCATCCGGTCGTCGAGGGGACGGCAGAGCGGCCGCGGCGCAGGCCGGTCCTGAGCCTGCTCGGTGCTGGGCTGGTCCGTGTCTGACGTGGTGTTCATGTCTCAAGCCTTCCCCCCGGCCAGGCCGGCCGCCATCGGGAACAACCCTCATATGACCCCTACTCGTCCCTGATGGGGTCGGGGTAGGGCCGGGAACTGCCCGGATAGCCTGCCCCCGCTCGTTCGGCGACAATGGATCCATGACCGGACGACCAGCCTCAGCTCCGCCGTGGGCGGCCGGCCCGGCGGGACCGGCTGGTGACCAGGGCGGGAACGGCGGCCCCGCGGGGCAGCCGCGACCGGGCCCGGCCGGCCACGCCCATCGGTTCCTGGCCCGCTGGATGCACGGCCCCGGCAGCCCGCTGCCCCTCCGGCGCGAGAGCGAAGGGCGCCTGGCGGGCGGCGTCGTGGCGGGCATCTCGGCCAAGACCGGCATCGACGTGACCGCGCTGCGGGTCGTGCTCGTGGTCCTGACGCTGCTGACCACCGGCTTCTTCGCCGCCGTCTACGTCATTACCTGGCTGGTGATGCCGATGACCGGCGAGACCGGCAACATCGCCAGCCGCGCGCTCTCCGACAAGCGAGGCATCGGGCTGGCGGCCGCGCTCGGTTCCGCGCTGGCCGTCCTGATGATCACCGC
>JASHOV010000252.1 GCA_030038495.1 Streptosporangiaceae bacterium
CAGCAGCAGGATCCCGGCGGACAGCCCGCCGACGAGCAGTCCGACCGCGGGCGCCCAGTACATCGCCGCGGCAACGGCCCGGCGGGACGGCGCGGTGCTAGCCCCGGCGCCGCCCGGCGCGGTGCTGGCAGCGGCGCCGCCGGGCAGCGGCAGCGCGGTCAGCAGCGTGACCGCCAGCCGCGGTCCAGCCCAGGGCATGGCACCTGAGCCTACGGGCCGGGTAGGTTCGAGCACACCGTGTACGGGAACCGGCCCTACGTCCTGCTGTCCGCGGCCATGTCGGCCGACGGGTACATCGACGATGCCTCGCCGCGGCGGCTCGTCCTGTCCGGGCCGGAGGACCTGGACCGCGTGGACGCGGTGCGGGCCGGGTGCGACGCGATCATGGTGGGTGCCGGCACGATCCGGGCGGACAACCCCCGGCTGCTGGTGCGCGACGAGCGGCGTCGCGAGCAGCGGCGCCAGCGGGGCGAGCCGGCCAGCCCGGTCAAGGTGACGATCACCAGTACCGGCGCGCTCGACCCGGATGCCGCGTTCTTCGCTGCCGACGGCGCTGGCAAGCTGGTCTACGTCACGGCCGCCGCTGCCGAGCCGCTCACCGACCGTCTCGGTGACCGGGCCGCCGTGATCAGCCTGAGGACGGGAACGGGGCTGCCCGAGGTCCTCGCCGACCTGGCCGGGCGGGGCATCGGGCGGCTGATGATCGAGGGCGGGGCCAGCGTACTGCGCCAGGCGCTGTGGCAGGGTCTGGCCGACGAGCTCCTGCTGGCGGTGGCGCCAGTGTTCGTGGCCGACCCGGCGGCGCCGCGCTTGCTGGGCGGTGGCCTGCTGGCTGCACCGGGGCGGGCGGTGCCGGGCCGGATGTGGTTGGCCGGGCTCGAGCGCGCGGGCGACGTGGCGGTGCTGCGATACTTGGCCGGCGGCCAGGCGCGGGCCTGACGGGGCCGTTATGTTCGCCGAAGTGGGCCCACAAGGTGAACGACCGGCGTGACACGGTGCAGGATGGGAGAATGAGCGAAACGAAGGCGGCTTCCGGCGGGCTGCAGGCCGCTATTGAGCGGAGCGGTTATTACCCGGGGCTGGTTTACGATGCCGTGTCGTCGGCGGTCGGCAACGAGGACATCGTCTCGTACTTTGTCCTGCACGACGCCCACTTCGATCCCGGCATGGAGGTCCGGCGCCACATCACCGTCATGGCGCTGACCCCGACGCGGCTGGTGTACTCGCACACCGACGAGTACCCGGCGGACGAGTCGGACTCGGAGTCACGGCCGCAGGCGGAGACTAGCACCGAGGCAGTGCGACACTCCCGGATCTCGTCGGTCGCTCTCACCCGCGTCATCCCCGACCCGGCGACCTACCTGCCCGGCGTGACCATGCCGAGCGAGGTCGTGCTGACCATCGGCTGGAATGTGCTCGCGCACATCGAGATCGAGCCCGCACACTGCGGGGACGAGAGCTGCGAGGCCGACCACGGCTATACCGGCACGATGACCGCCGACGACCTGACCGTCCGGGTTAGCGAGGCGGCTGACGGCGAGGAGGCCGTCCAGCAGATCGTGGCCTTTGCCCAGGCGCTGGCCGAGGCGACGAGCCGCCCGTGACGATGCCGCCGTACGGCACGGGGGCTCCGGCGGCGACGGCCGAGCGCGTCCTGCCACATTACGGCGAGTCAACACTCGCCGACCTGGGCCCGTCGCTGCTGGCGTCCCTGGGCGTAGCCGGGGAGGCCGAGGCACTCGGGCTGCCGCGCGCGGACCGGGCCTGCCTGCTGGTCATTGACGGGATGGGCTGGCAGCTGCTGAACGGCAGCGCGGATGCGGCACCGTTCCTGACGGGCCTGCGGGCCGCCGGCCGGCAGCTGAGCGCCGGCTTCCCCGCGACGACCGTCACCAGCCTGACCTCGCTGGGGACCGGGCGACCGCCCGGTCAGCACGGCGTGCTCGGCTATCAGGTCCTGGTGCCCGACACAGGCCGGCTGCTGAACGCGCTGCACTGGGACAAGGCCGTGGACCCGGTCGGCTGGCAGCCCGGCTCGACGATCTTCGAGCGCGCGGTCGCAGCGGGCGTCGGGGCGTTCCGGGTCGCGCAGGGGTCATTCGAGCGGACCGGGCTCTCGATCGCGGCCATGCGCGGGGCCGAGTACCGGGCGGCGAACACGCCGGGCGCGCTGGTCGCGGCCACCATAGAGGCACTGGGGAGCCGGCGGCGCGGCTTCGCCATGGTCTACACCGGTGACCTGGACAGTACCGGGCACGCCTGCGGCTGCGGCTCGGCCGCGTGGCTGTACCAGCTCGCCCACGTGGACAAGCTCGCCGAGCAGATCGCGGGCGCCCTGCCGCGCGGCGTCCCGCTGTACGTCACCGCCGATCACGGCATGGTGGACGTTCCGTCCGCCGCCAGGATCGACGCCGACCTGATACCGGAGCTGCGGGCGGGTGTCGCGCTGCTGGGCGGGGAGCCCCGCGCCCGGCACGTCTACGCCGTGCCCGGTGCGGCCGAGGATGTGCTGGCCGCCTGGCAGGAGGTCCTCGGCGACCGGGCCTGGACCGTCAGCCGAGAGCAGGCGATCGAGGAGGGCTGGTTCGGGCCGGTGGACTGGCGGGTCGCGGACCGGCTGGGCGACGTGATCGCCGCTGCCCGCGGCCAGGCCGCGATCGTCGCCAGCGTGACGGAGCCGCGCGAGTCGGCGCTGGTCGGCATGCACGGCTCGCTGTCGGCGTCGGACCAGCAGGTACCGCTGCTCAGCTACCTGGCAGGCTGACTGAACGCGATCCGCGAACCGCTCGTTTATCCACAGGCAGAGGTGGGAACCGCACCGCCGCGCGGGCAGTCATCCACAGTATCCGGGAGGTTTTCCACAGCATGATGAGTTCCGTGCATCCGCTGATCAGCGTCTCCGAGCTGGCGGCCGTCCTCGAGAGCGACGCGCCGCCGGCGCTGCTCGACGTGCGCTGGAAGATCGGCGGCCCGCCGGGGATCGACAGCTACCGGGCCGGCCACATCCCGGCCGCGGTGTTCGTCGACCTCGATACCGCGCTCGCCGGGCCGCCCGGCGCGGGCGGGCGGCACCCGCTGCCCGAGACCGCGGACTTCCAGGCCGCCATGCGCGCCGCCGGCGTGCACGCGGATCAGCCGGTGGTGGTGTGCGACGGGTCCGACGGGACGATTGCGGCCAGGGCCTGGTGGCTGCTGCGCTATCACGGTCACCGGCAGGTCCAGGTGCTCGACGGCGGATTCCGCGCCTGGCAGGCGGCGGGAATGCCTGTCAGCACGCAGGACGGCAGCCCGCAGGCCCCTGGTGACTTCACGGCCAGCCCCGGTCACATGGCTATGGTGGACGCCGCCGGCGCCGCGGAACTGGCCGGGTCGGGCATCTTGCTGGATGCGCGCGCGCCGGCCCGGTACCGGGGCGAGACCGAGCCGATCGACCCGGTAGCCGGCCACATCCCCGGTGCCCTGAGCGCGCCGACGGCCGAGAACGTCACCGCCACCGGCCAGTTCAGGCCGGCCGGGGAACTGCGTGCCCGGTTCAGCGCACTGGGCGTCGAGTTCGGCGCGGACAACGGTGAATCGGACAACGGTGAATCGGGCAGCGGGCAGCCGGGCGGCGGCCGCTCGGCCGGCGAGCAGCCGGTGGGCGCGTACTGCGGTTCCGGCGTGACCGCGGCTCACGAGGTGCTCGCGCTGGAACTGGCGGGCAGTCCCGCGGCTCTGTACGTCGGGTCGTGGTCGGGCTGGATCGCCGACCCGGACCGGCCGGTCGCGACCGGCCCCCAGCCCAGGAAGGCCGACTAGCGGGCACCCAGGTAGGCTGCGTTCCCGGTCGTAATGCATACCGGTGAGGGAGCAGCGTCATGAGTGCCGAGCGGACGGACCCGCCCGTGACCGGGCCGGAGCGCGAGATGCTCCGGGCATTCCTGGACTTTCACCGCGACACGCTCGCGATGAAATGCGAGGGCCTGTCCGACGACCAGCTCCGCGAGCAGTCCTCGCCGCCCTCGACGCTGTCACTACTGGGGCTGGTGCGGCATATGGCCGAGGTGGAGCGGACGTGGTTCCGCCGGGTCATCAACGGTGAGGACCTGCCGCTGGTGTGGTCGGACTCCGGTGATTACCAGGTTGCCTACGACGCGAGCACGGCCAGCGCGGATGACGCATTCCGCGCATGGCGGGACGAGGTGGAGCACTCGCGCCGGATCGAGCGCGCCGCGGAATCTCTCGACGTGACCGGCTACCAGAAGCGGTGGGGCGAGCACGTGTCGCTCCGGCTGGTCATGTACCACCTGATGCACGAGTACGCCCGGCACAACGGGCACGCCGACTTCCTCCGCGAGGCAATCGACGGGACCGTCGGCGCCTAGCGCCGGGCCGCCGAGGCTGCCGCGGGGCGGGGTCACGGCGGCGGCGCCAGGTCGCTGTGGCCAGTCCGGGCGAGCCAGGTCAGGACGCCAGCAAGGACCGCGAAGGTGGCAGGCTGCCAGCCTGCGGCCACGGCCGCCACGAAGCAGGCGGCCGCGCCGGCGAGAAGCCGCAACAGGAGTACGAGCGGCCGACCGCGCCGGATCCTGGTCATCAGCACCAGCGTCCGGGGCGCGAACATGCCCAGCCGGAACGCGGTGAATGCGCCCAGCCGGTGCAGCGGGCGGGCTGCCGGTGCCCGGCTGACGCCGGCCGCGAGCAGGTCGGCCAGGGCCTCGCCGCGGCCGGACGGC
>JASHOV010000253.1 GCA_030038495.1 Streptosporangiaceae bacterium
GTGATCATGGATGAGCCAACCTCCGCGCTGGACGTGGTGGCGCAGCGCTCGCTGATGCGCCAGATCAAGGAGCTGCAGGACCGGCTCGGGTTCGCGACGATCTTTGTCACGCACGACATCTCGCTCGTGCAGAACTTCTCCGACCGGGTGCTGGTGATGTACGCGGGCCAGGTGGCCGAGCTGGGCGCGACGTCCACGCTGTTCGGCCTGCCGCGGCACCCGTACTCGCGGGCACTGCTCGAGGCCTACCCCGCGGTACGGGGGCCGAAGGTCGCGCTCACCGGGATCGCGGGCAGCCCGCCGAACGTGGCCGCGCCGCCGCCCGGCTGCCGGTTCCAGCCGCGCTGCGCCGATGCCATGCCGGAGTGCGCCTCGGTCGAGCCGCCGCTGTACCAGCTGGACGGAACGGTCGTCCGGTGCCTGCTGTACTCCGGCGCCGCGGCGGGCACGGGGAGCCTGGCCGGAAGCTCCGCCCGCGAAGGTGTCCTCGCGCCGGCCGCGGTCCGGCCGACCGGGGTGGACGAGGCGGAACTGCGGGCCGCGCTCCAGGCTGTGCCGGCCGACGGTGCGGCCGGCGCCGATGGCCGGGCGGAGCCGGGGGAGCAGGAGGTACCGCTGCTGGAGGTGACCGGGCTGACCCGGCACTTCGGCTTGCGCGGGTTCTGGTCGAGGAAGACGCTGCACGCCGTGGACGACGTCTCGTTCACGATCGGCCGCCGCGAGATTGTCGCGCTTGTCGGCGAGAGCGGCAGCGGCAAGAGCACGGTCGCCCGGCTGCTGGCGATGGTCTACAAGCCGGACGCGGGGGAGGTGCGCTTCGAGGGCAAGTCGATCGGCTCGCTCCGCGGGCGCGGCGAGCGGCTGGCCTACCGCGGCGACATGCCGATGGTCTTCCAGGACCCCTACAGCTCGATCAACCCGGCGTACCGCGTGTCGCACGGGATCATGCGGGCCATCAAGCTGCACCGGCCGGACATCGGCAGGTCGCAACGGCGGAAAGAGGCAGTCCGGGTGCTGGACGCGGTCGGGCTCGGGCCCGGCCAGGACATGCTGTCCAGGTATCCCTACGAGCTGAGCGGCGGGCAGCGGCAGCGGATCGGGTTCGCCCAGGCGCTCGCGCTGCGGCCCAAGCTGATACTCGCCGACGAGCCCGTCTCCATGCTCGACGTATCGATCCGGGTGGGCGTCCTCAACCTGATGGCCGAGCTGCGGGCGCGGGAGGACGCGTCGATTCTGTACATCACGCACGATCTGGCCTCGGCCCGGTACGTCGCCGACCGGGTGATCGTCATGTACGCGGGACACGTCGTCGAGGTCGGACCCACCGAGCAGGTCCTGTCCGCGCCGCGCCACCCCTACACCCAGCTGCTGCTGTCGGCCGTCCCCGATCCGCACGCGAAGGCGGCGGATTCCGGCCCGTCGGATGCGGGCGAGCCGCCTAAGGTGGTCAACCCCGCGCCCGGGTGCAGGTTCGAGCCGCGCTGCCCGTTCGCCATTGACGAGTGCCGGACAGTTACTCCGCAGCTCGGCGAGGTGGCGCCGGCCCAGTTCGCCGCCTGCCACGTGGCGCTCGCTCGCGCGAGGTCCAATGGCGGCGTCGGCCGCGTCGGCCGCGTCGGCCGCGTCGGCGGCGTCGGACCAGGCTGAGCCGGCCTCGGCGGCCGACTGAGTCCGAACTGTCCATCAAAACGGAGCTTGGTTATCGCCCGAGGGGTCAGTCGGCCAGGACGGGCTCGTAGACGCCGCGGGCGGCGTTGTGGACCTTCTCGGTTACGCGCAGGCGGTCGTCGGTGTCGCAGAGCCGCCGTAGCTCGGCGAGGTTCGCGTCGGGCGACTGCGTGAGCGCTGCCAGTTTGTCGAACAGCGCGGCCAGGTCGTCGGTGATCGGATCGTCCGGGCCCGGCATGGCGCCCCAGCCATCCCACGGCAGCATCTCGAGGTTGAGCAGCGCCTGGGCATCACGCATCAGGTTGCCGGCGATCCACCAGTCGCCGGCCTCGTTGATCCCGCTGAGTCCGAACGTGCTGGGATCAGCGTTGCCCGCGCGGCAGCGTTCCCACGCCTGGCCCGCTACCACGAACCGGTCGCGGGGAACGTCGGTGACGTTGAAGTCTATGGGGAACCAGGCTCGCTGCCGCTCGTCGATCTGCGCGTCGACGAGGATCCAGCGACGCTCGGCTGGTTCCCAGTACTCGCAGACCCAGTGGTCCTCGTTCCGCTCGCTCGGGAAGTAGTTCCCGAACCCGCAGCGAGCCCGCGCGGGTCGGCCCTGGGCGCGCAGCATTGCGGTCATAAGCACGGCGAAGTGGCGGCAGTTGCCTGCTGTGCGTTCGGCGGGCGTCCGCGCGACCTGCAGTGGCCGGTCGTCGCGGGCCACGATCGCGCCGAGCAGCTTCTCGACCTGGCGCAGGTGCAGGGTCGCACGGTCTTCCGCCGACAGCGTCACGCCATAGGCATCGGCCAGGTGCTCGTGGATCACCAGGCCCTGGCCGATATCCGCCAGCTCGCCAATGCCGCCCGGCATGCCGTCCAGCAGGTGCGCATAGCGCCCGGCCGACGTCATCACCGTCGGCGCCGAATAGGACAACAGCACTGCGGACTGGTCGTGGCTCTGCATGATTCTCCTCGCGTCTGCTTAAGGTCCCTTCCGTCCCGAACGCTACGCCGCAAATGCTGACATCTGCCGTCAGCATTTATCGGTTAGCCTGCAGACGTGCGCGCCGACCGCCTGGTTTCCCTGGTTCTGCTGCTGCAGGCGCGCGGGCGCATGACCGCTCGCGGGCTCGCCGGGGAACTCGGCGTCTCGGTCCGGACGGTCTACCGGGATCTGGACGCTCTGAGCGCGTCCGGTGTGCCGGTGTACTGCGAGCCGGGGCCAGGCGGCGGTTGCCAGTTGCTGGATGGGTACCGTTTCCCGCTCCGGGCGCTGCGCCCGGAGGAGGCCGAGGCGCTGCTGATACTCGGAGTCCCCGGTGCGCTCCGCGAGCTCGGGCTGGACACCGCGGTCACGGCGGCCCACCGGCAGATCCGGCTCACGGCCGGCCTGGATGCCGGCTCAGCCTCCACGGGCGCCGAACCGCGGGCCGAACCGCGATCCGGGCCGCGATCGCGGCCGCGATCCGGGCCGCGATCCGGGCCGGCAGCGGCTGGCGCGGCTTCGGCGCTTGTCCATCTCGACATGCCACCCTGGTTCCGCAGCCACGATGAGGTGCCGCACCTGCGCGCCGTGGCCGAGGCGGTGCGCCAGCAGCGCTGGCTTGAGCTCAGGTATCGGCGGGACGGCGCGCGATCGGCCGCGCGTGTCGTCGCGCCACTTGGCCTCGTGAACAAGGCCGGCCTCTGGTATCTCGTGGCCGGAGGCGGTGCCGACCGCATCACCGTGTTCCGAGTGAGCCGCATCATCGCCGCCCCCAGACTCCGGGCCGACCCGGTGCGGCGGCCGCCGGGATTCGAGCTCGCCGCCTTCTGGGAACAGTGGTCGCAGGAGTTCACGGCCAGCAGGCCTCGGGTCATGGTCAGGCTTCGGGCGTCGGCGGAGGCGCTTGCCGCGTTCGGCGAGGTGCTCGGTCCTGCCGTCGATGACTCATTGCGTGCCGCGTCCGCGCCGGACGAAACGGGCTGGCGCGAGCTCACGCTCTCCTTCGAGCACGAACTGGCGGCCGCGCACCGGCTCGCGGGATTCGGCTCGGACATCGAAGTGATATCCCCGCTGGTTGTCCGCGACCATCTGATCGCAGCCGCGCGGGGCATCCTGAGCCGTCACGGTGCGCCGATCGCGGCGGTGTGCGAGTCGCAGAC
>JASHOV010000254.1 GCA_030038495.1 Streptosporangiaceae bacterium
CCGAGGTACGCGTTCGCCGGCATCAGGAAGGACTCGCTGCGCGGGGCGATCGGCTCCCCGCGGGCGTGACGTCGATACCCGCCCTCAGCGGGCCCGATTTCCTGTGTGAAGGTCGCCGTCCTAGCCAGGGCGCGCGAGACTGAGAGTGCCGGGGCGGCGCGGTGGCGTCGCCGCTCCGGCACCCTCGCCGTCGGCCGGCACCCTTGTGGTCAGGCCAGGGACGACGAATGCAGGGGGCGGAACGGCGGCCGACGATGGTTCCGCCAGATCTCAGGCTCGATGGGTGGTACGTGACGTGACTCGGGTTCTCGGCCTGGATATCGGCGCGAGCACGACCAGGGCGCAGCTCGTCGCCGACGGCGTGGTCGTCGCGGAGGCCAGGGCCCGCAGCGCAAGCATGACCGCCGCCGGGCCGGACCGCGCCAAGGCCGCGCTGGCCGACCTGCTCGGTCAGCTGCCCAGGCTCACCGGCAGCCTCGACGCGGTGTGCGCCGGCGCCGCCGGCGTCATCACGGCCACGGACACCCGCGAGTTCCTGGTGTCACGGCTGGCCCCGCTGACCGCCTCCGGCCGCGTGGTCATCGTCGACGACGTCTCGCTGGTCCTGCCCGCGGCAGGGCTGAGCGACGGTATCGCCGTCATCTGCGGAACGGGGTCGATGGCCGCGGGCGGCTGGTACGGCGCGGTCGCCCGCGCAGGAGGCTGGGGGTACCTGCTCGGAGACGAGGGCAGCGGCTACTGGATAGTGCGGACGGCGATCCGCGAGCTGCTCGCCCGGCTCGACAAGGGCCGGCCCTCGAGCCAGCTTGGTTCCTGCCTGCTTGACGTCGCCGGCGCACGGGACCTGACCGAGCTGCGCGGCGCGTTCTACCGGCAGCCGGAGCCGTGGAACTGGGCCAGGTACGCGCCGGCGGTCCTGGACTGCCCGGACCCCGCAGCCGCGGACATCACCCGGCAGGCGGCCCGCGCGCTGGCTGATCTCGCTACCGAGGTCGGACGGCGGCTCGCGGCACCTGACGGCATCCCGGTCGTGCTGGCCGGCGGCCTGATGGAACACAAAGGGCTGCTGGCCGCCACCAGCGCAGCCGTGGAAGCGGCGTTGCCGGCCAGCACGGTCCAGGCGCTGGCCGATCCGCCGGTCGCCGGCGCGGTGCGGCTCGCCCTGGCGGCGGCCCGCGATCAGCCCTAGCGTCGGGACATCTCCCGAGATGCTGTAGGGACCTGTACGATACAGATCTATGACAGGTCCCCGGTTTGCCTCACTGGCGGCAGAGCTGCGGGAGCGAATTGCGCTCGGCGACTACGGCCGGAGCGGAGCACTGGAGAGCGAGGCCGAGATCGGCCGCCGCTATCAGCTCAGCAGGGTGACCGTCCGCCGGGCACTGGAGCAGCTGCACACCGAGGGCCTGGTGACGGCGCGGCGTGGCTCTGGCTGGTATGTCACGACCGGGGCGTCGTTCGGGCAGGCGCTGGCCTTGGGCACCTTCCAGCACGCGCGGTCGGCGGTGACCGAGGCAGGGCTGCCCCTAACCCGCAGCGTGACCAGCTATGAGTACCGGCCCGCGCCGCGTGATGTCGCTCATCTCCTTCAGCTGGCCGACGGCAGCGAGGTGCTCAAGGTTCAATCAGTCCGGCACGCCGGGGATCACCCGCTCGACACCGCCGACGAATGGGTCCCGCTGGGGCTCGCCGCGCCCATCAGCCGGGCGGAGGCGGAAAAGCCCGGCGTATGGGAGACGCTGCGCCGGCATGGTCAGGACATCGATCTTGTCCGCCAGACCATTACCGCGACCGCCGCCACCGCGCGGATCGCCGCCAGGCTGGGCACAACCGCGGGCACTCCGGTACTGCTCGTCCGCCGGGTGGCGCTTCAGGCTGACAGGCGGCCGCTGGCACTCTCCGAGCACCGTTACCTCGGCCACCGATTCCGGCTGGAGGTCGAGTTCCGCGGTGGCCCGGCGACGGCTGGCACCGAGCCGGCCGGAGTCTCGGCTGCCCCGCTGACCGGCTAGTAGTAGCGGGCCGCAGTCTCTGCGGGAAACCCGCTCCCTGCACTGAGTGAGGAGAGTCATCGTGCGCCTGCTCATCACCGGAGCGGCCGGGTTCATCGGTTCCAATTTCACCCGGTACTGGACTGGCAGATATCCCGACGACCAGGTGATCGCGCTGGATGCCCTTACCTATGCCGGGAACCTGGCCAGCCTGGCGGACGTCCTGGACCGCATCACATTCGTCCGCGCCGACATCGGCGACGCTGATGCGGTGGAAGGCGCGTTGGGCGAGCACCGGATCGACGTGGTGGTCAACTTCGCGGCCGAGTCGCACAACAGCCTGGCCGTGCTCGATCCCGGACGGTTCTTCGCGACCAACGTTATGGGCACCCAGCGGCTGCTGGAAGCATGCCGACGCCGGGGGCTGGCGCGGTTCCACCATGTGTCTACGTGCGAGGTGTACGGCGACATGGCACTGGATGATCCGGCGGCCTTCACCGAGGAGTCGTGTTACCGGCCGCGCACACCCTACAACGCGAGCAAGGCGGGAGCTGACCATGCGGTGCGCGCCTACCACGAGACCTTCGGCCTGCCGGTAACCATCACCAGCTGCTCGAACAACTACGGGCCGTTCCAGTTTCCCGAGAAGGTCATCCCGCTGTTCACCACCCGCGCGCTGGACGGACTGCCGCTGCCGGTCTACGCATCGAGCGACTGCCGGCGCGAGTGGCTGCACGTAGACGATCACTGCAGGGCGATCGACCGGGTCTTGCGCGACGGCCGCGATGGCGCCACTTACAACGTCGGGTCTGGCACCGAGGCGAGCATCGCCGAGCTGGCCGGGGCGATTCTTGGCCAGCTCGGCCTGCCCGAGTCGATGATCGAGGTCGTCCCGGACCGTCCCGGCCATGATCGTCGTTACCTGCTCGACTCCAGCCTGATCAGGACCGAGCTCGGCTGGTCGCCCGGGGTGGACTTCGATCAGGGCCTCGCTGACACCGTTGACTGGTATGCCAGACATCGCGAGTGGTGGCAGTCGCTGCGCTCGCGCGCTCCGGTCGAGGAGGGAGCCTGGACTCCGGTGGCGTGATCACTGGCCTGCTGGAGCGCAGCGCCCCGCCACGGCGAGGCCCTCCGCTGCGGCCCGACCGGATCGTCAGGCGGCAGGCCCGGCTACCGGGACCGCGACCACCGATCGCTGCGCGGGATGCAGGCAGGCGTGTAGCTGCTCGGTGCCGCTCCGGCGGCTCAGCGCTGGCACCGCGGCCCGGCAGTCGTCGGCCGCGAACGGGCAGCGCGGCTCGAACAGGCAGCCGGGCGGCACGACCCGCTCGTCCAGCGGGCCGGTGGGCACCACCCGGTCCGGGCCCGGCTCCTCGATGCCGCGCAGTACCGGGATCGCCGACAGCAGGCTCTGGGTATAGGGATGCGCGGGCCGCTGGATGATCGTGTCCGTGCTGCCCTGCTCGATGACCATGCCCCGGTAGATGACGTACAGCTCACCGCCCTGGCCGACATACCGCGCGGTCGCCACGTCATGGGTGATGAACAGGACCGAGACCCCGACCTTGTCCCGCAGGTCGCGCAGCAGCTGCAGGATGCCAAGCCGGAGCGAGACGTCGATCATCGAGACCGCCTCGTCCGCTACCAGCACCTCCGGGTCGACGGTCAGGGCGCGCGCGATGACCACGCGCTGGCGCATGCCGCCGGACAGCATGTGCGGGTAGCGCGGCAGCACGTAATCGGGGTCGAGGCCGACCAGGCCCAGCAACTCGGCCCGCCTGGCGTCCTGCCAGCCGCCGTCGGCATCCAGCTGACGAGCCCGGAGCGCAAGCGGGTCGGCGAGGATCTGGCCGATGGTCCGAGTCGGGTTCAGCGCCGAGTACGGGTCCTGGTGGATCAGCTGCACGCGGCGGAAGTACGGCACCCGGTCCTGCGGCTTCAGCTCGCGCAGCGACTGCCCGTCGACGATCACGTCGCCGCCGTCGAACTGCTCGAATCCGCACAGGATCCGGCCGAGCGTGGTCTTGCCGCAGCCGGACTCGCCGATCAGCGATACCGCGCCGCGATCGGGAATCGTGACGTCCACGCCGCGCAGGGCCTGCACGCTGCTGCGGCCGAGCATGCCGCCCCGGCCGGCGAAGGTCCTGGTGAGCTCGCGCACCTCGATCATGACACGTCCCTGGCTGCGACGAAGCAGGCGAACCGGTGGCCGCCCGCGGTGCTGGCTCGCGGCTCCGCCGCGGTGCTGGCTGGCGGCTCCGCCGCGGTGGTAACGGGCGGCTCGGTTACGGCACACTCGTCGGTCGCCAGCGGACACCGGGGCCGGAACACGCAGCCCTCGCGCGGGATCGAGGTCAGGTCCGGCGGCCGGCCGGGCAGCGGCCGCGCCTCGCCGATGTCCCCTGTTATCCGCGGCATGGCCGTCAGCAGGCCGCGGGTGTAGGGGTGGCGCGGGCTGGCCAGCACCTGCTGGGTCGGGCCTTCCTCGACGATCCGCCCGGCGTACATCACCGCCATCCGGTCGGCCAGGTCGCCGATCACGCCCACGTCGTGGGAGATGATCAGCGTGGTCAGGTGCCGCTGGGCGTGCACCTTCCTGATGATCTCCAGTACCGACGCCTGGGTCAGCATGTCCAGCGCGGTCGTGGGCTCGTCCAGGATGACCACGTGCGCGTTCAGGACCAGGGCCAGCGCGATACCTACCCGCTGCCGCATGCCGCCGGACAGTTCGTGCTGGTAGGACGCGAGCACGCGCTCGGCGTTCATGCCCATCTCGGCCAGCAGCGACTTGGCCTCGCGCAGCAGCCCGCGCAGGTCGCTGATCCCGTGCGACCGGCCGAGGTCGAGCACCTGCTTCCCGACGGGCTTGAGCGGATTCAGCGAGTTCTGCGAGGCCTGGAACACATAGCCGATACTGGCGCCGCGGACTCGCCGCAGACTGCTTCCCCGCAGCGCCAGCACGTCGCCGACGCCGTCGATGGTAACCGAGCCGGCCGTCACCTGGCCCGGGTCAGGCACCGCGTTCAGCAGCGTCAGCGCGAGCGTCGACTTGCCCGAGCCCGACTCGCCGACCAGGCCGGTAATGTGCCCGCGGGCGAGGTCAATGCTCACTCCGGCTACCGCGGGCAGCAGCCCGCCCGGCGTTCGGAAGGCGACCGTCAGGTCCCGCACCCGGACCGCTGCGTCGCCCCCGGCTCCGGTGTCGCCTGCTGCTAGAGCGGCCGCGCCGGCCGGCGCAGGGACGGTCGCCGCCGCCGCGGGGCCCGGCCTGGACGACCGCGCGATCCAGGTCATGAGATCCGCCGGAGGCGCGGGTTGAAGAACTCATCGACCGCGTTCGCCAGGGTCACCAGCGAGATCGTGATCAGCAGGATGCAGATCAGGGGCGACAGCAGATAAGACAGTCCCTTCGTGCTGGTGGCCGCACCGTTAGCCACCGCGTTGTTGAGCATCACACCCCAGTTGCTGGTGCTGTAAGACACGACGCCGAGGAAGAACAGCCCGACCTCGGCGTAGATGAACGCGGTGATGGCGAGCATGAGATTCATCCCGATGTACGGGGCTATGTTCGGCAGCAGCTCGGTGAACAGGATGCGCCGGCCCGGCAGGCCCAGACCGCGGGCCGCCTCGATAAACCCGCGCTCGCGCAGGGACATCGTCTGAGCCCGGACGGCCCTGGCGATCCCGCCCCAGCCGAAGATGCCCATCACGAAACCCATCGCCAGCGGCGACCCGAACCGCCAGATCGTCGCGAGCACGATCAGCACCGGAAGGCCGGGGATGGCGAGCACAAAATCCGTAACCCGCATGATCGCGCTGCCGGCCGGCCGCGGGTAATATCCGGCGGCCAGGCCGGCCACGGTCCCGATGCCGAGGGTGATCACGGCCGCGACCGCCGCCGCGAACAGCACGTAGCGGGATCCGGTTACCAGCAAGGCCAGGATGTCGGTGCCCTCGAAGTCCGTCCCGAGCGGATGGGCCAGGCTCGGCGCGGCGTAGATGTCGCGGGAATTGATGGGCAGATTCTTCGGATAAAGGTACGGGCCGACGATCGCCATCAGCGTGAAGGCCACGATGATGACGGAGGCGGCGATCCGGCCCGGCGTGCTGACGAACAGCCGCCAGCGGCGCGTGCTGCCCCGGCGCGTACCGCGCTGCATCGCCTGATGCAGTTGCTCCGGCGGGAGCGCCGCAACGCTGGTAGTCATGAGCTAGCTCCTGCGGATCCGCGGGTCGATGAGCGGGTAGGCCAGATCGGCGAGGATGTTCGCCGCGATGACCGCCACGATGATGAGCAGGAAGGCCCCGTCCAGGACCGGGAAGTCCTTCGTGTTGATGCTGCTCAGCATCAGCTGGCCGAGCCCCGGATAGTTGAACACGTCCTCGATGAACACGGCGCCGCCGAACATCAGCCCGAAGGAGATGGCCAGGACGGTGAACAGCGGCAGCATCGCGTTCCTGGCGACGTACTTGGCCACGGTCAGCGGCCGGAGGCCGCGCAGCTCGGCCGCGAGGATGAAGTCGTCACCCAGCACCGAGATCACGCTCGACTTCGTGGTCAGCTGCCAGGCCCCGAGGCCGGCCAGGGCGTAGCAGGTCACCGGCAGGATCGCGTGGGTGATGATCGAGCCGATATAGCCGGCGTTCCAGCCGGGCGTCTCCAGCACGCTGACGGTGCCGCCCTGAGGGAAGATCGCCCAGATGGTCGTGAACACGTAGAACAGCAGGATCGCGATCAGGTACACCGGCAGGCCGTTGATGATCGCGCCGAGCAGCGTGAGGCCATCGGCCGCCTTGGTCGAGCGCCTGATCGCCGTGAGGAGGCCCAGGCAGACGCCCACAAGGAAGCTGAAGATGATGCCGAAGACCGCGAGGATCACGGTCCACGGGGCAGCGGAGGCGACGATGTGGGAGACGGGCGTGCCTTCCTCGGCAATCGACACGCCCAGGTTGAAGTGCAGGAGATGCCACATGTAGGTGCCGTACTGGTCCGGCAGGGGCTGCTTGGGCACAAAGCCGAACATGGCCCTGGTGGCACTCGCCGCTTGCTGCGGCGACATGCCATGCTGCATGTCGTTCGCCTCCTGCGCCAGCGCCGGGTTGCCTGGCATCTCCAGGACCAGAAAGAACGTGGCGCTAGCGACCACCCAGATCATGATCAGGCCCGTGACCAGCTTGCCCGCGAGCATGCGTGCCAGCTTCACCCATCACCTCCGGTCACCGAGTCGTCCGTCCTGTCCTATTACATTCTGTCCGGCACTGAGCTGGCCCCGCGTTCAGTCGGCCCCGTGTTCAGTCGGCACCGTGTTCAGTCGGCACGCGGCGGGCAGGACCGGACCCGGTCCTGCCCGCCGCCGCTCCTGGGCCGCTGTGCCTACTTCGCCTGGAGGTATCCGTCTGCCATCCAGACACCGGGGTTCTGACCGAGCAGCGTCGTGCTGCTCGGGAAGTCGCTGAACCGCTTGCCGTTGATGTAGGCGAGGCTCACGTAGTCCCAGAGCTGGACCACCGGGACCTCGTAGTTGATGGTCTGCACGAGCTGCGAGGCGATCGCCTTCTGCTGGGCCAGGCCACTGGCCGTGCCGAGCTGCAGCGAGGCCAGCTGGGCAGTGAGCGAGCCGGGGTCGACCGTGCCCACGCCCGGCACCGTGACCGTGTTCGGCGTGTTGAAGAAGTTCTTCGCGGCCGCGTTGCCGGTCGGGTACCGGGTGACCGAGCTGCCGACTCCGACGTAGCCGTCATAGGCGCCGTAGATGCGGCTGAACGTGGGGTTCGCGCCGGGGCCGAGGGCGATGAGCCACCAGGCGACCGGATACTTGCCCGCGAACAGGTTGAGCTGGTACTGCGGCCACTGCGGACCGGCCGTGATCGTGGTCGGGATACCGAAGCTGTCCAGCTCGGACTTGATCACCGACGAGGCGTCCTGCCAGTCCGAGAATCCCTCCGCGACCGGCAGCGTGATCGTCCACGCCTTCCCGTTGGCCAGATACCACTGGCCGCTCTTCTGCGTCAGCCCCGCGCTCTTCAGCAGCGAGGTAGCCGTGGCCGTGCTCGGCGCGTACGCGTTCAGGCTCGACTCCTGCGACGGGGTGAGGTAGTCCGGCAGCGCCGCGGATACCGCGCCGATGGTCGTCTTGGACGGGGTGCCGACGACCGGCTCGCCAACCTGCTGAATGGCGGTGCGGTTGAGCACGTAGGCCAGCGCCTGGCGGACCTTCACGTTGTTATACGGGGCGACGTTCTCGTCGAACGCGATCGCGGAGGCGACCAGCGCGGGCCAGGTGATCTTCTTGTTGCCCGCGGCCACGATCTGGGAGTTGACGCTCGATGACATGGCCACGAAGGGCGAGGTGTCCAGGGTCGAGCTCTCCAGCAGGCTGGCAATCTGCTCGTTGGTGCTGTCGTGGTCCATGATCACGTTGCCGACGTGCACCTTGCTGGCCGCGTAGAAGTCCGGGTTCTTGACCAGCAGGGCCTGACTGTTGTTGAGCCGCTTGATGTAGAACGGCCCGGCCGAGATGTCGGTCTTCGGGGCGTAGGAGGAGATCGTCTTGCCCAGGTTGGTCAGCGTCGTGACCGCGGCCGTCTTGGCCGCGCCGGTGCCCAGGCTGGCGGCGATCGTCGACCAGATGTTGGCCGGCAGCAGCTTGCCGTACTCGAACGACGGCACGATCCAGTCATTGGTGTTGGTCGATGAGCCGGAGCCCTCGCCCAGCACGGTCTCGAACAGGTTGTTAAATGAGCCCGGTGCCTGGGTGAAGGTGACAGTGGTGGAGTTGTCGGCCTTGACGCTGCCCAGGTTGTAGCCCGATGCCAGGCCCTCGGCGAACCAGATCGCGGCCGAGTCGACCACGTCGGTGGCGGTGACCGACTTACCGTTCGACCACTTCGCGGCCGGCTGCAGATGCACGGTCAGCGACTCGCCGTTGGACGACAGCGACCAGGACTTGGCCAGGCCGGGCAGTTCCAGGTTGGGGTTGGCCGAGTCGTTGGCGTTCCACGCCAGCGTCATCGAGTCGAATGAGGGAAACACGTTGCTGGTCGCGTTAAAGGGGTTCATCGGCGCGCCCGGCGTGATCACCGTGTTCGGGCTGATGGTGGTGAAGGTCACGTTGCTGTAGGACCCGCCGCCGCTCGACCCTCCTGAGGAGGAGCACGCGGCGATCATAGTGACTGACGTCGCTGCCGCCAGCGACGCCGAGAGGTACCTCAGTCTTCGGTTGTTCATTGCGACACCTGCTCTGACAAGGAGGGCTATCGGGCACGGGGGCGGCCGGCCGCGGAGTGTCCGGTCCCAGGCGGGCTAGGAGCGACACAGAGACGGTCGGCCTCGGCTGTGAATGTGAAAAAATATTACGGATACACGCCATCTTTCGTCAATAGACAACATGTCGCACCTTGTTAGCGCTGCATAGACCGGGTGCGGCGACCGGACGAGCCGCCTTGAGGCGGGCGCGGAGGCGCCCACCCCGGCGCGGGTAACCGGGAGTATCAGCACCTTAACGGGTGACGAGCCCACAAACACGGAGTTAACGCACGGATATGGGGCCGCGGGCGCGCGTGACCACCGTGCGGCCGACTCCGCCTCCGGCCAGTGGTCGGCCCTGGCCCTTTACCGCATCCGGCCGGTCACCGCGCCGCGAGTCAGCGCCGGGACTGGACCGCGGCGTAGGTGCGCTCGAGTGCGCGCATCGTCTGCTTGTAGTTACGCTGCGCTACGGCAACGAACAGGCAGTCCACCACCGTCAGCGCCGCGATCCGGCTGGCCATGGCCCCGGACCGGAACGTGGTCTCCCTGGCCGCCGTGGTCAGCACGTGGTCGGCAACTGCCGCGATCGGCGACCCAGGGAAGTTGGTGATCGCGACCGTCACCGCCTGCTGCCGCTTGGCCTCAGCCAGGCTGGCGATGGTGTCCTCGGTCGTGCCGGTGTGCGAGATGCCGATCGCGACGTCTTGCGGGCCGAGCAGCGCCGCCGAGGTCACCGCGCTGTGCGGATCCGGCCACGCGTACACCGTGTGCCCGATCCGGTGCAGCTTCTGCTGCAGGTCCAGCCCGACGAAGGCGCTCGCGCCGACGCCGTAGATGTCCACCCGGCGCGCCTTCACCACCACGTCGACGACCGCGTTCAGCGGCTCCGGCCGCAGCTGGGCGCCGGTCTCCTCGACTGCCTTGGCATCGGCGTAGGTGATCTTCTTGATGATCTCGGTCAGCGAGTCGCGCGGGCCGATGTCGCTGCCCACCTCACGCTCGGAATCGGCACTGGCGGCCTGCGCCGCGGCAGCGAGCGCCAGCCGCAGCTCCGGGTAGCCGTCAAATCCCATCGCCCGGCAGAACCGGATGACGGTGCTGCCCGAGGTGCGGCATTGCGCGGCCAGGTCCGAGATGGTCTTGGCCGCGGTCCCGGCCGGATCGCGCACTACCGCGTCGGCAACGCGCTGCTCGGCCGGGGCGAGGTTCGGTATCAGCGCGCGCACGTGCGCGAGCAATGTTTCTGGGGTGTGCGCCGATGCGTCCAGTGACGGCAGGCGCCGCGGAGGTTGCGGCATGGCGTCACTGTACGACGCTGCCGGGCAGCGCCGCAGCGACCAGGGCATGCACTTGCCGGCGAAGCGGCGCCACGGCGTGCTCGGGACCGCGGCCGAAGTGGACGGCGTTGGTGAGCAGTACCAGCCACATGCCGCTCACCGGATCGAAGGACAGGCAGGTCCCGGTGAAGCCGGTGTGCCCGGCTCCGGTCAGCGGCCAGCCATCGCCCATGTTGTCCCACCTATCCCCGCGCAGCCCCCAGCCGAGGCCACGGCGGCCGGGCAGGCCCTCCTTCGCCGGGTTCGGCGGGCGGCCTGGCGGCATGTCCGCGGGTACTGCGTCGGTCTGGCAGCGCAGGGCCTCAGCCACCAGCGAGCCGGGCAGCCCCAGCGCCACGCCCGCCGCGGACTCCGGCGCCGTCCAGGCGTGGGCGTACCTGGCCAGGTCGGCCGCGGTACCGAACAACCCGGCGTGGCCGGCCACCCCGCCGAGCGCCTCCGCGTTCTCGTCGTGAACCACGCCGGTCTTGGCTATCCCTGCTACCGGCTCGGTGGAGGCGATCCGTGCGGCCAGAGCGGGCGGGGGCAGGTAGCCGGTGTCGGTCATCTGCACCGGGCCGAACACCAGCTCGGCCGCCAGCTTGTCCAGGCTGCATCCCGTCACTGCCGCGCACACCTCACCGAGCGTGATGAAGCCGATGTCGGAGTAGCAGAACGTGCTGCCGGGTGCCCAGATCAGCGGCTCGGCCAGGGCGGCGGCCCGGACCTGACCGGGTTCGTGCAGCCGCTCGTAGTACTCGCTGTGATCGGGCAGCCCCGAGGTGTGCGTGAGCAGCTGCCGGATCGTGACCCGGTCCTTGCCGGTCCCGGTGAAGCCGGCCAGGTACCGCTGCGCCGGGTCATCCAGGCCGATCTCGCCCCCGGCGATCAGCCGCAGCACGCACGGCAGGGTACCGACGACCTTGGTCAGCGAGGCCAGGTCAAAGATCGTGTCCGCGGTCATCGGCCGCCGGGCGTGCTGATCGTGCTGCGCGTCGCCGGCCACGTGCCAGATAAGCGGCTGCTCGCTGCCCTGACCGGCCGCCAGTACCGCGCCGGGGATCACCCCGCGCTCGATCGCGGCATCGATGAGCCCGGCGGCCGTCGCCGGGGCCGCAGGGCCGACGACCGTCGCCGGGACCGCAGGCCCGGCGGAATCGTCATGCATCGCGTACCTCACTTCCTGCGGTCGCCGCTTCCTTCGTCGGCTATGCCGACTCGCGCCGACCGCCCGCCAGCAGGCTCGCGGCCGCCGTCAGGCTGGCCCGGCTTGAGCCCCTGGTGCCCAGGTAGGACGGCCCGGCCAGGGCGCGATCGTGCGTAGTCCCCGTGCCTACCACAAGGGCATCGGGCCGGGCGGCCAGCACCCGGCTCAGCAGCTGGCGCTGCCACTCGGTGCGGTGCGCGTCACGGACCACAACCACCAGCGGTCGGCCGGAGGCGGCGGCGAGTGCCCGGCCCTGCTGATTCGCGGTCGCGTCCCTTGCTTCTGTCATTCTGACCCCGTCCGTGCCCGGCAGCAGGGTCCGCAGTACACCGAGCAGACTGCCGGCCGAGTCCTCGAGTTGCCTGCTCATCCGGCCGCCCGCGTCCAGCACATAGGGCGGCGCGGTGAGGGGAACGACCGGGCCGTCCAGCAGCAGCGACCGCTGCGCCGCGACCGCACCGAGCGCCGGGTCAGGGGCACCGGCCGGGACCGCCCGGGCCCACTGCGCCAGCTCACCGACCCGGC
>JASHOV010000255.1 GCA_030038495.1 Streptosporangiaceae bacterium
GCTCGTCCGGGAAATCGGTGAACTCTTCCGCGAGATCGGTGAGGTCTTCCTGGAGATCGGCTTGTTCGTCCGGGGCGCCGGAGACGATGAGCGCGGAGCTGGACTCTGCGTCCGTCTTGCCCATGTTTATAGGGTTATCGGTCATAGACGACTACGTTAGAGGCAAAGGCTGAAAGCCAGGTGAACGAACGCTCAAAAGTCCGCCAGCACGCTCGCAGAGCAGGGGCGGCAGCCGTGCGGCCAGGACGGACCCGGAAGTGGCATTCACGGGGCTCATTTGCGTCCAGGACGGTTTGCATTCACGGCAGCTCCTTGCCGTTCATGCGGCGGCGCACTACATCCTGCAGGTTGCGGGCACTGCCCGCCGGCAGGGCGCGCAACTCGTCGTGCAGCAGCTCGCCGTACTCGCGGACTAGGCGCTCGGGCCCGTACCGAGCCCGCAGGCGGCGCTCAAGCTCGGTGGCGCGTGGCAGCAACTCGGCTGAGCGCCGACCGCAGCGCAGCGACTCCTCGCCCAGGCCGACCGCCTGGTCCAGGTCGCCGCGCCTGCCTGCGATCTGCCCGAGATTGACTAGCGTCGTGGACAGCCGTGTCGGCCAGATCACCGTGCCACCGGGACCGTGGCAGCGGGCCACCACCTCGCGGGCGTTCTCCTCTGCCGCGCGGTCGTCGGAGCCCAGCCAGGTGTAGATCGTCGCGGCGTAGAACTCATACTTGTCGCGGTCGAACACGAAATGATGCTCCGGGTGATCGGGGACCGGCACCCCCGACAGGATCTGCTTCCCCGCAGCGAGAATTGTCACCGCCTGCTCATCGGCCATCCGGGCGTAGGCACGGGCCGCCTGCAGGGTGAGCTGGACAGCGGCGTTGCTCAACCCGGCGTGCGCCAGCCCGGCCTCGCACAGCGCGACCGTCTCCGGGAACCGCCCCTCGACCAGGGCATACCAGGCGGCGATCTCGAAGGACCACGCGACCAGCTCACTGTGTCCGGCGTGGTCACCGAACTGGCGGGTCATGCTACGCGCCGTCTCGGCCGCGCTGGCGTCGCCCGCGTCGTACAGCGTGCAAGCCAGCAGGGCGGACAGCCAGCCCGCGACAACCAGCAATTCCCGGTGCTGGGCGAGGGTGACCCGCTTGCCGAGCAGGCCGGTGACATAACGCAGGCACTCCCCGGCCCGCGCCGACAAGACCTGCGGAGCGACCACCGGATAATCGCGGCACATCGTGTCGGCCGACACCTGCAGCAACTCGAGCGTGCCCGCACCCAGATCGGACGCCTCTGCGCGGCGCGCCAGCTCGATCAGCCCGAGATCCCCATCCGGCACCACAGGCCCGGCACTCACCAGGCCGGCCAGTGAACCACCGGCGCCGAGAGCCTCGTCCAGGGCGGCCGCCAGCTCGGCCGACGGCCGCGCCTTGCCGCAGCGCAGGTTCGAGATGTGACCAGGGTTGCACGGCACCGCACGCGCCAGCTCACGAACACCGATCCCGCGCGCCTCCATCAGCCGCGCAAGCTCGCTGCCAAACGTGCTCATGCCCTATGCCAATCGCGCGAGGAGCGTCCGCCCTAGCCGTTGCCTGTTTGGTCTGGCAAGCCCAAACAGGCAACACCTTCAGGTTACGACCCCGGCGGGGTTGACTGCCTGCATGCTGCATCGCCGACCCGACTACCAGGACCAGGTGGCCAGACGGTTCGAGTTCGAGGCCGCCCACCCGCAGGTCCAGATCATGCGCATCGACACGGCATGGCAGGGCATCATCCCCATAGCCGACGGCGAGGACGTCATCACTCGATACGAACTCCGCGACCTGCTCGACGCACTGGAGCAGCGAACCGCAAGACAGCCGGCAAGCGCACCGTAACACCGGCACCGCAAGGCAAGGTAACCGTCACAGCGAGTGCAACGACTGCGCCTAATGATCGAGCGTCCGAGAAACACGCGACCCGAGTCACGGCGGCCCCCGTCCGTGGCCGGACCAGCACGATAGAAGCGAGGTCAGAAGCATGTCAAGCACTCCTGCCCCGGGATCCAGCGCGAGTGCGGCGGATTCCGGCTCGCGCTGGATCAAGAGCTCACTCAGTTTCGCGAACGGCGATTGCGTCGAAGTGGCGCGCCTGCCCGATGGCCAGATCGCCGTCCGTGACAGCAAGGACACCGATCAGCTCACTCTGCGGTTCACGCCGACCGAATGGAACGCCTTCATCGGCGGAGTGCGTAACGGCGAATTCGACCACATCGCCCGGCTAGCTGACTGATCAGGACCAGATGCCGCACGGGCCCCGCACGCGAGCCGCGCACTGCCAGCGCGCCCGCGTGCGGGGTTTGTGAGCCCAGGCAAGGTGCTATCCGGCCGCCTGCCTGCCTGAATGCTGCTGGGGGCGCTGCCTCCGCTCCGCCAGCACAGCCAGGCGCGACGGTAAAGGCGAGCAGGTGCGGGCATCATGTCGGCGCCACTGAGGGGCTATTACGATCCGTAGTCAGCATGTCACGACTTGCTTGCAAGGATTTGGGCGCCCGGCGCGCTAGCGTTGCCCCGTTCGCTGCACTTGATCGGGGGACGAATGCCACGGACTCTGGTGGGCTGACCGGTGCCTGAGCCTATTTCGCGCCGTCAGGCGATCACGTACGGAGTCGGCGCCGTCGCCGCGGGCGCGCTGGCCGGCCAGCGCGGCGGCACAATCAGCCGTACCGCGCACGGGCGCAGGCCGCGGAAGCCACGGCAGCCCGAGCTTCCGCAGCCGCGCGTGCTCTCCAGCCGCGACGGTGCGCTCTCGGTCCGGCTGACCACGCGTCCGGGAGTCGTCGACATGAACGCGCCGAAGCTGGTAAGGACCAACACCTTCGACGGCGTCGTACCCGGCTACACGTGGGAGCTGCGGCCGGGAGACACCCTCAGGGTGGACCTGCGCAACCGGCTGCCCAAGCTGCCGCCGATGCCGATGCACATGGACCGGCCGCACCAGTGGACGAACACGAACCTGCACACGCACGGCCTGCACGTCTCGCCGGCCGGCATCGCGGACAACGTGTTCCTCGATATTCCGCCGGGCAGGGATAAACATCTGGAGATTCCGCTGCCTGCCGATCACCCGGCCGGGAGCTTCTGGTACCACCCGCACCGGCACGGCGGGGTCACGCAGGCGCTGCGCGCCGGGATGGCCGGAATGCTGATCGTCCGCGGCGACCTGGACGAAGTCGAGGAAGTCGCGGCCGCCAGGGAAAAGACCATCGTGCTGCAGAACATCGAGCTCGGGAAGGACTACCAACTGCTCGATCCGATCCCCGAGCCGAAGCCCGACCAGGATTTCTTCCCCAAGGCGCTCGATCTGTGGACGGTCAACGGCGTGCTCACTCCCCGGCTGCGCATGTATCCGGGCGAGGTCCAGCGCTGGCGGCTGCTGAACGCAGCCGAAGGCAATTTCATGTCGCTGCAGCTGAAGCACCACGACTTTCACGTCCTGGCCTGGGACGGCCTGACCCTGGCCGCGCCTGACCCGACCGACGTGCTCATGCTGTCCCCGGGCAACCGGGTCGAGGTGCTGGTCAAGGCGGGCAGGCCGGGCCGCTACGACCTGGTGCTGACGCCGGGCTCAAGCACCCAGCCCAACGTTCCCGGTATGCCGGAGTCGGGATCGCCGGGTCCCGCGGGCGGCGGCATGCCGATGCCCGGTTTCTCGACGCTGAAGGGCGAGCTCGATAAGCGGACGATCATGACCATCGAGGTGTCGGGCCATGGCCGGAGCATGAGCCTGCCAACCGCGCTGCCGGCCTATGACCCGCCGATCCTGCCGATCAGGCGGCACCGCCACTTCACCTTCTCGGTCCAGCGGAAACCAGACAACACGTTCCTGAACTTCGGCGTCGACGGCAAGCCCTATGACATGGCCGCGCCGCCGTACCAGGTGCCGCTCGGCACCGCGGAGGAGTGGACGCTCGAGAACGCGTTCGACCCCAAGCTGATGGAGCACGCGCACGTGTTCCACATCCACACGAATCCGTTCAAGATCATCAAGCGCAACGGGAAGGTGCTGTCACCGCCGCTGTGGCGCGATACGTACGTGCTCACCAAGAGCGCAGGCGACACCCTCACGTTCCAGTCGAACTTCGTCAACTACGCGGGCAAGTTCGTCGAGCACTGCCACATCGTCGGGCACGAGGACCTCGGCATGATGTCGGCCATCGAGGTGGTCGAATGACCCGTCGAATTCTCCTGGGAACGATCACTTACGGCATGCCCAGCCACGTCGCGGCCAGCCACCGGGCGCGTGAGCATGGCCGCCGTTAGCCGCAGGAACTTCCTGCAGACCGGCAGCGGAGCGCTCGGGCTGACGGTCGCCGCCGGCCTGGGCCTGCGGCCTGCTAGCCCGGCCCTGGTCGGGGGAAGCCCGCTCGATAAGCTCCGCAGGCGGCTGCGGGGCAGGCTGCTGATGCCCGGCGACCGGGGCTTCGCCGAAGCGATCGCGCCCGCGAACGGCCGGTACCTGGACGTCGTGCCGATCGCGGCGGCGCTGTGCGCGGACGAGCACGACGTCGTTACCTGCGTGGACTGGTCCCGGCGATACGGCGTCCAGCCGGTGGGCCGCACCGGCGGGCACAGCTACGCCGGCTTCTCGACCACCACCGGGCTGGTGATCGACATGGGCCGTCTGGACGGGGTCAGCGTGGACCGCCGCCACGGCACCATGACGGTCGGCGGCGGCGCGCTGAACGCGAACGTGTTCAACGCGACGGTGGGCGGCCCGCTCTTCCTGCCCGTGGGTACGTGCCTGGGCGTGGGCGTCGGCGGCCTCACGCTCGGCGGCGGCATCGGCTACAACACCCACTGGCAGCGTCTCACCTGCGATCATCTGCGCTCTTCGCAGATCGTCACGGCCGCGGGTGAGCTGCTCGACCTGGATTCCCGGCACCACGAGGACCTGTTCTGGGCGTGCCGCGGCGGAGCGGGCGGCAGCTTCGGCCTCAATACCAGGTTCGTCTTCGATCTGGCCGAGGCGCCGCGGCAGAACGTGACCTTTTACCGGTACGACTGGCGCGGTGCCGACGCTGCCACCGGGGTCTTGTCGGCCTTTGACGAGATCCTGGCCACCGCGCCGGCCGCGCTCAACGCCGTCGCGTCGGCGCAGGCGGTCCCGGTCGGCCGGCCGGGCCCGCGCGAGGCCATCACGGTATTCTCCCGCGGTCAGTACATCGGGCCGAGCGGTGAACTGCACGACCTGGTACAGCCGCTGATCGCCGCGGCCGGCACGCCTGTCAAGATCACTCTGACCGAGATGACGTTCTGGGACGTGCAGAAGATCTTCGCCTCGGCCGAGGCCGAGAAGCACTCGTTCGGTGACATCTCCCGGTACGCCAGGCAGCCGGTCCCGCAGGCAGTCGTGGCCAACATGGTCGACCTGCTCACCCGGTGCCCGTCACGGTCGGATGACGCGAACGGCTCGCTGTGGTCGCTCGGCTGGGTCGGCGGCCCGGCCATGAACTCGGTCGGACGGACTGAGACCGCCTACGTGCACAGGAACGTGCACACGCTCTGGCGGCCGACGCCGGTGTGGCCGAACGACGCGCCCGCGCACGTGGGCAACGGCCTGATCGAGTGGACGAACGAGGTCATCGACGTGCTGCGGCCGCACACGCCCGACGAGAGCTACCAGAACTTCCCTAACCGGCTTATCCGCGACTGGAAGCGGGAGTACTACGCGGAGAACTTCCCGCGCCTGGTCTCGGTCAAGACGAAATACGACCGCCACAACCTGTTCCGCAATCCCCAGAGCATCCCGCCGCGCCGGAGTAAGCGATGAGCACGCCGAGGCACAGGAGACCGCGCCCGTTCCGCGTCACCCGGCGCGGGCTGCAGCTAGCCCTCGGGCTGGTCTGGCTGCTGGACGCGGCACTGCAGTATCAGCCCTACATGTTCAGCCACGGATTCGCGACGCAGGTCATCGCGCCCGTCGGGCCCGGCAATCCGGGCTGGATCGCCGGGCCGGTGGCCTGGACCGCGACTCAGATCGGCCGGCACCTGGTGCTCGCGAACGCGGGTTTCGCCACGGTGCAGCTCGCGCTCGCGGCCGGGATCCTGTGGCAGCGCACGACCCGGCTGGCGCTGGCGGCGTCGGTTCCCTGGGCCATCGGGGTCTGGTGGCTGGGCGAGGGTCTC